>JAUWZV010000003.1 GCA_030615105.1 Desulfobacteraceae bacterium
TAGCTGTCTTTCAGGCTTCAGATTATGTGACATTTGCCTGGAAGACCTATGAGGAATACATCCGAAATTACATATATGATGGTCCTAACATTCTCTCCAATCCCCGGGGTGGATGGAGCGGTTGTGAACCTCGATCCAAAAGGGCCGTTTTCCGGTTGCCGCCCGCGATTGTGTACCTGGGGTCGCTGGAGCGGTATTTTAATAACATGCCCTTATTGTCCCGCCTAACTTCAAATTTGCCCTATGTTATGGACGTCTATGGAACCCCCGAACCGGCCAAGGGTTATAGGCTGCCGTACATGGGGACAATGCCGGATATGGATAACGAATTGACCCGATACCAGTTTGGCTTGAACACCGTTACTTCCGAAATACTGAGGCGCAACGCATTCTCAAGCAAGATTTTGACATACCTATCCTTTGGGTTGCCATGTCTTTTTAATGACTGGGAGAAATTTCCACATGAACTGGGAGGATGCATTCCCTATACTGAGGAGAACATCTCAGAAGTCATTGAACGCTTCTTTGACAGGGGCGCCTGGGAAGAATTGAGTAATGAAGCGTATGCTCAAGCACAGGATCTGCGGTGGGACAAGGTGTTGACTCCGTTGCTTGATGTTTTGAGGTGATATGCGAGCGACGATGATAGGAAACAGGCTTTTCAATAGTCAAATGGTAATAACATTCCTATAATATTAAAAGATAACATGGACTTAACCAATAGACTACTCAACGATTTGACTAACTAAGTGGGGAAGACTGATATTGAAAGTGCTTCTGGTCCATCCACATAAAATATCCACTGAAATCCCCCTCGGACTGCTGTATCTGTCGGCAATGGCCAAGCGCGAAGGGCATGAAGTGAGGCTCTTTTACGGGAATTTGTGCAATCAGCAAGTACCTGAATACTACCCTTCGCCAGCAGAAATGAGGTGCGCTTTTGCCCTAACTTTGGATGATTTTGAGCCCGACCTAGTCGGCTTCTCGGTAATGAGTACAGCCTTTGACGAGTGCCTGGGGTTATCTCGTTTCGCTAAGAAAAAGGGGTGTCGCACTATCTGGGGAGGTCCGCACCCCACTGTGGATCCAGAATTCACCATTCGACAAGAGCCTATAGATATGATCTGTCTCGGAGAGGGAGAGCATGCGTTTCTGGAATTGGTTGATGGATTACAGCAAGGTAGGGACATCACGCACATTGAAAATATTTGGGTCAAACTGAATGGAAAAGTGTACTGCAATCCGCTTCGCCCTCTGATCAGTGATCTGGACCAATTGCCCTGGCCTGATAGAAGCCTTTTGGCCCCTGCACTCCTGGATTCCCAGGTAAGAGGAGCGAACTTTATCAGCGGGCGTGGTTGTCCGTATAAGTGCTCTTACTGCATCAACCACCAGCTCCAGACTCTGTATAAAGGCAAGGGGCCTTTCGTGCGCTATCGAGGGATCGAGTCTGTCATGGAGGAGATCAAGGCAGTGCTGGCGCAGAATGACTCAAAGGAGGTTGTATTTTCAGACGAGATAATTGGCCTGGGCAAGCGTCGATTGGTTGATTTTTGCAAGGTATACGGTGAAGAGATAAGCCTCCCTTTCGCCTGTCAGATACGCGCCAATACCGTTGATGAAGAAGTGGCTACGGCGTTGAAGGAAGCTGGATGCATTCTGGTCAGCATTGGCATAGAGTCCGGTAATGACCGCATCAGGAGTGATATATTGAATCGCGAGATGAGTCGAGGAACCATTGTACGTACCTTTCGGCTGATTCGTAATGCTGGAGTGAAAGCCGGTGTTTTTAATATGATCGGTATGCCGACAGAGACGGAAGAGACCATCTGGGACACTATTGCGTTAAATAGAGAAGTTGATCCAGACTATATGCACGTTACTATTTTGATGCCTTTCAAAGGGACAGAGATTCGGAAAACCATGCAGCGAGAGGGAATAATAAAGAAAGAGGCTTCGGCAAGTTATTATTGGGATGTCATGCAGGAGTTGCCGGATCTATCCGCCTCGAGACTGAAGGCCTACCGTTATCTGTTTGGCTTGTATGTCTATGCCAACCGCCGGTATTTCTTTCTCATAAATTTCCTGAAGCATCTGTGGTCCTTAGTGCCCACTAATGACAACGTTAATTTTCTTCAGCGCCTTGTAAGGTCTTTGGCCTGGCGATTAACTGCATTGGCCAGAAAGTTACTAATCCCTCAGGGAAAGGCCGGTACAGGCGTTTCCTCACCCTGACTTCGTGAAGCTGCGAGAAGGAGTGAAAGCCAGGACTATGAACTAAAGGTACATTTGTTATTTTCCAATCTGGATTTTGGAATTCAAGCGATAGTTTCGATTGACCCAATAACCCAATCACGGAATGACGTCTTAAGTTCCGGTCAGCAACTTGTTTGGTATTATTTGTAATATTTGAGTTTTGGATTTACTAATATGAGAATTGCTTATCTGTCTCAAGGAAATAGTGTTTACGACAGACGTTTTTTAGAAAAAATGGTGGAGCGAGGTCACGAGCCTCACTTTATTTCATACCATCCGCGTCAGCCTGTTGAAGTGGAAGGTGTGAGAAACTACTTCTATGATTACTATACCATGCATCGCTTCAAGCACTTAGTAATGTTGCAGACAGCCTGGCATCTGCGCAAATTGTTTGGTATCATTAAACCGGATGTTTTGCACACGGGGTGGGTTCAGGATCATGGCTTCCTTGGGGCCCTAAGCGGCTTCCACCCGACTCTTTCTATGCCCTGGGGTTCTGATGTTTTAATCAGGCCCTACGATTCGACCTTGGCCATGTGGAGGGCCCGCTTTACCTTGCGAAGGGCGGATATGATCACGTGTGATGCCCAGTCGGTCAAGGATCAGATTATTAAGCTGTCTGGTTGTCCATCGAATAAGATCGTTGTTTTCCCATGGGGGATCGATCTAAAAACGTTTCGTCCTGAATGTTCTGGAGAAGTTAGAAAAAGGCTCGGGTGGGATCATAAGAAGGTGCTCATCTGTACGCGAAACTTCGACATCAGAGTGCACGGCGTTGAGTACCTTATTCATGCTGTACCGGCTGTATTTGAAAGGCGTCCCGATGTAAGAGTAATCCTTGTGGGAACTGGTCCATTGGAACATGAGTATCGAGAGTTGGTTTCCGAACTGGGTCTGGATGATGTTGTCCACTTTGCCGGTTGGCTCAACGAAATACAGATGGCCGAACATCTCAAGGCGGCTGATGTCTATGTGAGTACCTCCTTAAGTGATGGGACTTCAGCTTCACTATTGGAAGCGATGGCCTGCGGGTTGCCGGTGGTTGTCACGGATGTACCTTCCTACTTTGAGTGGATAGAACATGGGGTGAACGGTTATATTGTACCAAGGAAGGATGAGACCCGACTCGCCGAAGCACTCGTTAAGTTATTAGAAAGTCCTCAGCCTCAAAAGGAGATGGGAGAACGGAACTTACAAGTTGCCCGTGAGAGAGCGGACTGGGATAAGAATTTTAATATCCTTGAGGATGTTTATAAAAGTTTGGTGTAAAGATCAATGTTTAATAACCCGGAGTAGTAATCCTATTTAAACCAATTTATTTCTGACAATTTGATGAAGATGAAGGTTGTTTTAGTTGAGGGTTTATTAGGTGATAAAGAAACATATGCATTTAGAACTTTGTTTCATCTGTGTGGGTATCCGGTAATTTTCGGAAAACAGGAAATTAATGATAAAAGGAAAATAAAAATCAGGTATTCTCCAGATCTTGATAGTCCAGGAGAAAATATCCTACATATAAAAAAGGAACTTTCTTTTTGGAAGAATGGATATAAACCAAAATTTAAAAAAATAGAAAACCTACCAGTTCCTGTATGTTTACATGATAAAAGACTTACTCTTTTTCGAAATAATCATATTAATTATGATTTACCATTTATTTTCTGGTATTTCCTGAGTGGTTTGGTTGAACCTTATGATACTCCCAGAGATTCTCACGGTCGCCCTTTACCTGATGTGTGTTTTCTTGGCCTCAATGGACTGCATGATTTTCCCCTTTTAAACCGATACGTAAATTTTTTCAAAAAAATATTAGAGCAACAATATCGACTAGAACCCGGGGTTTCACTTTATCCCGAAGGCAAAACTTATGCTGTGGGTCTATCACACGATGTGGATCATTGTGGGACATCTTGGAAACAAAATGTTTGGCAGCATTATATCATGACCAGAAAAAACCCATTGGATCTAAGGCGGGTCATTTTGAGAAGTTTGAATTTGCTTTTCTCTCCCGATTATTCTAATAATTATGATGCAATCATGAACTTTGAGGAGAAATATTCAGTCAGATCAACGTTTTTTTTGGGTCAAAATTTGACAATGATGGTTTTTCTATATCTTATGATATTTCTAGTCCCATGGTGCAAAAAGCTATCCGTAAAGTGGCTAAAAGAGGATGGGAGATCGGTCTGCACCCTAGTTACAATGCATGGCATGATGAGAATTCATTTAAATTACAGAAAGAGGTACTTGAAGAAGAACTTGGAGAAGAGGTGCTTGGATTAAGGCATCATTTTTGGAGGATGGATAATTGTGCTGAAAATACTTTAGCTATCCATGAACGCTTAGATTTTAAATATGATGTTTCCATGGCTTTCAATGATGTAATTGGTTTCAGGAGAGGATGTGCGTTCCCATATTTTCCTTATTATATAAAAAAACAAAGGCCTTTGATGGTTTTGGAAATGCCAACTACAATAATGGACGGAGCTGTTTTATTTGAACATAGATTCAAAGATCTCAAACAAGCTGTATCTTCAGTTCTTAAACATATTGAAGAGATTAAAATCAATGGAGGTTTATCCATATTAGATTGGCATAGCTATATGTGGAGAGATTGGTGGTATCCGTTATGGTTTAAAGTTTACAGGCATTTTCTTCCCATTATATGTTCAGATAAAGAATGCTATGTTGGGCCATTAATAGATATAGCTAATCATTTTTTACAAAGAGAGCAAATATTTAAACAAATGGAATTAAAACATTGAGTTTCTATTCAGATTTTAGGGTTGCCATTATATACAATGAGGCAAATTTAGAGGCACAGCTTGTTTTAGAAGACATGTTGAGCCATGATATTTGTCCTGTTGGCTTGATATCTCAAAAAAAAATTCCTTACAGCCGAAATTATATTTCCTTATTTTTTAATCCTGTTAGGGTTCTAAAAGGTTTATTAAATAGAATGAGAAATATCCTATGTCCTACTAATTCACCACAAGAAGAGATCAAGATTTCAGAGATGGCAAGAAAGCATAATTTAACTATTCATTATGTAGAAAATATCAATTCTAAAGAAACAGCATCTTTGCTTCGTGAAATTGTAAAGCCAAATTTACTTATCCTTGCTGGTGCACCTATAATACGCCAGCACATCTTAGATATTCCCACTATCGGTACACTGAACGCACATCCCGGTTATCTGCCTCTTTTCAGGGGTATGGATGTAGTTCGCTGGACTATTATCGAGAAAGGGCCTTTAGCCGTTACTCTCCATTTTGTGGACGATGGAGTAGATACTGGACCTATTTTAGTTCGAGAACCGATTCCGTTTTACCTGGGTGATAATATCGATATCCTTCGCAAAAGGGCAACCTATATTGCCGCCAAGCTCATTGTTAAAGGCTTAAAAATGATAAGTAGAGACAAATATGAGACGATCCCTCAAACCCGAGCCGAGGGGAGACAATATTATAGGGTATCAAAGGAACAAGCAGAGGAAGCGGAAATAGAACTGCAGAAAAGAATTGAAAAAGAGATGAACCCGAAATTTGATTTAGAATAACCGTCTAAGCACCGTTAAGCAGTGCGACATTAAATGTGGGAAAGCCGGCATGAACAATAAGGGGTCGAAAGAGAGGGGAGGGAAAATCCTCCTGATCACCTTTCATTTTCCCCCCGACATCCATCCCGGAGCTAAAAGACTTGGGAAGTTTGCGAAGTATCTGCCTTCATATGGTTGGCACCCGGTTGTATTGACCAAACAGATGCACCATTACACTGGTGTTGATTATTCGTTGAACAAAAACGTGCGGTCAAGTGTGGCGGTACACCGAGTTTCTGAATGGCATCTTAAGAACAATCACAAAAGATGCTCAGGCACAACTAAGACATCTGGCAAAAGACCTCATAAGGCATTGGGAGAAACTCGTAAAGGGTTGCTTTATCGGTTGGCCCATTACCTTGACTTCCCATGGCTCTTACCTGCATTCTTACAGGGGTTGCGATTAATTAGGAAGGAAAATATTGACATTATTTTAACCTCCTATCCAAATCAAGAGGCTGTTGTTGTTGGCCTGCTGCTTAAGTTGGTTACAGGCAAAACATGGGTCGTCGATTATAGAGATTTGACCCGGAGTTTCCCTTTGATTCTCTGGTTCACTGGACATGGCAATGCCCTAAGATTAGCATCTGACAAGATATTAGACAAAATCATTGTTCGAAAAGCTGATGCGATTACGGTTGTGGGTAAGCGCATGCGAGAAGACATAGTTGACGTCTTTGGGCCAAAAATACGTACAAAAACACATGTAGTTTTTAATGGTTATGATCCTGACGATTTCCTTTTATCAGAAAAAGGAAGCCAAAGTGAATATTCTGAAATTACTGATGGGACATTTGTGATAACTTATTTGGGAAGCTGGACGATCACGGATACTCCGGAATATTTTTTAAGAGGATTAGGTAAGTTGCTGAGGGGGAAGGAATATCTGCGGGGTAAGATACGATTCATTCATATTGGGGAAGTGAGATCTAATTCAAGACTGATGCGGCAAATTCCCCGTTGGATTCAGGAAGAAAACTTGAATGATATCGTAGATGATCTTCCTCACCTGCCCCACAGTGAGGCACTATCATATTTGAAGACTTCATCTGCAGCCCTGTTGGTACAGCATGAAATCAAGGAGTGCCCCGGTGCTACGGATCATTGCTTGCCTACCAAGGGGTTCGAGTATTTAGCTGCACGGAAGCCGATTCTGGCTCTCGCGCCTGTTAAAGGTGAGATTGCGGAGCTTATACGTAACTGTAACGCCGGCGAAGTTGTCCCACCAACGGATGTAGATGCAATCGAAAAAGCCATTTATTCGATGTATAAGGCCCATAAAAACGGTATGTTAGATCGAGATATGGATATTTCGGTGATACAGACATTTGAGCGCAAGAGGCAGACCGGCGTACTGGCAACAATATTGGACGATCTGTTGAGGAAGAGAAGTTAGCCGCCCCAGAGAAATATGCTGCGCCCTGTGGAATCCAGCGGCTATTCCTCTGGGGTAGGTCTAGAAGATCGTACTGGGGTGGGTCTGCGGTAAGAAAGGAAAAGCGATGAAGGTGATGCTAATTATGGGTAACCGACCCCACTTCATAAAATGTGCGCCTTTGGTGAAGGAGATATCAAAAGAACCTGATATATCTCTGGTGCTGGTCCACACGGGGCAGCATTACGATTGGGAGATGTCGGGCACATTTCTGAAAGAGTTTGGCCTCACAGCAGTTGACTATAATTGCGAAGTGGGATCGGGTACTCACGGGGTGCAGACGGGCAGGATGTTAGAAAAATTGGACCCCATACTATTGACTGAAAAACCGGATGTGGTTCTGGTTCCAGGTGATACCAACACCACACTGGCAGGGGCGTTGGCTGCATACAAGTTCCATATCCCGACCGGCCATATTGAAGCCGGTATGAGGGAATACATATGGCGGCCCGAGGAGATGAATAAACTTGTGGCCGACCATTGCTCTGATTATCTATTCTGCCCGATTAAAAGAGCCGCCGACAGCCTCAGGGCTGAAAACATTCCTGACTCCAGAATCTATTTTACAGGTGACATTACGTACGATATGTTTCTTCAGAGTAAGGAAAAGGTTCAAGCTGGTTCGGATGGGCTGGACAGGCTCAATCTGCCGCCTGATTTCTTTCTCCTGACAATGCACAGGGCGGAAACGGTGGATCATCAAAATGAGGTAAGCGAAATTGTAGAGGCACTGATTGAGATAGATCACAGTATTGTATACCCGATTCACCCCAGGGCCAAAAAATTCTTGATGCGGTTTGGTCTTTATTCAAAATTGAACAGAGTTAGGAATATAAAGTTAATAGATCCCGTGGGCTATTTTGATTTTATTAACTTGCTATTGAAGTCCAAAATGGTACTCACGGACTCTTCCGGTGTCCTGAAGGAGGCCTTCTATGCGCTTAAACCGTGTGTTACCTTAGATTATACAACGGAATATAAAGAGATATTCGATCTCGGCTATAATATCCTGGCCGGCCATAAAAAGGACAGGATCCTTGAAAGTGTTCAAGAAATGAGCGGGAAGATCTTTGCCCCGGTTGTTGATAACCCATTCGGAGACGGCACCGCTTCAAAGAAAATCATTAGCATATTACAGCAAACCAATCCAAAATATCCAGCAACTTAGGCAATCACAGAGATATGTTTAGTAAAATTTTAGTCCTCTCACCCCACACAGATGATGGCGAGTTCGGTTGCGGTGGCTCAATAAGTAAATGGCTAGATGAAGGAAAAGAGGTGCATTATGTTGCTTTTTCTTCAGCAGAAAAGTCTGTCCCAAAAGGGTTTCCTAGTGATATACTTAAGAAAGAAGTTAAAGATGCTACCAAAATTTTAGGTATACCACCTAACAATTTGCTTGTCTTTAATTACCCTGTGAGAGATTTTCTAGCTCATAGACAGGAAATATTAGAGAATATGGTTGAATTAGAAAATACAGTAAAGCCAGAGATTGTATTACTTCCCTCTACTGCAGATACTCACCAGGACCACCAGGTAGTTTCTCAAGAGGGTTTTAGAGCATTTAAAAAAAATTCTATAATAGGCTACGAAATACCCTGGAATAATCTGTCCTTCACCACAAATCTACTTGTATCATTAAATGAAAAACAGATGAAGCGAAAGATAGAGGCTCTAAAGTGCTATAAATCACAGAGCAGTAGAATCTATTCCAGTGAAGAGTTTACCTGGGATTTAGCAAGGATTAGAGGCTCACAGATAGCCGTCAAATATGCAGAGGCATTCGAGGCAATAAGGTGGATAATTCGCTAGAGAAGAAGAGGCAGCCGTTGCTGAAGTTTGTCAGGTGATAAGATGGATCATAAGAATATAGTACCCAGGTTCTGATATTCGTATTTTTTTGACAGAAAATATTCACTCTGTCCGGCGAACAATTATGTTTGGCGTGATGAAATCCGAATACCCGCCTGCCTTGCCTTAGCACCCACATCGCTGCAAGGTACCATCGGACGGGCCAATGTGATCCGGTTGCAATAGCAGGACACAAGCAGACAGGTGGCGGGCAGGTCGAATTTTGCCTGCCCCGTTAAATTTCATATATTTAACTGGGGTGCTTCGAATTTCGAATTTAACTATAAGATGATTCCCCATTCAAAGCCTACTTTAGATAGTAAGGATTTTAAGGCTGTTCTGGAAACCTTGAAATCAGCACATATTTCCCAGGGGGCCAAGGTTGAAGAATTTGAAGATAAGTTTAGCAACTTCATTGGGCTTAAGGGAGGGGTAGCGACCAATTCGGGTACCGCTGCTTTACATTTAGCCTTATTGGCATTGTATATCGGTGAGGGTGATGAAGTCATTATGCCCAGTTATGTTTGCAGTGCTTTGTTAAATGCTGTTTCCTATACAAGAGCAACACCCAAGATTGTTGATATCAATGAGGAGGACTTTAACATAAATATCTCTGCAGTAGCGGCAAATATAAATTCAACAACAAAAGCCATTATAATCCCGCATATGTTTGGATTATCTGCTGATATGGAAGGTTTGTTGGATCTTGGTATTCCAATCGTAGAAGATTGTGCCCAGTCCTTGGGTTCTTCCTACAGAACTAAACTGACCGGCAGTTTCGGTGCATTATCCATTTTTTCCTTTTATGCCACAAAGATGATGACCACTGGTGAAGGGGGAATGTTGCTCACAAATTCCGCTGAACAGATTGCAGCAATAAGAGACCTGAGGGATTATGGGGGCAAAAGAAATTATAAGATAAGGTATAATTACAAGATGACAGACTTCCAGGCTGCATCAGGGATTAGTCAGCTATCAAAACTACCTGATTTCATAAGAAGAAGGAAAGAGATAGCAAGTTATTATTGTAGCGAATTATCTGACTGCGGTATCATACGACCCTCTGTTCCGGAAGGCAGGGAGCATATTTACTACAGATATGTGATAAGGACAAAAAAGAACCCGGACGAGTTGAGGGCAAAGTTGATGGAAAAAGAGATAGCCTGCGGCTACGGAGTGATTCAGCCCTTACATCATCTTTTGGGATTACATGCGAAGGATTTTCCATATACTGAAGCAGTATCTAATTCTGCCATTTCAATACCCATTTATCCATCCTTAAAGGATGACGAGGTTGAGACGATCATAAGAGAGTTGAAGGCTGTCCTGGAGGAGGATTAGTTTCAATGATTGTCGCTATACATCAACCCAATTATATCCCTTGGTTAGGTTTTTTTCATAAGATCGCGCAAAGTGACATATTTGTATCTCTCGATAACGTACCATTCACAAAAAATGGGTTTCAAAATCGTAATAGAATAAAGACACCTAATGGTGCAATGTGGTTGACTGTGCCCGTATTCACCAAGAATAGACTTGGTCAGTCAACGCGTGACGTCGAAATCAATAATAATGTGAATTGGCAGAAAAAACACTGGCATTCGATTTCACAAAATTACAGCAAGGCACCATATTTTAAAATGTTCAGTGAATTCTTTCAAAGAGTTTATACGGTTCAAGGTTTTTCTAGATTGGTCGATTTAAACGAAGCCATTATAAAGTTTATTATTGAGACAATTGATATTGAGACCAAAATTACCAAGGCCTCTTCCATTCATGTCTATGGTGAAGGTACAAAATTATTAGTCGAAATATGTAAGGCTGTCGGTGCTGATACATACCTTTCAGGCCCCAGTGGAATGAAATACCTTGAAGGTGAAGGATTTAAAGACGAAGGCATTTTAGTCATCTACGACAATTTTCAACACCCCATATACGACCAGCTGTTCGGTCCCTTCCTCCCTAAGCTTTCAATTATTGATTTGATGTTTAACTGCGGCCCCCGAAGCCTGGATATCTTGCGGGGGAGATGAAGATGAAGGCGCTAAAAACACTAATCCCGTTGAGTATAAAGCTGAAGGTTAAAGATATTGCCACTCCGTGGACTAATTGGCTCAAGACTATCACAGGAAGAGATGACTATAACTTTGCTGAACCTTATAATGCAAGAGCGAAGAACAAAGGTGTCAGTGATAGACAGGTTGATGGTTATTGTGATGAAGCCCATCCTCAATATGAGCAATTTAGAAAGGATATTTTCCACGACGTAACAGAACTCAAACCTGAGGGGGTGATTCTGGATTATGGATGTGGTACAGGTAGATACTTAAAAATGTTCTTAGACAGCAGCTTCGAGTTGATCGGAATTGATCCGGCACAGCACGTGCTACAATCTAGAACAAGGCAAAACGTTCCATCCGCAAGGCTGATTTGCGGGGATATGTATGACAATAGCTTTGCCAGTCAATTTCGGAATAAGGTCGACGTAATATTGTCATTTGGCGTGATACAGTATATCCCCCCAAGTAGGATTAAGACCATATTTAGAAATCTGATAAGTTGCTTAACAGGAGATGGTATTTTGATTATCCATTTTCCTCCGCCAAAGAATTTTGTTGATATATGGAGGAAACACTATTATCACCGATATCGTCCGATATTTATTGAGAAAATAATCTTGAGGAACGGAATGAAAATCCTGAAAAATCATACTATGTATCACCATATGAAATTCAAGAACTTCTGTAAATTTTACGACGATTATTATATCGTAGCTCAGAGGGGAAATTGAGAACGGGGATATTAGATGCGCTTGCTGTTGATTGACCCTTATGTGCGCGCCGGGGGAAACCTTAATACCAGTCTTGGATGGCTTTCTGCTGCTGTTCATAAAGCAGGACATGAGGTATTTGTGCTTGATCTAAACAACCGGCGCATATCAAACTACAAAGAGGTGCTGCCTGAATTTATCAGCAAGTATAATCCTGATATGATTGGCATAACGGCGATGTGTACAACTTATGTTACAATGCAGAGAATAGTGGAGCAGCTGGCAGACTACTATAATGGCTATATCGCGGTTGGTGGGGCACAGATTGCTTTTGAGAAAGAAGATGTTTTGAAGGATGGCCAAAGGATTGATTTTGCCGTTGTGGGAGACGGAGAAGAAACAATTGTTCAACTTTTGGATTGCCTGGAAAAAAACGGAGAACTCAGTCAGATTGAGGGCCTTATTTACAGGGATAATGGACAAATTAAAAACAATCCGCCTCGGAAATGGTGGGAAACCGATCTCAACAAACTGCCGTTTCCTGACTTTCGCCTTTTTGGGTTGAAAAAAGTTCCACCTACATACTCATATCGTGTATCTACAAGCAGGGGCTGTCCGTTCCAATGCATATTTTGTAACCCTATTACCATGCGTTCCAAATGGAGGGGCCGTGATTTTCATTTGGCTATAGAAGAACTCAAATTCGCAAGGGCTGATTTCGGAGTACAATGTTTCAACATCTGCGAGCCAGTGTTTAACCTCACCAGGGAACGGGTGATACAATTTTGCGAGTTGCTTTTAAAAGAAAAAATCAATATGCCATGGACAACAAGTAGCGGTCTGCGTGCCAAACCCATTGATGATGAGATGATTAGGACTATGAAAGAATCTGGGTTTTATGACCTTAAGATAGGGGTTGAGACATTATCACCTGATGTATTTCCAAATGTGAACAAGGGTGAGACCCTTGATGATATCGGTAACGCAATAAAAATAGCCAAAAGAAATGGATTACGTATTGAAGGGTCATTTATTATTGGGCTTCCTGGATCAACATACAAAACTGTTATGGATAGTTTTAGAAGAGCACAACAGTTGGGATTTGATGTAATGGGCTGGTCTTTGCTTATACCTTATCCAGGGACTAGGGCCTATGACTGGGTGCAGGAGCATGGTACTACGTACTATGATTATAAACAGGCCCATCAATATGCAGGGGAAATTGGTGATGACGGGCAATTACGTGTGGCCTTCGAAACACCGGAATTTCCTTTAAAGGACAGGATCAGAGCATACCAGAAGATATTGTGGAAGCTAAAGCAGCCTGGAGTTGGTTCACGGAATTATTTGATCTTCATGAAGGCTGGTAAAATAATCTATGGCTTGGCACGTCACGACCCATGGAATATATGGGGTAATCTAAAATATATTGCTCATGGAAGTGCCTCAGAGTTTAGACATAGAAGAAGACATATAGAGAGGCCTTTCTTTGAGTTCAACGATTTGCAAAAAATTGTATGAGCTTGCCGCTATCTGTGAAAAGGAGTCTTATCAGACCTATTCTGATCAACTTCTTTCTACCCCGGACCGATGTAATGCATATGAAGAAATTCTATATACGTATATAGAAATAGAATATGTATAGAAGAAGAAATAAGCACACGTCAAAATCTCCTCCAAATGGGTGCATACCTTTATCTCGATTCCGAATTGCTTGACATAGATCGTTACTTGGCGCATTCACCTATTATCTGTTTTCTGAACAAGATCTGGCCGAAAATGATAATTTTGAGAATTTTAGGGATTTAATCTCAAAAACAAAACTTCCGATATTTACCTATGATATCGTGGCGTTATAATCCTTTCTAAAAAATTACCCGGACGGCAATGAAATTGGTTATAGCCAATGTCCCATATTAAGAATGTATTATTGATTAAGCCTTTTTATTATGGGTCGCATTATGATAATCGATTTTTGCCCACTGGTCTTGCCTATATCTCTGAGGCCCTGAGCAAGGCAGATATTCAAAATAAAATTATTGATATGGGGCTTGGATATAGACGTAGCGAGCTAAGAAAGGAGATAGAGGAATTCGATCCTCAGCTAATAGGAATTAGCATGATGTCATTTGGTTTCAAACATACATATAGAATGATTGATTCCATAAAATATATTTATCCTCATATTCCAATTGTTGTAGGTGGCCCGCATTTGTCTACCTTAAGAAAAGAGGTTTTAAAAGGGTGCCAGGGTACAGATTATGGAGTAACACTTGAGGGGGAAGATACGATTGTAGAATTATGCCGGGATAATAAAGCGATAGAAAGTATAAAAGGATTAATTTTTAGAAATAATAAGGGAAATATTATTTACAATGGAGATAGGGAATTTATTAAAGATTTGGATCAGAACGGATATCCTACCTATGCAAAAGTTGAATTAGGAAAATATATTCGTTTCATGAATATCGTAACGTCACGTGGGTGTCCTTATGACTGCATATATTGTCCTGTACATTTAGCCATTGGTAGAAAATTAAGAACCAGAAGTTCCAAGTCCGTCGTAAATGAAATTCGACATTGGTATGATAGGGGATATAGAGAATTTGGAATTGCCGATGACAACTTTTCATTAGTCAGAAGAAGAGTTTGGGAAATATGCGATGAAATTGAATCTCAAGGGTTGGAAGGGCTGAAAATATCATGTGGAAATGGTCTGAGGGCCGACACGGTAGACCGTAGTCTCCTTGCAAGAATGAAAGACGTGGGATTTTCAGACATAGCGTTTGGGGTTGAGGCAGGGAATAACAAGGTTCTCGAAACACTATGTAAGGGAGAAAAGATTGAGACAATTGAGAGTGCAATTAGTGATGCATGTGATTTGGGTTATAGAGTCACTCTTTTTTTCCTGCTGGGTTCTCCTGGAGAAACCAGAGCAGACATCGAGGATTCTTTAAGGTTAGCTACGAAGTATCCGGTGTATGATGTAAGATTTTATAACCTTATACCTTTTCCGAATACTGAGCTCTACGAGTGGGTCAAAAATAATAACTATTTCAGGAAAGATCCTGTCAAATTCATTAGTGAAGCCTCTCATTGGGTAAATGATCCAATCTTTGAAACTCCGGAATTGTCAATAAGTGAAAGGAGAAAGTTGTATAAGTTGGCTAATAGCAAAGTGAAGTGGCATACATTTACTGTAAAAAAGGAGGCTCATCTGGATGATACACAGCGGCTTTTTCATAGTATTGGAGTGCCTAATTTTCTTAGCCCTATAATGGCGAAAATATATTGGACTGTATGGTTTCGAAAAATATTTGTTGAACCTATTAAAGAGATAAAAATAAAAATAGGAAATTTACATGAAACTTTTAGATATAAAACACATTAGAACCCATTAATTTTGGCCGCTGATCGATTTAAGTCGAACCAGAATAGTATTCAGTTGAGAAATGGATATCGCCACGCTGATCTTGACCAACCTTAATAGGGTATTCCCTAAACCTAAGAGACCTTGTTCGCGCAATCCGAATCCCAGAAATCTTATTACCCCAACTGATCCAGTTACGATTGATTACTTTGAGACGCAAATTAAGAAGGGGAATGTTTATGCACGAAATCTTTATCTTAAACATGTAGATTTCAAAGACAAAGTTGTTTTAGACCTTGGATGTCATCTTGGTGGAGCGACATTTACATATAGCAGAATGAATGTGAAACTGGCTCTTGGTTTGGAAATTGAAACAGCATACTTGTTTTCTGCCAAACGCCACATAGAAGTGAAGTATAGTGATTGTGACAAATTGGCTTTTCTTGGGGCCGATGCCACCTTAATTCCGTTGGACTCAAAAAGCGTGGATATAGTTGTTGCAAACGATTTTATGGAGCATGTTTCTGACCCTGAAAAGGCAATTCAAGAAGCCCTTAGGGTATTGAAAGAAGGGGGATATTTCTTCTTTGAGTTTCCTGCTTATTGTTCTCCGAGAGGATATCACATGCTTTATACACTCTATCCTCCGTGGTGTCATGTATTTTTTTCTGAAGACACTCTTGTTAAGGCGGCAAGAATTGTAGCGGCTAAAGAAAATTACTTTTGGGTTTTGCAAGCGGACTGGGAAAATCGATACCGTTCCGGCCTCAATCGACTCACAATCGAGCGGTTTCTAAACATTCTTCTGAGCCAAAAGAGTTGTGAGTTGGCAGACTTATATTTTCGTTCCGAATACAAACTACTACAACCGCTAGTATATTTTAGGAAAATGAGCGAATACTTATCTTATGTGGAATGTATATTGAGAAAGAGAAAAGGTTCAAGTATACAGATGGAGCAGATAAAAAACGAAAAACGGAAATGGATCAAGAAGGATTGGGAAAGGCTCAAGAAGCGTTTGCTGAAGGGATGGAGCAATTTGATAGACATTGTCCTATGAAGTTAATAATAATCACTGAAGATTTTCCTCCTATGGCAGGGGGAATAGCTGTATTCTTATCCGAATTAAGCAAAGGATTAGCAAAGAGGGGTAATGACGTTAGAGTTATTGTGAACGAGATCCCAGAATCTAACGAATATGATAAGAACCAAGAATATCCTATAATTCGTTATTCAATGCCCAAAAGATTCAGCTCAGTGTGCATTTTTTGGCAGGTATTTAGACAGGTTGTGAGGATGAAACCGGATGTTTTGTTCCTTGGGCACGTGATGGCTACGAGGGGACTTCCCGTTTTGTTATTCAAGTGGGTTTTTCGAATTCCTTATGCTGTTCTTTGCCATGACGGAAATCTTGGTATTGCAGGTGTAAGTGAAGTGAACAGAATATCAGGACACAAACTACTACGACACGCAACCCTGATCTTGGCTAACAGCAAGTATACGGAGCAACTATTAATAGAAAAAGGATTTCCAGCAGAGAAAATAAGAATACTTACTCCGGGAGTCGATACCGATTTTTTCATTCCTTCTATCAATCAGTCAGCGATCCAAAAAATTCGTTTGAAATATCATGCAGACGGAGTAACTTTCGTGATTAATGTAGGGCGACTTGTACCCAAGAAAAACCAGAAAAATATTGTAAGGGCCATTGGGAAGCTTCGTGATTGGGGCATTTTAGTAAAATGCATCATTGCGGGCGATGGACCAGAGAATACGAATTTAGTGAGTAACATTGATGAACTAAATCTTGATGAACATGTTTCTTTAATAGGACCTGCCGGCAGTGAGATTGTGAAGAAATTATTTCAAGCGGCAGACATTGTTATTCTACCATCAATTATTGATAATGGTGCTTACGAGAGCTTTGGTATTGTAGCTATAGAGGGATCAGCATGTGGAAAGCCTATAATCGTCGGCTCAAAGGGGGGGCAAAGTGATGCTGTCATTCCCGATGTAACCGGCCTAATCGTAGATGCTGAAGACGAAAATAATATAGCAAATGCAATTGCTTATTTGATTCGAAGAAAGGATATCGCGGATCAAATGGGCAATGCTGGCCGAGCTCATGCAGTAGAGAATTTCTCATGGAGCAAGATTGCACAAAGGGCTGCAACTTTACTCTCAGAAGTCATGTGAAGATATTTTCATTAAATACCAAAGAATTGTAGGTCGACATAAACAGACAGGGTTCTATCGGTGGATAATACCAAAAGCATCTTATATCTAAATAGGATCAGTGAAATAGGTGGCGCTGAGGTGAGCCTCCAGGAATTAATGGGGTCATTGGAGGGTACTGGTTATTGGCCGGTAGTTGTTTTGGGAGGAGAAGGTCCGTTACTTCAAAGGTTGCAAGGCATGGGTATCGAGGCATACACATTCCCATTTGAGACTTGTCATTATAAGAATCCTCTTCCCTTCATTCGGACTATCATATTTTTAAAAAATATTATTAAAAAACACAGAATTAAACTGATTCACAGTAATATGTTTTGGGATAATCAGTATGGCGTTATTTCTGCTAAATTATCTCGGATCCCACATGTGCTCCATGTTCGCGGTTTCGTGAATAGTCAATACACTTGGAAAAGTTTCTATTGTCTTGGAACGGTGGTAATTTGCAATTCACAGCATACGTGCCATCAATTCATTTGTGCTACAGGATTCAAGAAAAGGGTGGAGGTTGTCTATAACGGCATTGATGTCAATTTATTTAAACCTGATAGAATGAAACGTAGCGCTACAAGGAAAAATTACGGTTTTACAGATAATGATTTTGTAATGGGAATGGCTGGCAGTATTATTGAAGAAAAAGGCCAGTTCCAATTATTGAAATCTATACATTCAATTTTGATTGAAAATAGAAATTATAAGGTCCTAATTGCCGGGAACAATAAAATTGGCCCAGAATCTGACTATTACGAGAGAATAAAAGCCTTTATAGCAAATAATAAACTTGAAGATCAGGTTCTCCTTCTTGATTTTGTTGAAGACATGCCATCGTTTTACAACGCCTTAGACGTTTTTTTACTTCCATCTTTTAAGGAACCCTTTGGAAGAGTATTGATTGAGGCAATGGCAACAAAAATTCCTATTGTAGCCTCAAACGTAGATGGTGTGCCGGAAGTGGTGGGCCATGGAAAGACAGGATACCTGGTTGATTCAAAAGATGGTGAAGGGTGGCGTCAACATATCAAAAGGCTGGTGGATAATGAAGGGCTTAGAAAAGAACTTGGAGAAGTTGGTCGGCAAAGGGTTATTGATAATTTTACTTTAGATCATGTTACCTCTCGCATTGTTTCTATATATAATAGCTTGATCAAATGATAAGTTCATTTATTTGTATTTGTCGGTGAACCAAATTAGTAAGTACAAAATGAACAATAAGAAATTTGACATAATAATGTATACCAATGCTGCCGGTCTTGGACCAGAGTGTATTGCACACGCTCATAGACTGCCATTCATAAAAGGCATTGCAAAAGCCATGCAGGGAATCGGGAATGTATTGGTTGTTCTACGATATCGGTCTTTCCCTCAGTCTTGGTTTGGAAGAAAAAATAAAAATGACCTTTCGTTTTCCGCAATAAAACGTCCTAAAAAGATAGACCAAAACCTGTATATCATCAGACCATCTATTTTAGGTAATTTGGTCTTAGCTTCCTATTTCCATCCGTTGAAAATGAATATCAGGAGGCAAATTGCTAATCAGATTAAAAAAGCCCTTATATCTCTAAATATGACCGCCCCTCGGGTTGCTTGGATGACTCATCCTTATCACTATTTATATCAAGGATGTGGAGGGGAGTCTTATATTGTTTATGAGTGCTATGATGATATGACATATAACAGGGCAACGGGAAAGAGCATCAGGAGGACTAAATTATTGGAACTAAAACTTGCAAGAAACGCTCATCTTAATTTTGTGACTGCTGACACGCTTTATGAGAGGTTGTGTGCCGTTAATAAGAATACAAGGCTCATTTCAAATGGCGTTATGTATGAATTGTTCAGTCAATGCAGAACAGGATCTATAGATGTTGCTCCGCAAATAAAAGACCTACCAAGGCCTGTTGTTGGCATGATGGGTACACTTCAGAAGGGGTATGACTTCAAACTGATAACTGAGATTATTAAGAATAGGCCTATTTGGTCCTTTGTATATGTCGGTGATTATGCAGGTAACTCTAAATCAGACATTGCAAGGTTAATGACCTATCCACAGTTCCATATGTTTGGCTGGGTGCCACGTGAGGAGCTTTTGAAATATCTTTGCGGTTTTGATGTCGCAATCGCTCCGTTCGAGATAAGTGATTGGACGAAGACTATTAATCCATTGAAAATCTGCGAATATTTTGCTGCCGGAGTTCCTGTTGTTGCGACTGGCATTGACGCAATACAGCGTTATGAGGCTTGTTTGGATGTTTGTCATAATAGGCATGATTTCATCAATGCTATAGAGAGGGTGATTAAGGGAGAATCGGAAGATAAGATTAGAAAAGGCATTAGCGTTTCAAGAAACCTGTCATGGGATAAGATAACAAAGGATGTTATCAATGTATTGAAAACATTAGTTCAAGATGCACAATAATATTTTGTGTATGGTATTTGTGGAATATATAATTTCGAAGGCAGACTGATAGATAATTGGTTGCTACTTGGTATGCGAGGTAATATGAGCATCGGTGACTTGACTATCGAAGTACATACATCGATGATTTTTAAGGTTTTTTTCTCTAATAGTTGACGAGATGGATGCAATTAGATTATTAATTAAAAACTGGCTAGGATTTAATGAGGATTTTCCGAACGGGCTCAAACGGATGATTTTTAGGTTTTTGGCGAACCTGGATATTGGAAGGCATATAAGGTACAGAGAAATCGTTAGAATAATCAAAAAGGCGAAGATGAGAGAGAGACCCTTCTATAATCGAGATTGGATCAGGAAAAATCGGAATAACCTCATACTTGAAACAAAAAGTGATCGGTGTAGATCTAACATTTAATGGATATCCCTCTTTGGGTTATTTAGAGGAAAAAATCTATGATGGTTCAAACTTAGAATATGCTGATGACACTTTTGATTTCGTAATTTCCGTGGACATGCTTGAACATGTGCCGAAAAGTCAGAGGGGAAACATAATCTCCGAAATGCTGCGGATTGCAAAAACATACATGATATTAGCATTCCCTACCTCAGGGAAAAGTTTGGTTTACGAGGAAAAGTTAGAAAGAAGATACACAAGGTATGGGCTTCCAGTTCCCAAATACTTGAAGGAGCACATGCAATGCGGGCTGCCAGATGAAAATGAAATTATGCAGATGATAAAACGAAACCTTATTTCAAAAAATATATCACAACATAATCTGACAGTATTACCTAATGAGAATTTGAAATTATGGTATTTGCACGAATTTTTTAGATCTAAAGGGGCTGTAATCTTTTATTCAGCTATGTTTGTAATTAAGCTGTTATTATGTATTATGCTTTTCCTGGCTTCAATTGGAGAGTGCTATCGGAAAATAATTATTGTCGAAAAACGGTAGATTTTCTTGTGGCTGAATCAAAAATAAGCCCTGTAGTTGGCAATTATGATTTTGTTATTTTTTTCCCTTGCGATTGGGAAACGCCATGGCGTGGACATTACCTGATTCAGGCATTATCTGAGCAGCTTAAGAATTCAAAGATTCTTTGTGTCGAAAATCCTATTGATTTGCTGGTTTCATTAGTCAAGCATTCCTCTAAATTGCATTCAAGAATACGTAAAGGCAACGTCGTTCGCAGAGTGTGTCAAAACCCTTATATATACAGGCCGTGGATTTTCCTGAATGTGCACATAGCCTCAAAATTTCCTCTCATCCAAAAACTCAATCTTAAATGGATGAAATTTCAGCTTGATAATGTCGTTAAGAGAAGCAATTTCCGAGCTAATTCTCTTATTACCTGGTTTACTGATCCTTTTCAGGCAGATTATCTAAACGTATTGGATGCAAAATTCACGGTATTTGATTGCTATGATGAATATGCTGCTCAGAGTATCAATATTTTGTTTAGAACAAAAAAAGAGCTAATGGAGAAAGAAAAAAGAATTCTACAGAACGTTGACCTAACTTTCGTTGTTTCTGACCTTCTCTACGACAACAAACGACCCCATGCCAGGGCAATTCACATAATTCCCAATGCTGTTGATATTAATCATTTTGGTAAAGCAGCACGAAATTCAACAACGATAGCAGAGGATATCCTCCACATCCCTCATCCTATTATCGGGTTCCATGGCAATCTTTCTGATAGAATAGATATTGATCTGCTGGATTGGCTTGCTGCAAGAAATAAGGATTGGTCGATAGTTATGGTTGGGGGTAAGGAAGGTAATATGAAAAACAAACAATTGCTTATGAAATTTGCTGAAAGGAAAAACGTCTACCTATTGGGCAATAAGCCCTATGAAGATTTGCCGGAGTATTTAAAAGCTTTTGATGTTTGTATGATACCCTTTCGAGAAGATGATCTGTTCAGTTTAAGCTGTTCCCCCATAAAACTATATGAATACTTGGCCACTGGAAAACCGATTGTCTCTACGGAACTACCAGGAGTTCATGGTTTCAAATCCCTCGTCAGGATAGCAAAAGGTAGAGAAGAATTGGAACGGCAGATAAAGGAAGCCTTAAAAGAAGGATTTCAATTATGTGAAAAGAGAATATCGATATCAAAAGGTCATTCATGGAAGAGACGTGCTAAACAAGTGAAGGATATATTGGATGAGATGGTGAATGGCGCGTACATGTAACTCAGGCCCTATAAAAGGTGATCTTGTGTCGAAAGGTATGTCAAAAGATGCGAAGATAATCCTTAGAATAAGCGATATTGTAAAAATATTTTTTCTAAGTCCAAGTTTGTTTTTCAAGAAACTTCTTGGCCGCATTTTACTAAAAGTTATTCCCTCACCCAACGGTCGCGCCAATCTATGTAGGAGGGTATACTATCATAACGTATCCATCTCGAAATGACTGGTGGAAATTTATGTATGTAGGTTATTGTGATGTTGAAATTTCGTATAATATCAAACGATTGTTAACTGAATCAGGGGTTTTCATTGATGTAGGAGGGGGCATTGGCTATTTTACAGCGATAGCATCTGAGATCGTTGGTAGTTCGGGACAAGTTCATTGTTTTGAACCATATCCTGCTCACATAGAGGCGATTCGGAAAACGATTCAGAGCAAGCCGAACTCAAATATCATGCTCAACCCTTTTGCATTGGGTGTTGATGACGGAGTTCATCCTTATTACACAAAGCGACGAGAGAATGCTGCAACATCATCGATGGTAGAACATTTTTACAATAAGGGAATCATTCCCGAGATTATATATGTGAAAACACAAAGGCTCGATAGGTATCTGGAACAGAAAAAGATCAAGAAGATATCATTAATAAAAATTGATGTTGATGGTTATGAATATTTTGTCCTGAAGGGCCTTGAAGGCTACTTTGAAGGAAATGCAAACAGGCCTCCGATAATTGTTGAGATTACACCTTATGTCTGTTCAAGGCTAGGCTATACAATGGATGATTTTCGTAATTATATGTTAGATTATGGATATCAGGCTTATAATATATTCAATCCAAATCGAAAGGATGATATACGACTGACAACACGTGAAGATGAATCCAGAGATGTAATTTTCATAGCTGATCGTTAAGTGTAGGCGAAACTATATGTTCAAAAAGTAAATTGTGTATCTGATACCTCGATTATGGCCTGAAAAATATTATCTTGGAGTGACTCATTTCCGCTACTACGCAGCTATATAATGTCGGGTATGTCTTATATTCTTTAGTATGAAAATAACAATTCCATATCTGATAAGAAAACGAGCATCATTTTTACGGTTAAAATTAAAGACATCACTCACTGTAATGAATGTTCTATCTTATATTTATATTTTTCTGCATGATAGTAATTTCTTTCTGTTTAAATTAATGCGTAGATACAGATACACATTTGAAGTAAAAAGAGGGTATGGTGTAGCTTCGGATGTGCCGGCGCTTTATATTGAGACAATTAATCAATGCAATGCACATTGTTTTATGTGTCCGATACATAAATTAAGTAGACCTGTTGGTTACATGGAGTATGATTTATATCAAAAAGTTATTAATGAGTATGCCCAACTCGGTAAAAGTATTTTATTGTCAAATTATGGTGAACCGCTTTTAGATCCTCTTTTGATTAAGAGGATTAAATATGCAAAAAGCAAAGGTTTAAGAGTAGAATTTTTTACAAACGGATTGTTGTTAAATAAAAATATGAGTAAGGATTTACTGGAATGTGGTTTAGATTCGTTGATTGTTAGTATGTATGCTGCACGTTCTCAGACTTATAAGCGGATCTATGGATGTGAAAGCTTGGAAAAAGTTACAAAAAATATTCAGTTGTTTTTACAATTGAGGAAAGCTGATTATAAACAGATAAATACTAAGATTAACCTTAAGTGGCTGATAATGAATGAAAATAAGGAAGAAGTGTCTTGTTTTGTTAAAGAATGGAAATCGAAGGTAGATTTTATCAACATAGGAGTCGGTTTGTCTTCACGTGCAGGTTCGATCGAGTTTGCAAATGTTAAGAATAGAGTCCATCAACTTTATAAACGAGCCAATCCTTGCGTGTGGCCTTTTCATGGTTTAATAATATTGCCCAATGGCGATGTAACTATTTGCTGCGAAGATTGGGATGGAAAAGCTATAGTTGGCAACGTGCAACATAGTACAATATTAAACATCTGGAACTCTGACAAAATTAAACAAATTAGGGAATATATGCTTAAATGTGACTGGAAGTTAGTACCTTCTATTTGCAAGAGATGTGACCGTCCTCTACAACCAAGTCTTAGTTCATGGTGGATGTGAGGTGTATGACCAAATATCATGGTATTCTTACGAGGTGGAATTTTGTGCGAGAAGGGCAATTTAAGAGGTTTGCTTATTGGCTATTGATTAACGTCAGCCAAGAGTGATAAGCATCGAATCAGGTATTGAATGGGACTTTATGCGGAAGAAGTTGAGAGAAAATGTCTAATATAGGCGCAAGGAAGAATCGGGCAGGGTTTGTGGTGCTCGGCTATGAACGAGAATATCGATTGGGTTCCTTTGAGAAGATGGCCACTGCTTTTTTAAGATATCACGCTCACGCTTGACCCGTTCCAACTCCCGTCTGAGAGCTCGGATTTCTCGTCTGGTGGTTTCAGGCACCCTTTACCGGGAAAAGCATTGTCTGGGTCCTCTTTCATTTTCCTGCCCCAGCGGGTAACGGTGCTTTTGCTGATACCAACGTTTCGTTCTACCTCAGTCGCTTTCCGGCCCTCTTCAACCACTAACCGGACGCCTTCCCGTTTGAATTCTTTGTCATACGTTCTACATTGCTTGACATTAACCATGAACACAACTCCTTTACTACATTATAATTTAGCTTTTCGGTCTGTCCGCTAAATGGGAGAAACTTCACGATGCAATTCATTCAATTTCCATCACTGCCAAAATATGTGCTTGATGCGTACTCCCAAATAACTGAACGCTCAACATGTGGGGGTAGCCAGGCGGCCTTATTGTTTGGGCTTTCTGCATGTTCAGGGGAAAAGGGGTGTATCCTCGAAATCGGTAGCTTTGTTGGACGAAGTACTATTGCACTTGCTGCTGCTCAAAAAGAGAAGGGAGGGAAACAGATTTACGCTATTGACTGTTTTCCCTACAAAAACCTTATTGATAATCTTAGGCTGGCGGAAGTTATGGATTGGGTTATCCTCATTGAAAATTTTTCTCATCGCGTAGCCAAGTCTTGGGACAAGCCTATTGAACTTCTTTTTATTGATGGGAACCACAGTTATTTCGGGGCGAAAGACGATATATCATTATGGACTCCATTTATAATTGAGGGAGGTTTCGTAGCATTGCATGACTACGGAAGTTTTGAGTATCAAGGTGTACATCGGGCAGTCTATAAGCTCTTACTCTCCAAGCCAAGTGAGTGGAGGGTTGTGAGCGACCGAGACACTGGCTCAATTATTGTATTCCAACGCTGTCCAAGGGATAAACAAAAGCACTCAATATTATATAAATTACGATACCGTTTGCAGCTTCGCGAGTCCTACCGGTGGCTTCTGGGGAGGCTGTGCCCCCGTGTATATCGATATCCCAAGTGAAGCCACATATGTGGACGCATGTTCATAAGTATGAGACACGTGAGGGCAGGTGCAGGTGTTTGTGAGGACAGGAACAGCTTTGCGTTTTGTTATTGGCATGTCTTATATACTTTGAGAGGTTTGAATTTTCCATGAAATACGTAGAATCTCCTTGGAAAGACAATTTTTGATAAAAATTGTCACTCAATTTTCCTTCACCATGTTGAAGAGAAAACTTATATAGGGCAATTTAAGAGGGCGATTGCTCGGAAGCTTTATTATAACGAACATAGCTGATTTTGGTAGTATGATATGTCATATGATCCGAGGAAAATATTATTTGATCATGGATTGTGGCTAAAAAAGCATAATCACAAGCAAAAAGTTCTTATCGTTGGCCCTGCAAGTCCTTCCACAGGAGGGATATCTTCATACCTAGATGATCTGCTTTCATCCAAACTGAGAGACCAATTCTTATTGGGATTGTTTGATCCTCTTGCGGTAAAAAAAAGGTTTAAGAAGCAAGAGAGCCATTTCTCTTTAAAAGAGGTTAAAGCTTCATTGAGGGTCTTAAGAACGTTCATTAAGGCTATAAGGGAGTTTGATCCAGCAATGGTACACATCCACACTTCCTCTCATTGGGGTTTCTATGAAAAAGCTATCATCATGCTCATTGCAAAATTCATATTCAAAAAAAAGACGATTCTCCATATACACGGAGGGGAATTTGGCATTTTTTATAAAAAAGCTATACCAAAAAACCTTATGAACTGGCTTATCAAAGAGGTTAATAAAACATTAATTGTTTCAAAAATGATCAAGGAGGAACTCGGGCTTAGTAAGTTGATCCTTGTTGACAATTGTGATCGATTTGAGAGCAAGGTATTATCAGTTGACAAATTATTATTAAGGCAAAAATATGACATACCTAAGAGGAAAACTGTTTTTTTATCAGCAGCACTTCTTCAGAGAATAAAAGGTATTGGTGATACACTAATTGCTTTCAGAGATATCTATAAAAGGCGAGAGGATTTTTATTTTATCATTGCGGGCGAAGGACCAGAAAAAGACAACATTATTGATTTTGTTGAATCAAACAACCTTTACAAAAATGTCAAAGTGATGGATTTCATAACCGACCGAGAGAAGGATGATATATTTATGTTAGCTGACGTTTTTATACTCCAGTCAACTGTGGAAAGCTTCGGGATTTCACTGGTAGAAGCTATAAGTCATGGTTTGTTTGTGATTACCACTCCGGTTGGGATAGCTTCAGATGCTGAAAATGTGTTTAACGATAGAAACTGTATTCGAGTGCCAATTAAAAGTACTAAAAAATTACAAAAAGCCATTTTGAAAGTTTTGGACAAGAAAGTAGATATCGAAAAAGTTATGGCAAAAAATTTTTATGATTTTAAAGCCAGGTTTGATGTTGGACCGGTTTTTGAGAACATGAAAATGATTTATGAGGAGGTTTTAAATTCGAACTGATATGAACTGTTTTAAATGCCAAACATATGGAAACTATTGAAGACATGTGTAAGATGACCTTAATGATAGGATAGATGTTTTGAAAAATCCTAAAAAGCTCATGGCCAAGAGCTACAAAAATGTGATCTGAAGCAATTTAATTATGGATCCTGAGAAAATATATAGTTTTTTTCCTATATCGATACAGAATATCCTATGCTCCATAGAAGGGTGGAGAATTAAGGGGTTTAGATATGATCAAACTTTTCATAGGCTATTAAGAGAAGTGGAAAGCAGAACATTTAAGTCTTACGATGAAATATTTGCCTTTAGAAATCGCCGTCTTAAAGTTTTTATAGATTGGAGTTATAATACGGTTCCTTATTATAGGCGTCTATTCAAAAGTTTAGGCGTATTTCCAAGTGATTTTAATGAAATAGAAGACTTACAAAAACTCCCAGTCCTTACAAAAGATGAGGTTCAAGGCAATCACGAAGAACTCGTTTCAGAAAAAGTTACGAGAAACAAAAGAGTGACAACACACACGAGCGGATCAACCGGCGGTGGATTGAGTTTCGCTACTACAAAAAATGCAATTCAGGAGCAATTTGCCATATACTGGCGTTTCATTAAATCGCATGGTCTTGGACTTCATACATGGAAAGGTTATTTTGGTGGACGTTCAGTCGTCGCCTTGAATCAAAAAGATCCGCCATTCTGGCGGTATGACTTTCCGGGAAGGCAGGTATTGTTCAGCGGTTATCATATGTCGGTGGAGAATCTTCAGTATTACGTTGATGAACTTAATAGAAGAAGACCATCCTGGCTGGTGGGTTATCCATCATTAGTGACTTTATTAGCAGATCATATTCTAAGCAGTGGTATATCTTTGAATTACAGGTTACACAGTATTACTTTGTCTTCCGAAAACCTGATGTCTCAACAGATGAAGAAAATAAAAGAAGTTTTTGGAATTAAGCCTTTACAGCACTATGGACAAGCTGAAGCTGTTGCAAATATTTCTGAATGTGATTATGGGAGTATGCATGTGGATGAGGATTTTTCTGCAGTCGAACTCATTCCTCTGTCCGATGATAATAGCTATCGGGTGATAGGAACAAATTTCACCAATTTGGCCACTCCATTAATAAGGTATGACACAGGGGATATTGTTTCTCTAAGTAATAAAAAATGTATTTGCGGTAGGCCTGGAAGACTTGTAAAGAATATTGATGGAAGAAAAGAAGACTATGTAATTTTGAAGAATGGGGCCAAGGTAGGTCGAATGGACCATGTTTTTAAGGATCTAGTTAACATTCGGGAAGCACAAATATATCAAAAAAATCCTGGGCAAATAGAGGTGCGTTTAGTGAAAGGAGTTAAATATGGCAAAAAGGATGAAAACCGAATGATGTATGAGTTAAGAAAAAGAGTGGGAAAGGACACTGAAATAGGCATTAATTATGTAAACCGATTACAGCGGACAACGCGTGGAAAACTCCGATTTGTTATATCCGATATAAAAGAGGGAATGGTTCAGTAAGTGGGAGATCTTGTTGATTATGAAAAAAGATAAGAGGTCACATGAAATTATTTATTTTTTATCTGTGTTAACTGTGAAATCTGTGGCCTTATTTGAATATAATTAGGTAGAACCTTGAAATCCCGATACAGCTATTTAAGCAGAATTTTAAACGCTTACATCATAAACCGCAGCGATTCTAACCTTTCTTTCTGGCATACCCCATTATCCGTTAATCAATTAGATAATTATGATCTCCATAATGTCCGGCGTTATCCCATGAATTTTACTGCCAAAACAGTCTTTAAGCATCATTATGATGATGATGGCATAATCAAGCTAAACTATCATGGCTCTATTGGTTTGCAATATAATCCCAATGCCATAGCACAGCAGGCATTAGGGTATTATGATAAATACCTTGAAGAACCAAATCAAGGAGACAAAAATGCATTTCTCACTCAGGCGAATTATTTTCTGAGAAATGGGAGAGTTGTTAGCGATGATGTTCTTTTGTGGGAGTATAATTTCCCATTTGAGATGAGGCAGCGTTTGGTTGCTCCCTGGAGGTCTGCATTGGCTCAGGGACAGGCTGTTTCTGTCTTAATCCGTGCACACATTCTGACGGGTGATGAAAGATATCTCGAAGCGGCCAAGAAGGGTTATAGAGCATTTCACTTTTTCGCGCGGGAACATGAGGGTGGTGTATTAGATGAGCAGGACGGGTTCATTTGGTTAGAGGAATATATCGTCAATCCTCCCAACCATGTGCTCAACGGATTTGTGTGGGCGCTTTGGGGTGTTCGAGATTACGCGGTTTATTTTGGCGATGGCCACGCCCTGAATCTCTGGGAAGAATGTTTAAAGACAGTGGAGGCAAATCTCAAGAACTATGACCTGGGGTTCTGGACGTCTTATGATTGGCCCCAAGGGCGTGATAAAAATCTACCAGTTATGCCTTCCAGCCTTTACTATCAAAGGCTGCATGCTGTGCAGGCCGAGGCTATGTATAACCTGACGCGGGAGGCAATCTACCGGCATTTCTGGAAGCGTTGGCAAGAATCTTACAATAACAGAGTTTATAGAGCACTGGCTGTACTATGGAAGTGTTATTTTAAATTAAGATATTTTTGATCTTATTCACCAGAGAGGAGCTGAGTACACAGTGCGGTAAAGCCGCAACCAAATCCGAAACTCGAAACAAATTGGAATGCTCGAAATTCAAATGATCAAAACAACTTAACAAGGCCGCTGCATGAAAATCTTGATGGTATAGGAATTTCCTTTTTTTAGACAGGATAGACAGGATGTTCAGGATACAAAAAAATATAAAAAATCTTGTTAATCTTGTTAATCCTGTCCAAAAAAACTTCCGCCGCAGGCGGTTAAGTTCAATACTAAGAAAATGGAGGATATTACGATGGGTTTAAAGCAATTATTACCAACACTTCAGACCTTACCACGAGCTGACAAATTACGAATTGTCCAGTACCTGATATCTGAATTGGCTAAAGAAGAAGACATTACTTTATTTGAAGCTGATAAAAACTATCCAATCTGGACACCTTACAACTGTTTTGAAGCAGCAGATACATTGCTAAATGCTCTGGAAGTAGCAGAGGCGACTAATGATGACTGATATGGAGCGTTTTCCTTTTTCTGAAAAGGACGAATCTTTTGGAGTCGCCAGCAGCTTACCATACTTACCTTTAACATTTACCTATCGTAATCATTCTCTATCAGTATCCGGGCTATTGGACACGGGCGCCAGCGTTAACGTTTTACCCTACGACATGGGTATACAACTTGGTGCAGATCTCAATTAGCGTTTGAAATCAGGCCTAAACAATCTCAATAAGGTTCTACCAAATTCCCTCAAACACAATTTCGGCAAGGGATGAGTTTTAATCCAATCGGCACCTGCCCTGTTAAATATTATACTATTTAATTGGGACGCTCTCCGCCTGCCCCGTAGGTCAGAATGATCTTACCGGGGTGTCTCTGTGGTGAAATGAACTACGCCGCAGCAAGCTACGGGGTATCGTGAATCTGATTTCACAATTTAAACGAAGCAAGCTTCGGGGAATTAAACCCAACAATTCATGAAAATCCGTGTAATCTGCGTAATCTGTGGATTAAAGATATGAAGATCAATAAGTTTCTCTTAGTGTCACTGTTGCTTATTTCTTCCCCTGCCTTTAGTCAGATAAATAATAATTGTTTGAAAGAAAAGAGCCTCAGCCTTACCATAAGCAGCCATAAGAGATGGAGATGGGTATCAATTCGTATGAAGAAACCAATAAAGATCGATCACATTCCAAAAAGATTCGGAATGTGGTTTACTCCAGATGCTGACTTTGCGCTTAAGCCTCATGTTGTTTTTCAGGATGCACAAGGAGAGACATTCCGTTTTCTCTACCAAATGGGTTTTAGGGGCGTACCTGATTCAGGGGGTTATTTAGAGGTACCACTTTCAAAGCCAGAAAAGATTGGTGAAAAAAACGTTCGTGGGCGCAATGGTAATATTGATCCTCCGCTTGAATTTGTTGGCTTAGATATTCCCAACCGTTATCCTGTGCATCATAAAACAGTGATTATAGACAATTTAACCATTGATGGAAAAATTGCTGAGGGCTTTCAGAGGGGTCGGAGATGGTACGTCGCGGATAAAGGCGGTGCTGAGAAGGTTATAATTAAACTTGTTTCCTCGCCCCCTGCTGCACAGTTTGTGCCACCTGACCAATTTCAATGGAAGATTCCTGACAATCTTATATACAATAGCGATTTTGAGCTGGATCAGAATGGTGACGGTCTTCCCGAGGGATGGCGTGCTGTTACAAAGAATAATGTCCCAAATGGAACAGAAAAAAAAGCTCTGTTTTCCCCTGAAGCTATCGGCGGTTTGCATCGCTGGGAGACAAAAGGACAAGGTTCGCTTCACAGCATGTCTTTTAAGGTTTCCAGTGGCAAATGGTATGGGTGGCAAACCACTGTGGAGAAAATAAGGCCCAATACCATATACTCAATAACCCTTTGGTATAAGCAGCCAAGGCCCTATGCCATGCATGTTGTTGCCTTTGAGAAAATCTACAGCCTGAAAAATATGTTCAAAGAACAACCAGAACATTGGGTGCGCATGTCAATGCTGATAGATTCAGGTCCGTGTTCCGGCCAAGGCGAAATTTCTATCATTTGTCAGGGTCCGGGAAAGTTTTGGATAGACCACGTTGAACTATATGAAGGGACATCCGGAATAGGCTATGAAAGGGCCCGGATGATGCTTTATTATTACTATGATGTGGAAATATCCCCGGACATGATTTCACCTGTCTCTTTTGGATATGAACATCTTTTTCACCGTCAAACGGCACCAGAATATTTGGAGTTTGTGCTGGATTTGCCACCCCAAGTGGAAGGAAAAGGTTACTGGGCAGCTAATCCTTGGAGGGATTGCACTGATAAGACTACTCTCACAAAAAAAATTATCAAGCGCAATGGAGAGCCCTATAGCCGCTATGTAGTGCGTATGCCTTTCAGTGCTCGTGGAGGATATAAACCATTTACACTCCCTGTTGGATATCGTGTGGGTGGTCTTATTCGGGATGGATGGAATCGCTACGGTGAAGTAGGTGTTTACAGTGGAATTACTTCACTTAGGTGGTTTCTAAATACAAATGAAACTGAAGGGCAGTTCTACGGCTATTACTTTGTGCGTTGGCCCGCAAGGGGGCAAAGGTCTGCCGGGCATCAACCGGAAAGGGAATTTCGGATGAAAATTGTCAGGATACCCGAAGTTCCAAAGCCTGAGCGGTTTCTGATTGCATTAGATATCAAGGCGAGGGAATTTAAAGTTCGTCCGGATTGGGAAAAAGATTTCAGGCGTATCGGAGTGAAGCGTTTTGGAGGCGAAGCGCCGAAGGATATATCGTGGTCCAAAAAAATTTCGGAAGCTATTGTTAAGTCAGGTTTTGATGGGATTTGGCCCTGGACATGGCTGGCAAAGGACTATGCCAAGTATCCGGATAGCCGAGGAATCGGCATCGATGGAAAAAAGCTTAATTCATATTCTCTATCATATCGCGGACCGGGTTTTAAAGATTTTATTGAAAGGTTAAAGCGCTATGTTGATGGCGGGGTATACCAGGTAATATTGAACGATGAGGTGAGCTGGAAGTCCTTTGACCCTCGCTCAAGTGTGTATTTCAAGAAGGTTTTTAAAAAAATTTATCCGGATGAGCCTTATATAGACCCCATTGAATTTGAAAAAAACCCTCAAAAGTTCCCAAAACATCATGCGATCTGGAACGATTATTTCGGAGGGATGTATGCACAGGCAATTCTTGAGGTGAAAAAGGAAGTTGAGAAATATATGCGTTCTAAAGGGATTAATCAAAATTTTCGCTTCTCGGCCAGCTCAACAGGATTGTTCATGTCCAAAATCAAGATTCCTGCTGCAATCCAGCCTGCCCAAAAAGTGATTGAAGAAGTATTAATCCAACCATATATTTATTGGGGTTATAAGAGCTTCAAGGGTAATCCCAAACGAGTAGGTGATGCCATTTCCCAATCTGTTAATTCATCAAAAAAGAAAGGTATCAAAATAAAGAATATTCCTCTAATATCACCTGGACTCAGCTATACAAACCCAAGCTGTCAGTTAGATCCTCGCTCCCAAATGAAGTACCAGATTTTGGAGGGTGCGCTTGCTGGAATGGATGGTTACCAAGTCTACGCCGGGAATGATATTGACTTAGGCGATTTACGGTACATGGCATTGGCCAATGGTTTAATCGTAAAGTATGAGGACATTATACTAAATGGACATTCAATAGATGACATTACCTTTGAAGGTTTACCTCCTGAACTTAAGATGCTCCGCAGTTTACGGGCAAGACGATTAGGAGAGCGCACTCTGATCTGGGCTGCAGACTATACAACCTATGAGTCAGTTCCCACATTGATAAAGATTCGCGTGCCAGTGGATAAAGCGATGGTGGTCCTTGATGCAGAAAGCGGCCTAGAAATAGACAGGCTGACTCCTCGGAAAAATGTGCTAAATGTCGAGGTAAAAGAGGAGCGAGGAAGACTTTTGTTGGTTCAGCCAGCAAGTTGAGCGATAAAAACGTGGTGCCAAAAAGAAATATACTCTTAATATACCCTAAGTACTCCTATCCTAGGAAAAGTCCCCCTCTTGGCCTTGCATATCTGGCTTCCTTTATCAGGAAAGAAGGGTACAAACCTCTGATCATTGACCTGAACATCGATAGCTATTCAGATGAAGATCTCTCTGAGTTTGTTAGGCAATATAATCCCTTGGTGTTAGGCATTTCTTTTATGACTAATCAATATGGTGAAGTTTTGAGATTAGCAAGTTTATTAAAAAATGTTCTTTCGACTACATATATTGCGGTTGGCGGCCCTCATGTTTCGGCACTTCCAAAGGAAATACTTGAGGAATGTCCGAACATTGATTTTTCAATAATAGGAGAAGGCGAAATAACTTTCCTTGAGCTTCTTAAGGTGCTCAGTTCCGGTGAGAGAGACTTTCGTCATATTAATGGGCTTTGTTTTCGCGACAACGGTACGACCGTTGAAACAACACCAAGAGATCTTATTGAAGATGTGAATTCCCTTCCTTTCCCTGCATGGGACCTGATAAAGATTGAAAAATACTCTGTCTTTTCAATCCAAGATGGAAATACGTTTGCCTTGCTGTCCAGCCGAGGCTGTCCGAACCATTGCACATTTTGTGATTCACATACCATTTTTGGTAGAAAATTCAGAGGTTGTAATGCATCTAACATATTCTCTGAAATAGAATTTCTTCATCAGAAATATAGTATGACACAGTTTGATTTTGTAGATGATATGATCACCTTAGAAAAAGGTCGCGTCCTGGAATTATGCCAGTTAATTAAACAATCGAGCATCCCTCTCAAATGGATGGCCAACGCCAGAGTGAACACTCTCGATGAAGAAATGCTGAGGGCTATGAAGGAAACCGGCTGTAGCCGAATTGACGTAGGAGTAGAATCCGGTGATCCTACTGTTCGTAAGAGGATGCGAAAAGGCATCACTGATGAACAGATTATTTCTACGCATAAGCTGGCCAAAAAGGTAGGTATTCAAATAGGTACTTTTGCTATGGTGGGAAACCTTGGAGAAACAATGGAGTCGGTAAAAATGACCGCTGAGCTCTTAAAGGATATCGGAGAAGACGTGATGATTTCTATAGCCTGTCCTTTTCCCGGTACTGAATTATACCGGATAGCCAAAGAAAAGGGGTATATCAAGGTCACAGGCTGGTCTCGCTATGTAACTTCTCCCACATACTTAAAAGAATATGAGCCGATCATGGTGACTGATAAGATGAGTCAGAAAGAGATACTAAATGCGTACTATTACCTTCATTCCTTTTTTGTAAAGAAAAAATTTCAAGCAAGGTATGGAAAGTATTTTTTGATTAATCCTCTCTTTCTGAAGGAGTGGTTGCTCAAATCTACTGCCCAGGGTGGTTTATTAAGGAAAGCCTCAATGTTTTTCAATATTGTTAAAGCGCGCTCGCTGGTTAAAAAGATTAAGGATTAAAGACAATGACTGAGTCAAAACTGTTGGACCTAAATGATTGCGACGTTTCTTATAAAAAAATTTATAAAGAAATGCTTGAAATAAGTTTATTAAAAAATCCAAAATGGTTTAGATATTTATATAAGAAAAGCCTATTAATCCAGAAATATTTGGGCTATGACCGCCCTTTTTCAAGAGCATGGGAATATCCATGGGCTATTCATGTTGCGAATCTTACAAAAAGGTGTAGATTTGTTGATGTTGGTGGTGGTGGTTCGCCTTTTGCTGATTACTTGGCAAAGCAAGGTCATGATTCTTACGTAATAGATCCATCATTAGATCAAGGGATAAGCCTATTTATCGATAGGAACAAACGTGTTTTTCAAAATATCCGGTCCTTTATTTTTGGATTTGCATTTTATCTTTTAAAGGTTAATCGGAAATGTGGAATAAAAACCGCAGTAAGAAATACTGATGTCAAATATTTTCCGCAGGGAGCTGATTCCATAGATTTCCAAGATAATTACTTTGATAGGGTTTTTTGTTTAAGTGTTATGGAACATATACCACAGGAAGATTGGAAGAAGTGTATTCAAGAATTTGAACGGGTATTGAAGCCGGGTGGACGTTTAATAATTACTTTGGATATGGATCTTGAGGAAGCAAACAACCGTCTATATTTAAAGTTAGTGGACTATTGTACTTTACCATTGATTGGTGATCCTTATTATGACGTTCCGATAAGTCAGGAAGATAGGGAAAAGAGAAATGGTGGGCATTTCTATGAAACAATTGGGTTGGTTTGGCAAGCATAACCAAGATTGTGAAAGTTAACCTTATATGTCATTACTATCCTCCTGAAATCGGGGCACCTCAAGCCAGGTTGTCAGATATGGCTAAGGAATGGGTCCGACAGGGTCATGATGTTACCATTTTAACCGGTTTTCCTAATCATCCAACTGGCGTCATACCTCCTGAATACCGAGGAAAGATCTTTATGGAGGAATCTGTCAACGGCACTAGGATATGGCGTCATTGGCTTTATGCTACACCCAACGAGGGACTTCTTAAAAAAACATTGGCTCACTTCTCATTTATGGCAACTGTTGTCCTTTTCAGTCTTTTTAGGGGAGAAAGGCCTGACGTGATGATTGTTAGTTCTCCCAATTTTTTTTCGGTTATCAGCACCTACCTCATGTCTCGAGTACGTCGTGTACCCTATATCTTTGAAGTCAGGGACCTTTGGCCTGGCATATTTATTGAGCTTGGTGTTTTGAAGAATCGGACCTTAATCCGATTGCTTGAAATAATTGAACTCTTCCTTTATCGACAGGCCGCTTATGTTGTTCCGGTGACGAACGGTTTTGCTGAAGATATGATAAGAAGAGGTATTCCAGATAAGAAGATAGAAGTGATTACCAATGGAGCGGATCTCGATGCGTATCAACCATGTTCAGGAGATGATAATCTTAGAACCAAAATAGGATTTTCTGAGGATAGATTTGTCATTTTGTACATAGGTGCGCATGGAATTTCCCATGGGCTTCCCAAAGTTCTTGATGCCGCTGAAAGCCTTCGGGGAGAGAAAGATATCCATTTTTTGTTTGTAGGTGAAGGAGCAATGAAGTCAAATTTGATAAATCTGGCCGGGAATAAGCAGTTACAGAATGTGACTTTCTTGCCCGGCCAGCCCAGAGAAAAAGTCATAGATTTTTACCACTCAGCCGATGTCTGCCTTGTCCCTTTACGTGATGTGCCAGGTCTGAATACCTTTATCCCTTCCAAGATGTTTGAGATTATGGGCTGCGGCAAACCGATTATCGCACCTTTGCGGGGGGAGTCCGCTGATATCTTAACAAGATCCGGAGCAGCTTTGGTTATTCCACCTGAAAATCCAGGGGAGCTTGTTAATGCAATAAAAGCACTCAAAAGTGACCCTGAGAAGTGCCTGAGAATGGGACTAGCTGGACGAGCTTTTGTAGAAAATAACTATGATAGAAGGATATTAGCCAGAAAGTACTTAACTGTAATTGAAAAAATTATAGGTCCACCGCAGAGTCGCGAAGGGCGCAGAGACAAAAGCTTTTTCTCTTGCCGGTGACCCCAGTTAAATAGCTTACAGATTTAACGGGGCAGGAAGGCCGGCAAGGGAAAATCTTCGCATCCTTTTGTGAAATTGGATTGATAATGGATATTAATAAATTAAGCAGTAAAATCATAGGTGCAGCCATAGAGGTACAATCCGCAGATTACGCAGATTAGCGCAGATTAAGTTCATGAGGAATGGGTGATGAGAGGACATATAAGATTATTGGGGCAGCTATCGAAGTTCTCAAATTATCAGGCCTTAATTTGGGATTAATCTTGAAAATGCCTATGCACTTTAATCCTAATTTTGCGCAATCAGCCAATCGGACAATGTTCAGGCATCAGGGACCCCAAAAAATGGGAACCTGGTGTACTTTCAAAAGGCCATTGTTGCTCTGAGCCATAACATCGGCTAAACTAAGCCTTGGAGAACCACCCAAAAACGCAGGGTATTCAGGCATCAATGGCCAAGATAATCATCAACATAAGTCAGAATACCCTTCGATGAACTCGGTTGCCGTATACAGCTAGTGATGGGATCAATGTATGTGTATCCAGAAGCTACGGCATGCTGAAGGGTTGAATTTAGGAGCTAAATGCATAGGACTTATCTTGAATTTTAAGGTGCCTCTAATGCGAGATGGTATTGTCAGAATTGTGAATGAGCTGTAGGACATGGCAGGGAGCGCTTTGTCTTTTTGCTTTCCGGCCCCTCACCGGAAAGCAAAAAAATCAATTCGGACTCTGCGCTCTTTGCGACTTTGCGGTGAATATTTAAGTCCTTAAACAATATTAGGAGGTTCTGGATATGGAAACTATCAATATCAAAGAGGAAGCACAGAATTTATTGAAAGACTTACCCGCAGATGCGACTTGGGATGATTTGATGTATAAGATATATGTTCGTCAGGCTATTGAAGCTGGTTTAGAAGACAGCAACGCAGGTCGAACAATAGACGTAAAGGAAGTTCGGGCCAAGTTTGGTTTGTTAAAATGAGAGTACATTGGACAGAAAACGCCATAAATCATCTTTTGGGCATTTATGAATATATTTCACAAAATTCACCTTATTATGCTGAAAGAATGGTGGATAGATTAACGAGACGGTCTGAACAAATAGCTAACTTTCCAATGTCGGGACGAAAAGTACCAGAATATCCTGTTGAAAATATTCGAGAGCTGATAGAGAAACCATATCGGATTGTATATCGAATAAAGAAGGATCAGATAGATGTTTTGGCAATAGTGCATAGCGCACAGGTGCTGAGTTTAGATTTTGAGTAGGGAGAATAGAAAAAGAGTAATAGTTCACTGCAGAGGCACAGAGCACACAGAGGGACTATATCTTTTACCTGGTTGGGAGACGACAGTCAGGTAAAAACACCAGCCTTCGGCAAAGTAATTGGCTCTAAATATAGTCTGCGGTGATATTATATAAACATTGTAGCAATGAACATAAACAAGCTAACAGGTCAAATAATCGGCGCTGCTATTGAGGTGCACAAAGCACTCGGACCAGGCCTATTGGAATCAGCTTATGAGGAGTGCTTGTGTTATGAATTCGGTTTGAGAAGATTTAGGTATGATCGACAAAAACCTCTTCCTGTTGAATATAAAGGAGTTAAGCTCGATTGCGGATATCGTCTTGATGTTGTTGTTGAAAAAACAGTAGTTTTGGAATTGAAATCATGCGAGAAGATTGAGCCGATTTACCCAGTTAAATAGGCTGAGGTCCAATGCATTATATTTATGTATTGCAAAGTGAGAGGGATATGAGATTCTATATAGGCTATAGCAAAGATCTCAAGCTAAGACCTGCCCAGTTAAATAATGCCTTGCATTAAAATGATAAATTTCAAAAATTATCATTTTATTTAACCGGGTAAAAGCAGCACAATAAAGGTCTTGTGCGATCAACGAGGGATCGTAAACCTTTCAAGCTAGTCTATTATGAGGGATGCCTTGACCAAAGGGATGCAACAAAGCGAGAGAAGTACCTGAAATCTTATCATGGAAGGATGTTCCTGCAGAACAGGGTCAAATCTTATTTAACCGGGTGAATAAGGCCCAACTTTTGCTTGCCCAGTTAAATTTTCCCTTTGGGAAACGGCTTTGCCGATTTAACCGGGGACATATATCAAATTATCAGGCCTTAATTTGGGATTGCTTCTAAATTTTAATGTGCCAGTAATGCGGGATGGCATAGTCCGAGTTGTAAACGAATTAAAGGAGTAGCCCCGCAGGGCTAGGCCTTTTTGCTTTTCGCCCTCCCTGCCCTGTGGAATGTTTACCCCGTTGAATCTGTAAGCTATTCAACTGGGGCGAAGCCTATTCCTCTGGGGTCAGCGGAAAGCAAAAAATAACTAAACCTTAGCGCTCTTCGCGCCTTTGCGGTGGCTGACTAAGAAAAATTAGTTACCAATGATGAAAATTAAGGTTCTCTCTGTTTTTGGTACGCGTCCCGAAGCCCTTAAAATGGCGCCTGTAATCCAGAAGCTGAAGGCTCAAAGCTCTAAGTTCAAGGGTGTTCTTTGCGTTACTGCTCAACATCGGGAAATGTTGGATCAGGTGCTTAATTTGTTTGATATTACCCCAGATTATGACCTGGATTTGATGACATCAGATCAGTCACCCTCAAATGTTGCTTCGAGGGTTTTCGAGAAGATGGAGGGGGTAATCGCAAAGGAAAAACCGGCGTGGGTTTTGGTGCAAGGAGACACAACAACTGTTATGGCCACAAGTCTGGTTGCCTATCATAACGGGGTGAAGGTGGGTCACATAGAAGCAGGACTTCGATCTGGTGATAAGTTTCAGCCCTTTCCAGAAGAGATTAATCGTAGGGTAGTTGGAGCAGTAGCTGATTTACACTTTGCACCTACAGATAGAGCTCGTGAGAATTTATTAAAGGAAAATGTTCCTGCTGATAATATTGTTGTTACCGGAAATACAGTAATTGATGCCCTTCATTGGGTGGCAGAACAACCCTTTGATATTGAGAAGAGCCCATTAAAGGATATCTCTTGGCAGAAACGAATAATTTTGGTTACAGCTCACCGGAGGGAGAACCTTGGGAAGCCTATTCATGAGATATATAATGCTTTGAGAAAAATTGCCAATAGTTTTGACTCTGTGCATTTGGTCTACCCAGTTCATTTGAACCCTCATATCCATGGCCCAGTGTATGAGTTGCTTGATGGTGTGGATAATATTACGTTATTGTCTCCCCTTCATTATCAGTCCCTTGTGCATTTAATCAGCCGATCATATTTAGTTTTGACGGATTCGGGCGGTATTCAGGAAGAAGCTCCCAGTTTTGGTAAACCAGTATTGGTTTTGAGGAACACAACTGAACGTCCGGAAGGGATTGAAGCAGGAATAGCGAAGCTGGTTGGTACCAACCGACAACGAATCGTGGAAGAAACAGAACGATTATTGGATGACAGTGAGACCTATCAATCAATGGCCCGTTCTGGTAATCCTTACGGGGACGGACATGCCGCCGAAAGGATTGTTTGTGCCCTTTTGGATAAATAGGAGTTTGAGATCATGAGCGAATTAAAATACTACGAGATGAAGCGAACCGAGCACGACTTGAAACTCTTTCACCAATTTCTAATTGTGAATGGATGGCAGCGAGACTATGAATTAATAAAATGGCAATATTATAACCGTCCTATGCAACAGATTTATCGCATTTTTGCTATAGATAATACGGATAATAATAGTGAGGAAAAGATCGTAGCTGGTTACGGTGTTGTGCCGGAGTATTTCAAAGTTGGGAACAATACTGGCGTTGCGGTGGTTTCCGTTGATACATTAACTTCTACCGCTTATCGACGACGTGGGCTATATTCGAAAATGGCATCCTTGGTTTATCACCGTTGCGAAAATGAAGGCGTTGTTTTAGCTTATGGATTTCCGAATCAGAACTCAGCACCTGCTCGTTTTAATCGTTTAGGTTGGTTCTCTTTTGGTCAGACGCCAATTCTCTCCAAACCTCTTAGAATGAGTTGTTTTTTCCGGTTAATGAAAGCTCCGACTCGTATGGTATCAATGTTATCAAGATTCAAAGCTTGCCGTTTATCGCTACCGGAACTGGGTGCTTCGCAAGAGATTAAGTCCGTCAATAATTTTAATGACAAGCAGTTTGATGAACTATGGCACCGTTTTTCAAGTACTATTCCCCTGGCCATTCATAGAAATAGAGCATACTTGAACTGGCGGTTGATAGCTAAACCTGGCTCAAATTATCGAACGCTGTCATTTATTGAAAAAGGGGAAATCAGGGGATTCGTGGCCTACTGTGTGTTGGAGAAAAGGGGTGGAAAAACCGGGTACATTTTAGAGCTTATTTATGAGCCTAATGAGCATTATATTGGGGAGGCTCTGTTAGATCATGCTATAAATAAAATATTTTTGGCCGGTGGTGAATATGTCAATGCATTGAACCTTTCACACTCGCCGAACCATGCGGCTTTTAAGAAAAAAGGGTTTTATTATGTGCCGAAGATAATACGAACCGGAGAGTGCCACTTCGGAACAAGAAAATTTAAGGCAGCAGGAGAAATTGAAGTATATAAGCTGAGTAACTGGTACATTAGCTATTGTGATTCCGACACTGAATGAAAAAGGACCCCTTTAATAAAGATGGTTATCAACGGGAATTTAGCTAAAATGACCTTAGTAAACAAGTTCTTAAATTGGACAATAAGAGCATCAACCAGTAGTATTTTATGTCCCATATATGTGTTTAAAAGGATGGCATTCTCCGAAAAGTCAATACCCATATTATATTATCACAGAGTAAGCCCGCACGCTGTTGAATCAGTTAACCCTGAATTCTTTGAACAGCAGATACGTTGGCTTAAAAAAGAGAATTATCGATTTATTTCCCTTAAGGAATACTTTAGTGAAAAAGATGAAAATTACTTTTGGAAACAGAATAATGTATTGCTCACATTCGATGAGGGTTATGAAGACAACTATTTATATGCTTATCCTGTTTTAAAGCGTTATAAAGCAACATGCACGATATTCCTTGCCACTTATTATGTGGATAATGAATGTATAATGCCATGGCATGAGTTTCAGCCGAGTGCCAACGAATATTTTCGGATGCTTTCTTGGGATCAGATAAAAGAAATGAGCGAATTTGGCATAGAGTTTGGATCACATACTGTAAACCACCCAGACCTGACATCCCTTGACGATGCTGAGTTAAGAGAAGAGCTTTGGAAATCCCGTAAAACAATCAAAACCCATATCGGAAAGAGTGTTAATTTTCTATGTTATCCCTTTGGGTGGTATAGCAAGAGAGTTATAGACGTAGCTAAAGAGGTAGGATACAAGGGAGCATGTTCCAGTATCTATGGCCTAAATAGAAGGGATGTTCCTTCTTTCGAACTTAGAAGGATATATATTGGGACTAAAATCCAGACACTTTTTGACTTTTATAAAAGAGTAATTGGTGCATACGATATTCCCATTTATATTTATCAGAAGTTGTTCACACGTGAAATTCCCCGTTTAGAATAATCAACGATGACCCGATTGACGGAAAATTGAAAGTGAAATTGCTTCCGCGATACTGGCATACCACTCGTTATCTCCGGACCGGTCAGATTTGTTACCAGATCTATCGTCGGCTTTTATCGCCTCGAATGGTCACTACAGTTGACGCAATTCCTTCTTTTAAAAAAATTGATCTGATATCCTGGCCTGAAAGTCAGAAAAGCTATCTAGGTGGAGGGAAATTCTGTTTTCTCAACGCGGAATTTGACCTTGGACGGCCTGTTGACTGGGCGGCTTCAGGTGCTTCGCGACTCTGGAAATATAATCTCCATTATTTTGATTTTCTTCATCAATCCGGTATGGATTGGCCATCCGGCCTAGAATTGATACGAAGCTGGATTCAAGGCAATTCCATAAGCAGGACAAACGTGGGCTGGGAACCCTATCCCCTCTCCTTGCGCTTGGTAAACTGGATCAAATTTTTCGCGTGCCGGTCTGATCCGCCTGAGGATTTTTTGAATAGCCTGATGTTGCAGGCTGCTTACCTCAAACGCAGAGTGGAATATCACATTCTTGGGAATCATCTGTGGGCCAATGGTAAGGCGCTCTGGTTTGCCGGTACATATCTGGAGCTCGGGGATATTGCAGGCCTGGGGCGTGAGATCATTCTGAAGGAGATGAAAGAGCAGTTCCTTCCTGATGGCGGTCATTTCGAACTTTCACCCATGTATCATTCTATTGTCCTTGAGGATCTTCTGGATTTAATAAATCTATTATACCAATCAGGAAAATCTGATGAAAGGGAAGATCTGGAAGTGTTGCGCAAACAGGCGCGCAGTTCCCTGTCATGGCTTGGCAGGTTGGTTGATGAGGAAGGGAACATTCCTTTGCTGAATGATTCTGTATATGGAGTAGCTTCATCATATAGGAAACTTAAATCTTATGCGGAGAAAATGGACATATTTCCTGATGGTAAGAATATTTACTTAGAGTCATTTGGTAACTGGACAGGTTATAACCTTTCTGGAGGAGATTAATCGTAGAGTGGTCGGGGTGACTGCTGATTTGCATTTTGCTCCAACAAAAGGAGCTCGTGAGAATTTATTAAGGGAAAATGTACAGGACGATCATATTGTTGTTACTGGCAATACAATAATTGATGCTCTTCATTGGGTGGTTAGACAGCCCTTCGATCTTGAAAAAGGCCCATTGAAGGATATCCCCTGGGAGAAACGAATAGTCTTAGTTACTGCTCATCGTAGGGAAAACTTCGGGAAACCCATTCGTGAAATATGTGTTGCCTTAAGGAAAGTTGCTGAGACTTTTAAGGATGTACATTTGGTTTATCCTGTTCACCTGAACCCCCATATTCATGCTCCTGTATATGAGTTGTTTGATAGTGTAGATAATATTACGTTATTACCTCCACTTGATTATCAAACTCTTATATATTTAATGAGCCGATCATATTTGGTTCTGACCGATTCGGGCGGCATTCAGGAAGAAGCTCCCAGTTTTGGTAAACCGGTGTTGGTTTTGAGGAACACAACTGAACGTCCGGAAGGGATTGAAGCGGGAATAGCGAAGCTGGTTGGTACCAACCAACAGCGAATTGTGGAAGAAACAGAGAGTTTACTGAATGATAGTGAGATCTATGAATCGATGGCCTGCATTGTTAATCCTTACGGAGATGGGCATGCAGCGGAAAGGATAGCAGGTGCCCTGCTAAATTTTGAGGGAAGTAATTGAAGGTTCTGGTTACAGGAGCTACTGGATTTACAGGCAAGAGAGTCCTTCCCCTCCTTGCGGGGAAAGGAGAGATCCGGTGTTTTGTACGTCCGAATAGCAATGTTCAAAAGATTAAGAAACTTGGTTATGAATTAGCATATGGGGACCTCGCTGATTTAAATGTTCTCAGACGGGCCATGTCAGGATGTAATATCCTGATTAATATTGCTTCTCTTGGGTTCGGGCATGCTCCTGGAATTGTGAAAACAGCGGAGAACTCTGGAATAAGAAGAGCAATATTCATAAGTACCACAGCTTTGTTTACCCGATTAGATGCCAACTCAAAATCGGTTCGCCAACAAGCAGAGGATTGTATAAAAGCATCGAAGCTTGATTGGACTATTTTACGCCCGACTATGATTTATGGCGCACCTGCTGATCGCAACATTTGCCGCCTGATTAGGTATCTTCAGCGATGGCCTATTATCCCAATTATTGGTAACGGCAGATACTTACAACAGCCCGTATATGTTGAGGATGTAGCCAAGGCAATTGTTAATGCCTTAATGACAGAGCGCACGATTGGAAAGTCTTATAACATACCGGGTGCAACAGCGCTTACCTTCAATGAGGTAATCGATACAATTTATAAACTATTAGGGCGCAAGGATTACAAAATTCATATGCCAGTTTCACCAGTTGTAAAAGGCCTCGGTGCTGCGGAGCGCCTTGGCTTGAATTTACCAATTAAGGCTGAACAGATACTAAGACTTAATGAAGACAAAGCCTTTGATTTCCATGAAGCTGCCAGAGATTTTGGATATGCTCCCCGTTCTTTTGTTGAGGGTATTACCCTAGAGCTTGAGGAAATGGGTATTACTCATTTAGGAAAAGAGCGGGATCCGAAATATGAAACAATTGAGTAGCGTTCGTTGAGTTTGGCGTCTGCCTGAAGTTTATCTTGGATAAGGTAATGGGATCAGAAAACGGATTTTACCTTTTATGTTTGCTCAGTACCACCTTAGGTAGTTTAGGAGCCTGGATCATAGCACATACGGCGTATCAACTTGGACTAATTGACCATCCAAATCAACGGAGCTCACATCATAGATCAACCCCAAAAGGCGGCGGGATTGGAATCCTTGCCGCCTTTGTGCTCACCTCTTTGTTCATTCAAATCCACTCAACTTTTTGGATACCTACCACTTTGCTTGCTCTGCTAAGCTTTTTTGGGGACAAACTCGATCTTTCCCCAAGGCTTCGTCTGCCTTTGCAGTTCATTGCTGCCATTGCTCTTCTTACAGGAACGAGGCAATTCCAATTAGGCCAAATAAATGGACTGGTCTTGATTATCCCTCTGGCATTTTTTGCTGTGGGAACCGCCAATCTCTATAATTTTATGGATGGAATCAATGGCATTTCTGCAATCACTGGCATAGTAGGGTTTGGACTTCTGGCTCTTTCTGACTTCCTTTCAGGAGGTGATAAGTCCTTCGTAATGCTTTCTATCTGTATCTCCCTTTCCTGTCTTGGATTCTTACCTTTCAATGTGCCGAAGGCTAAGGTCTTCATGGGGGATGTGGGGAGTATTCTTCTTGGGTTTGTTTTTGCCGGAATGGTGGTTGCGCTTTCAAAAGGTTTTCTGGATTTTGTCTGCCTCACGAGCTTCCTTTTTGCTTTTTATGCAGATGAATTGTCCACCATGGCTGTTCGCTTAAGAGATGGTGAGAATCTACTCCGCCCTCACCGCAGACATCTCTACCAACTTTTAGCAAACGAAAAAGGGGTCTCTCATTGGAAGATTTCAGTGGGTTATGGACTGTTTCAGTTGGTTGTGGGCGTTACTGTTCTACTGCTCAAACCTCTTGGAATCCTTGTGATCTTATCGCTTTTAGCGGCTTATTTTAGCGCTTTTGTTGTGGTCAGTTCGGCGATTCGCAAGAATCTAGCCCCATCATCTCCCAGTCCCCAAGGAAGTTGAATGAAGGTGTGTCCATATATACTCCACTTGTGCCTATCCCCCATCATTTTCCCTACTATCACTATAAAGTTCTTTATGCTGTAGGTTGGATGGGATGAATTGAGGAGGTAACAGTGTTTGAAGCAACACCGAAAATGCTGGCAAAGAATTATTTTGCTGATATCATGGGGATTAACCTGGAATTTGCTCTGCAAAATTATGACTGGCAAAGCTGGTATCCCATGACAGACAACGGAATCACTGTCACTGGCTTTTGGGATGCAAGGAAACGCGTTGAAATTCCCGAAGGATATGAACTGGACGAAAGCCGCAGATATTTAAGGAAGATGACTCGAGATGATAAGCGAGGTTAGCGAAGACCTCTTTGAGCATGATCTCTTCCTCTGCCGCGTCATGCTAAAGCCCTTTCGCTATTCTCTTTACGCCTGGGGGCTTATCTGAAGGGGGACGCCCTTAAATTTCTGTACGAGGTCGCGAGACCGTTATCTTGTAACCTGAAAGGAGGTTATCATATCAATTGCCCTTTTGGATATGTAGGCAGAGGGCGGGTTCGTGTGGTAACACACGGGCCGAACTTGCCCCGACACGGTGCCGAGACGGCTCGCAGAAATGCGGGTTTTACCCAGTCAGGGGTGCCGGCCGAAACCGCAGGCCGTAGCATAAAGCGAATGGTGCAGCTTCGTAAAAGGTGACTGGACGGTGATAGCTGGGAGAGTCTGGTTGAGGGATAAACCCCGCTAAGCGGGGATACACGCCGATCCTCTAGAATTTGGGAGAAGGCCGGAGCCATCAGGGAAGCAAAGGGCGTATGCACCTGATGGGGACCCGGGGTATGGCCAGTGGCATGCGGTGAAAGATAAGGGAGGTAGGACCTGAGATCCCAGCGTCTCCGCAGGACTCCAACTGCGGTAAACATGATTCAAGTGGGGTGAAACCGGCAAGAAACGTGTGAGGGGCGTAGGGAAGTCGGAGTGGCCTTGAAGTGATGAAGGGTAAGATAACATAACTTACCTGGAGCGTGGGGCCATACTTCGACCGCGTTTGGAAGGTAGGTTGAGGTGTGAAACGGTGTAGATATCTATTTGTAAGGATAAGCAGCGGGTTAGAGGAGTCCCGCGGAACAAAAACCCAACTGTGGTGGCAGGAGAACGGAGCCATTGCAGGCAAAGAAAAAGGCCGTTCTCGAATTACAAAAGATATATGCATGAGTTACATTTCTATCCATGAATGTGGTAAGAAGGCATGAGTGCTCAAGGAGCTATTAACATGCGTAATAAGGTTTCTGACTTACAGTCCAAACTATACCATGCAGCGAAGCAGTCGCTGGATAGGAAATTCGGAGCGCTTTACGATAAGATATATCGTGAAGATGTTATTCTGGAGGCCTGGAAGCGAGGATTTGTCCGGGATCGACTGCGAATATTCCTGAAGCGGAAGTACAGTGATCAATCGAGGGGCACACGGAGGGTCCACGGCAATCTACCTGTTCGACTGGGATTATACCAGTTCGGTTGATCGAAGTACTTCAACGACAACGGTTATTGATAAGCCTATGGGGAAGGTCGTCGGTGAGCCGTAACGGGGAAAACTCGACTTACGGTTCGACGAGGGGGCTAAGGGAACGAAGGTATGGAAGTCGGATTGAGGTCCACCGGGAAACCTGTGGAGAAACTACCGAACCCTGGAGCCACTGCACCGAGGTTCTACTCTACAAATAACTTCTTACCCATTTACGCTAGAGGCTTGTCCGCCGTCAGTTTGGAGGGCCCCGGTTAAATAGTTTCACTGAGTGAAACTTTCTTCGAATTTAACAGGGCAGGCCCCGGTTAAATAGAAAGACAAAATCCCCGGTGGAATACCCCGAAAGAGTGTCCGCTAAGCAGAATTCCATTGGGCAGACATTTAATTGGGCAGGTTGGGCAGGCCCCAGTACGATACTCAGTACCTACCCCAGAGGAATAGCTCCACCCCAGTGAAATAGGCTGCGCATTTCACGGGGCAAGCATTCCACCCCAGTACGATATTCTATACCTACGGGGCAGGCAGGGCGGGCGGGGCAGGCGGGGTAAACACTTTTGGGTAAATTGCGACTATGCCTTTTATACCCAATCCACTTGTTAGGGGGTCTTCATTCATATTCTGCTTTGTCAACCTGGCAGCATTGGTGGGGGTGGCTGGGTTTGTGATGGAGAAGAAGACGCGGCGATAGAAGCCGGTAAGGTACCACCGTTGGGCCTAAGACAAAGCGCATGGAGTATCAGGCGATCTTAGGAAGGTGGCAGGAAGTAGGATGGAAGGCGCAGGTCACAAAGAGCAGGGGGCATGGGAAAAGAAGGTATAGATTAAAGCTGAAGACTCAAAGTTGGAGAAACTCGGGGATTCCGAATTATGGAATCAAGGAATTCAGAATTGATATTCATAGTCTTTTTGCAGATTCTTTTGTGACATGGGCTTTTTTAAGTTCCTTGAGATCCCTCACGTCGAATGTATATGCCCTGCCTATTTTGTAGGCTAATATTCGACCTGTTTTAACCCATCTTCTAAGGGTCACAGATGACACTCCGAGATACTCCGATGCCTGTTTTAGATTAAACGGCTTTCTTGCAATTTCATCCTGCCATCGTTCTATGTACAGAATCTCAGGGGCATCCGGATGAGGGCCCTTTATTCCAAACTCTATAATATGGCGTGCAACTTTCTCTCTATCGTTCATGGGCACCTTCTTTCACCTGGTTGCGGATACGGGCCAGATCGGTGGAATACAGTCCCTCCCTTCTCAAAATTTTCCCCACCGGGGTTTTCCCGGTTTGGGACTCCAAAAATATCTGGAACTTCTTTTCGGGGGATAGAAAACCCCTTTTCCTTTTACCTTCAGCAAAGAGGGGGCTCAGCACTTTTTTTTCCTTGGTCACACTCATGAAAATGCTGGCAAAGAATTATTTTGCTGATATCATGGGGATTAACCTGGAATTTGCTCTGGAAGCTTATGATTGGGAAGGAAGAAGGGAAACCGGAGAAGGGAGTCTGAGAGTCGGACACATGTGAAATAGCTTCCACGACTAAACTTCTATCCGTTTCTTGATGAGCCTGTAAACTTCTTTTCTGTGAATTATACCGAAGATAAAAATACTGTCACTGGAAACTTTGAAAACAACACGGTAATCTCCGACTCTCAACTTCCAGTATCCTTTGAGGGTTCTTCGCAACGGCTTTCCATAGGTTTCAGGTTGCATGGCAAGACGATCTTCGATGGCTCTCTTGATCCTGCCCTTGTTTCTCGCATCAATTTTAGGCAGGTCAGATCTTTTAACATCCGGATGGTATTTGAGTTTGTATGCCATTGCCTTTCCACAAGAGCCGAATCTTAAGACCATACATCATCATGGGTTAGCGCCTTAGAGTCATTCCATGATTTTTCCCTTTTTTCGGCAAATCCAGAAAGGGCAATATCCTCTTGAATCTCCAGGGCCTCTTTGAGCAAATCCCTGACCTTGGCGGACAATGAGACATTATCCTTTTCTGCCAGAAGTCGGACATCCTGGTAAAGCAAATTGTTCAGGACTACATTTATACGTGGATTCTGAGCCGGCATGGTCTTTTCCTCCAGATAAAATTAAATTTAAGTGTAACATCGGTGATACACCATGTCAAATTAAAAATGGGTTGGGAGGCGATTTACTAATTACTACCAGCAGGCGTTTGGCGATATTCCAGGGATTGACTTTATGCCAGAAGCTCCCTATGGGAAATTGAATTGCTGGCTTACGGTGGTTTTAATTACGCCGGAGAAGTTTGGGGCGGACCGGGAAGCTGTGCGGATAGCTTTGGATGAAGAAAATATCGAGGCAAGGCCGGTGTGGAAACCGATGCATCTTCAACCTGTATTCCAGGTTGAAGCTGAAAGCTCAAAGCCGAAAGACCAAAGCAATTCTAAAAGTAGATACAGTGCAAGAGCGGTTGGGGGAGAGGTGGCTGAGGATTTATTCAACCGTGGCCTTTGTCTCCCTTCCGGCACTGCCATGGCCGAACAAGACCTCAACCGCGTCATTGACATCATCAAACACTGCCATCGGTAACCCCCCTTCCCCTCCTATACCCTTTACCCATTTCTGCTTAAGGTTTACCCGCCGTTATTGTGGCGGGCTGTTTTGGGTAATTTTTTGAAAGCAGTTTAGAAAAGGATTACAATAGGCAGCGGTTTGTTGCGAATTTTTCCCAAAAAGGAGAAAGACATCATTGAAAATTACCGAATGCTTGTGGCTAGCCCAAGTTTACAAATTATGACGACTTATTATACATAAATTGAGTTAAATAAACAACTTAGCCGTCGTAATGTGTTAGCCCTAACAATATGGTGATTTTATTAGCATATAACTACTGATTATTGTTGACATAACTG
>JAUWZV010000011.1 GCA_030615105.1 Desulfobacteraceae bacterium
ATCTCATCGGTAAATATTCTAAATCGATATTTTGGACAAATTACAATGTGGTATTTACATTCATATATGGTATGTGATAATTTCTTAAAGCGTTTACTCATTTTGTACCTCCCTGCTTAAGGGGTACCTTTCAGGGAGGTACATTTTATCTAATTACTCCAACGGTAAAACCTTTTTATTGTACCACTACCAGAGGTAGTGGTTTAAACCGATTAATCAATTCAATACCTATACTTTCCCTCCATCAAAGGGAGTTCTTATCAATTTTTATTGACTTTTGATAGCCGACTTAATGCAGCAGCATTAGGTGAGGGAATGAATAATAAGAAATCCTTTGGTTGATCCCACTTTACACTTAAAGATGCCTTTGTCCGATCCCTTCTTGTAATGCCTTTTGCGACCTACTTCTTGACACACAAGCACCTCTATCCTATACTCCCTTCATCAAGAAGCATGTTTGTATCAGTTCAATCCATTTTATCAGTCTAAAGAGGCGAGGCTGTTTTGGAAAGCGAATTAAGAAAATACTTTAAAGACAGAAAAGATGTGGCATTTGCCTTTTTGTTTGGCTCACAGGCAACGGGTAGTGCAACAATTAGGTCTGATGCTGACATAGCCGTATATTTCTATCCTGAAAAGAGAAAGCCAATAGAGGTTGAAGAGGAGGTGTTCTACGATGGGGAAGATAAGATCTGGTCTGATTTGGAAAGACTTTTGAATAAAGAGGTGGAGCTGCTTGTCTTAAATAGAGTTCCTGCCACTGTAGCTACAAGTGCTATAAAGGGCATCCCTCTTGCGATAAATGACTGGGGCTTGTATCTTGATTTCATGTTGGTTGTGACAGACATAGCAGAAGACTTCAGGGAATTTATTATCACTGATTACATGGAGAGATTAGGTATTGAAAGAAGAGGCAAAAGTTAGGCTTATCAAGCATATAGGCTTTCTTGAGGAAGAACTTAAGGATTATGTTCTTTTCAGGCAAGTTATGTGGAAGGATTACAAAGCTAACAGAAGCACACGAAGAGATTTGGAGAGATGGATTGAAAATATCATAAACTCTTCTATTAATATTGCAAAAATAATTCTATCTTCAGAAGAGATAAGACTTTCTGATACATACAGAGAAGTTTTGTTATCTCTATCTCTTGTAAGGGAGTTCAATAGCAAGGGGGCAGAAAAACTCTCAAAATGGGTAAGGTTTAGGAACATCATTTCCCATGAATACCTCGACATTAAATGGGCATCCATCAAACGATTTATCGGTGAAACAGAACAATGTATAAGAGATTTTTGAATAACGTGAAAGAATATATCAAAAAGAAGCATAAAGAGGAATAAATTAATGGGGCCATATATGACTAATTAAGTCGATGCCTTGTAACTACTCAGGTTCAAAGTTCCGGCCCGTCTGCCTCGCAAGCTTGGCGAGCGGGCAGGGGTTCACGGTTTACTGTTAGTGTCTACGAAAAAGATAGATAAGCAAGCGCTGCAGTTCGTGGATTTATCAACTATATGGGTTTTACCCCTATTTATTACGTAGGGTGGGGTTTTATACCCCACCGAATAGGGTGACATATAAAATGCCACCCTACATTCTCAAGGAATATGAAGAGCCCAAGGCAACCAACCGTGAACCTGACAACCTGAGTAGTTACAGAAAAACTTGAATAGAAAAGAATTAATAAATAATTGTTCGTGATAATTAGTGATAATTTGTGGCTAAGTAGTTACAATTTTATTATCTTTAAGTTTTTCCACTCCCTGGGAATCTCTCACCTACTCCTCGAAAAAGAGATCACCGCCGAGGAGCTTGAATCTTTTATCGTACTTCTGGCTGGAGCGAGGCAGGGGCAAGGCAACGAGGTTTCTTCAGCACTACCTCGCGAAAATATACAACATGTGAGGCTCGGACTCATGGATTACACCATCTTCTCTACCGTCCAAACCGTAGCAACTAATTTGGCCCAAACCAGCAAGGATGAAACAATCTGGCTACAGCTCATTTTACATCCTGTGGCAGCCGGAACCTTTAATCTAAACCCTGATCAAATCAAACAGCTAACTCGTCTCTCCGAAGTTGTTGAGTGGTCAAATGCTTGACTGGTTAAGTAGTTTAACAACTTCAGGTACTTTACTTAATACTGGATACTGGTTGTGGTTGTGTTTATTATGTTCATCCAGTTTCAGGTTTCCAGTTTCAAGTTTAATTATTCCTACTTGATGTCTATTAATCAATCTGATAATTTAGAGATAATTAAGGTAATCAAGAAAGTTAATTTTTTAGACAAAATTGCCTTAATATTATCCACCTGGTTCGGTATAGGGCTTTTGCCTGGAATTCCGGGTACTCTTGGTACAGCCGGGGCAATACCCTTATATTTATTAATATCTTGTTTAGGCGCTGTATATCAGACTATATTTTTATTAACAATAATAATTGGGGCAATATGGGCATCTAACAGAAGTCAACTTATCCTGGGCAGGATTGATCCAAAGGAGATAGTTATTGATGAGGTATCAGGATTTTTATTAACAATTATTTTTCTCCCATTTACCTGGTTAACCCTAATAGCAGGGTTTTTTCTCTTTAGATTTTTTGATATCCTTAAACCACCTCCGATAAAAAAAATAGAGAGAACAGTAAAGGGGGGCCTTGGAGTTGTCCTCGACGATCTGTTGGCCGGTGTGTATGCTCATTTATCTTTACGGTTTCTTCTATATATGCTCAATTGATGGGATATGGGAATCTGGAGATTTAGGAATTGAGGAATTTAGTGCTTAGGCACTTTGCATTGAGAAAAACATGCTAACAGAGATCATAATCATAGGTAATGAACTGATCTCAGGTAAGACAAGAGACCTTAATGGCTGGTATGCATCAGGTTGTCTTTTATCCTATGGCCTTGAAGTAAGTGAAATTAGAACCGTGGGTGACAACTACGATACGCTTTCTTCTGTGTTGAGGGCGGCTATAAAAAGGTCTAACTTTATAATTGTTACTGGTGGATTGGGCCCCACTGAAGATGATTTAACCACCGAGATAGTATCAAAGGCCTTAGACAGGCCCCTTTTACTTGATCAGACCGTTCTCGAACATATAAAGGATTATACGAAAAAATTTAGCCTACCTTGGTCTCCTTCTTTAGAAAAATTAGCCTGGCTTCCCAGGGAGGCCAAGATTTTAGATCCTAAAAGAGAGATGTGCGGTTTTTCATTATCTGAAGGGGACAGTATCTTCTATTTCTTGCCAGGTGTGCCTGAGCAGATGAGGGAGTTAATAAACAGTGCTGTTATTCCAGATATTCTCCGAAGATACAGGCCAACTGCTGTCCCCCATCACAGGATACTAAAAGTCTATGGAATGAGTGAATCCTCTATTGCAGATATCTTCAAAGGCCTCAGTGATGAACTTAAAAAGGTAATGTTTGGCTTTTATCCCTCATTCCCTGAAAACCATATTACTATTACAGTCCGGGGCAAAAAGGATGCAGAGATTGAAAGGGAATTAAATAGGGCAGAGGAGAAAATCAGGAACCTTTTAGGACCTTATATCTTTGCATCTGATGGTAAAACCATGGAGGCTATAGTTGGAGAGTTGCTAAAGGGGCGGAAGATGATGATATCTGTGGCTGAATCATGTACGGGTGGCCTCATTGGCCACAGGCTTACATCTATATCAGGGAGCTCTCTTTATTTTGAAAGGGGGGTAATTGTTTACAGTAACAGATCCAAAGTCGAGATGCTCGGAGTAAGGCAGCAAACCATAGATTCATATGGGGCTGTTAGTGATCAAACAGTTAGAGAAATGGCCGAAGGGACCAAGAGAATTGCGAAAACGGATATGGGACTTGCTGTAACAGGGACTGCCGGACCCTTGGGAGGTACAAAGGATAAACCAGTTGGTACTGTCTTTATTGGCCTATCAGTAGACGGAAAAATATTCTCTGGCCAATACCGGTTTTCAGGAGAGAGAGCTAATATTAAACTTAACACATCTGAGATGGCCCTTGACTGGGTAAGGAGATATCTAAATGGGTATCCGTTCATTCCTGGCATTTGAACTTCCCCCTGAGATGAAAGAGCAAATTGGGACGGTTTCCAAAGAATTAAAAAAATCAGGCCTGCCTGTTAGGTGGGTTAAGGTAGACAACATTCATCTCACTATAATCTTTCTTGGGTCTGTGAATGAAGATGCAATAGATGATATAAAAGAGAAGGTACACATAGTTGTTAATAAGTTTTCCATATTCAAGACTAGGCTCAGTGGTGTTGGGGTATTCCCCACAGGGAGGAGGCCAAGGGTCATATGGATTGGCCTTAATGGGGAAACAGAAAGATTGTCACGATTTCGGGACGAATTACAGAAAGAACTCAAGGCATTAGGTTTAAAGGAAGAGAAAAGGCCATTTAGTCCACACCTGACAATTGGCCGCTTTAAAGGTCGCCCAAATCAGGATGAGGAACTGAAATGGATTCTTGATAGATATCATGATATTAATAGTAATCTATACCACCTGAATGAACTTATTCTTTATAAAAGTGATCTCAAGCCAGATGGTCCGGTTTATACAAAAATGGCTGTTTGGCCATTGAGGGCCGCAGATTCACACAGATGAACGCGGATAGGTTTAAATACAAAGAAATCACAGATATTATTCTTAGATAATATCAGCGATAATCAGCGTAAATCTGTGGCAAAATAGTTATCAAAGAAATATAAAAATCGGGAACACTCTCGGTGAAAAAAGGGGGATTATTATGGCAGTAGAATCAGAAAAGGGAAAGTCTATTGATCTGGCTATCTCCCAGATTGAAAAGCAGTTTGGCAGGGGCTCTATAATGAAGCTGGGGAAAGATGGGGCAGTGATAGATATTCCAGTAATCTCTACAGGCTCCCTTGCCCTGGATGCAGCCCTTGGTCTGGGTGGTGTGCCAAGGGGTAGAGTTATAGAGATCTTTGGTCCAGAGGCCTCAGGAAAAACCACCCTCGCCCTCCACATTATTGCAGAGGCCCAGGCCAAAGATGGAATTGTTGCCTTTATAGATGCAGAACATGCACTTGATCTGTCGTATGCAAGGAGGCTCGGGGTAAATGTTGACGACCTTCTTGTCTCCCAACCGGACAACGGTGAGCAGGCACTGGATATAGTTGAAATCCTGGTGAGAAGCGGTGCCATTGATGCCTTGGTTATCGACTCTGTTGCGGCCCTTGTCCCAAGGGCAGAGATAGAAGGGGAAATGGGAGACCAGCAGGTTGGGTTGCAGGCACGATTGATGTCCAAGGCCCTCAGGAAATTGGCAGCAACCATTAACAGATCAATGACCTGTGTTATCTTTATAAATCAGATCAGGATGAGGATCGGGGTAATGTTTGGAAACCCGGAGACTACTTCTGGTGGAAATGCACTCAAGTTTTATGCCACCCAACGCCTTGATATCCGAAGGATAGCCTCGATACAAGAGGGAGACAAAACAATAGGCAATAGAACCAGGGTAAAGGTAGTAAAAAATAAGATCGCCCCTCCCTTTAAGATGGCCGAGTTTGATATAATATATGGTACCGGGATATCAAAGGAAGGAGACATATTAGACCTTGGTGTTGGATTAGATATAGTAGAGAAAAGTGGTGCCTGGTACTCATTTAACGAAGAAAGGATTGGCCAGGGAAGGGAGAATGTTAGAAGGTTTCTGGCCGAACATTCGGATATAATGAAGGAGATCTCTGACAGGGTGAAGGAAAAGCTTGGCTTAGGTGAAAAAAAAGAACTTACTGAAGAAGAAACTCATTAAAAGTGCCTAAAATTATAAGTGCCCGCCCGCCTCGTTCAGCAGAGCGGGACGGGCAGGTCTAAAGTGCCTAAAATTGAAAGACAAACCCTTTAGCCCTAGGTGTTGAACTTTTTGCCTTTCGCCTTCCTCCTACCAGTAACCAGTAATGAGAACAGACACAATACATGATAGTATAGACCATGGATAGCAGAAAAGTTAGAGAAAAATTTTTAAACTATTTTAGAGACCAAGGTCATGAGATAGTGGGGAGTTCCTCACTACTCCCTAAAGATGACCCCACCCTCCTTTTTACAAATGCCGGCATGGTCCCCTTTAAGAATCTATTCCTTGGCCTTGAAAAAAGGTCATATACAAGGGCAGCCAGCTCCCAGAAATGTGTCAGGGCTGGAGGAAAACACAATGATCTCGATCAGGTTGGCCACACTAACAGGCATCATACCTTCTTTGAGATGCTTGGTAACTTTTCCTTTGGTGACTATTTCAAAGAAGAGGCCATCTATTTTGCATGGGAGCTCATGACCGTAGAATATGGCCTGCCAGAAGAAAAGCTTTGGGTATCAATCTATAAGGATGATGACGAGGCATACAAAATCTGGTCCCAGAAAATAGGCTTGCCTCATGATAGGATCATTAGATTTGGAGAAGAGGACAATTTCTGGTCCATGGGAGAGACAGGCCCATGTGGCCCATGCTCGGAGATTTATTATGATCAAGGTGCTGAGGTTAGTTGTGGTAAGCCCACCTGTTCAGTAGGTTGTGACTGCGATAGGTACTTAGAGGTATGGAACCTGGTATTCACCCAGTACAATAGAGACCCTGATGGCAATCTTACCCCCCTTCCTGATCCTAATATAGATACAGGCATGGGTCTGGAGAGATTGGCTGCGGTTCTCCAGGGTGTCTATTCAAACTACGATTCAGATCTATTCTCTGATATTATAAAACTCACCGAGGAGCTTGCAGGATCAAGATATGGCCAGGATAAAAAAAGTGATATCTCCTTTAAGGTAATTTCAGATCACAGTCGGGCCACTGCATTTCTGATAGCTGACGGTATTATGCCTTCAAACGAGGGTAGGGGTTATGTGCTCAGGCGTATAATCAGGAGGGCTATACGATACGGCCAGGTTCTGGGGCTAAGCGGCCCCTTTATTCATCGTTTAACAGATAAGGTCATTGATGTAATGGGCCCTGACTACCCAGAGTTAGCTCACTCGAGAAGATTTATTGATGAAGTGGTGATCAATGAGGAGAAAAGGTTTGCCGACACACTCTTCCATGGCCTCTCTATTTTAAAGGAAGATATGGATGGATTGCGCTCAAAGGGGCAGTCCACTATTCCTGGTGGCTTGGTCTTCAGACTATATGACACCTTTGGCTTTCCTCCAGACCTGGTAGAGGATATAGCCCGAGATGAGGGTTTCAGGGTTGACATTGGGGGGTTTGATCAGGCCATGGCAGAGCAAAAGGCAGCTTCCCAGAGAAGCTGGAAGGGGAGCGGAGAGGAAGAGATACCTGAAATCTATAGAAGGCTTGATGCAAGAGGGCTGGAGAGTCAATTCTTAGGCTATGAAACCTCAAATGCACAAACAAGGGTTGTTTCTGTCCTAAAGGATGGGCAAGAGGTTGATTCAGCAAGCAGAGAGGAACATGTAGAGATTATCCTTGATCAAAGCCCATTTTATGGTGAATCTGGAGGCCAGGTTGGTGATACTGGATGGATAGGTAATGATAGTCTGAGGATTGAGGTTTTAGACACTATCAGGTATCCCACAAACCTGATTATTCATAAAGGTAAAATTATTGAAGGTCTGATCTCTACAGGGGATACAGTCGAGGCGAAAGTGGATGAAACAAGGAGGAGGAATATCGCCGACAATCATACAGCTACCCATTTGCTTCAGGCTGCATTGAGGGAGACACTGGGGGAGCATGTTAAACAGGCAGGTTCTCACGTGGGGCCTGAAAGAATGAGGTTTGATTTTACCCACTTTGCACAGATAACGCCTGAGAGATTAAAAGAGATTGAGATGCTGGTAAACCTCAATATTCAAAAGAATCTCCCGGTGACAACGAAAATAATGCCAAGAGATGAGGCCTTTAAACAAGAAGCAATTGCCCTGTTTGAGGAACGGTATGGCGATCAGGTGAGGGTTGTGACCATCGGGGATAGTCTTAGCAGGGAGCTATGTGGAGGGACTCACGTTACCGCAACAGGAGATATAGGTGTCTTCTTCCTTGTAAGCGAAGGGGCAGTTGCATCTGGTATTAGGAGGATTGAGGCATTTACTGGAGAAGGTGCCATCAGGGAAATACAAAAAGAAGTAGATAATTTAAAAACCATCTCAAGCCTCCTTAAAACCACTCCTGATCAACTTGCCAAAAAGGTTCAACATGTTATCGGGGATCAGAAAGAAAAAGACCGCAAGATAGAATCTCTCAAGGCCAGGCTTGCAACAAAACAGTCAGAGGATTTAATCACTACCGCCAAAGAGATAAACGGTATCAAGGTCATAAGCCAGGAAGTAGCAGCAGTTAATCCAAAAGACCTGCGAGAGTTTGGCGACCATTTAAAAGATAAACTCAGCTCTGGAATAATCGTGCTTGGTGCTAGGAGCAACGTCAAAGTCTTTTTGCTGTGCAGGGTCACACCTGATCTGACAGATAGGTTTAATGCCGGAAATATTATAAAAGACTTGTCTGTCCTTGTCGGCGGAAAAGGCGGTGGAAGAAAAGACATGGCAGAGGGGGGTGGAACAAAGGTATCTGAACTCAAAAAGTCCCTCGGTAAAGTATACGATATGATTGCTGAATACTCTGTTAGTTAATTGGTTTGTTGAGTTTGTTGGGTTTAAGGTGGGAATAACTTAAACACGGTAGGTGACCCTAATTTTTAGTCAAAATATGCATTAAATAAACATTCCATTTCATCCAATACATTTCTATCTATTGAAAAGGATACATGCTGTGCAAACATATCGAGCTTGATCAGTGCGTTAAGCGTTGCATCCTTAATTTTAATATGCGCAAGCCTTTGGAAAAAACTCTTATTAACGATTCGAATATCGTCATAAACTTTAACAAGATTTGTCAGATCCCAATCCGGCTCCATACCTCGTTTATATAAAAAATATTGTGCGAGCAAATACATCGATATCACTCGATACTGCGTTTCTCTTAGTGTGGCAAAGGGTAAATGATAACGAACCATTGGTTTTAGTTTCTCCATAATGGGGCAGCCACTTGTAACCATATATATACCAACTAAAGAGCTTATTCCTTGCTGTAATGTAGTATGCTTTGCATACCTCCTTTCCTCACTGTGAATTACCAGGTCGACCTCTTTATAAGATATCATATCCCGAAAGAAATCCACCAAACTCACAAGATTTATTGCTATCGGACAAAATGAATGTTGCTCCTCGTCTAATGAACAATTTGGACATTTAAAAAATGTTAATTCTGTCCATTTCGGATATGATGTTTTTCTTGTTGGTATCAAATTGAGGGTTTTTTTATCCAATTTGACATCAATTGTTTTTTCTAAACCCCTGCCGAATATGAATCGATATTGAAAGCTGATACCGTTATTTGCATCATCGCTATTTTTACCCATAGCAAGCACCTTGCAAAACGTAGGACCTACATCAACCACAACCTTAGGTTGATGAGAAGACAGGCAAGTAATAGCAAGATGCCCACTAGGATATTGTGCCTATAAAACCAACCATCAATATTTTTTATGTTGTCCAGCGGCCTGAACAGCCTTTCTGTGGAAACCCAGAAACTCAGCTTGTCATTTATTTTTCTGATGGTTTCCGCTCCCATTATCAGGCCCACACCAATGAAAATACCGGTAAGTCCAAAGATTACCGAAAAGGCCTTTGAAGCATGTGCAGGCCATCCGCTGAGCACAGAATAGAAGAGATAGTAGATTATTATATAGGACGAACCTATAAAGATTAAAACACCTGTCAAACGGTTTAAAAGAAATTTATCAATAGAGACGGAAGAATCCAAACGTTTAAAGAAACCATCTGTAGAAATCCACCGATCTACCTTGTTGCTGACTTTTCTGTATCCCCCGAAAATCAAAAGCAAGGCCACAAAAACAATCATTAGGCTTAAAACAAAAGCAAAAATCCTTACTAAAAACATGCTGTTTACCTCCGTCTAAATAAGTGGGTAGAATTTAGTAGGTAGAATATAGGTACCTACTACCTACTACATCCTACCTACTATCCTGCTGGGGTTTCTTCTATCTCAAAGCTTACCTTGTTTACCTCATCTATGGTGGTGATTCCTTTCAAGACTTTATCTACACCATCTTCTCGAAGGGTTTTCATACCCTGGGTCTCTCTGGCCAGATTTCTAATCATGCCGGCCGGTTTTCCATGCAAAATCAAATCCCGTACGCGGTCGTTTACCATCAGGAGCTCAAACAGGGCAATCCTCCCTCTATATCCGGTCTGCCGACAACTCTTACAGCCCTTCCCCCGATAAAAGGTAAGATCCTCCACGGTTGCTACACCTAAGGTCTTTATTATCCTATCTTCAGGTTGATAACGTTCTTTACATTTAGGGCAAATGGTGCGCACCAGACGCTGGGCTAATGCCCCCACAACAGAAGAAGAGATCAGATATGGCTCCACCCCCATATCCATCAGCCGCGTCAAGGCTCCTGGAGCATCGTTGGTATGCAGGGTGCTAAAAACTAAGTGTCCGGTCAATGCAGCTCTGACAGCAGCCTGCGCAGTTTCTAAATCCCTTATCTCTCCTAACATGATGACATCGGGATCCTGGCGGAGGATGGATCTGATAGCAGTAGCAAAGGTTACTCCTGCCTTGGGATTAATCTGTGTCTGGCGTATTAGGTTGAGCCGATATTCCACTGGGTCTTCAATAGTGATAATATTCTTTTCGGGACAATTAATGCTATTCAAAGAGGCATAGAGGGTGGTGGTCTTCCCGCTGCCGGTAGGCCCGGTAACTAAGATAACACCGTGTGGCCTCTTAATGAGGGTTTCATAATATCCTATCATATGCTTGGAAAATCCCAAGTCTTCTAATCCCATTAGGGCGCTACTTTGGTCGAGAATGCGAATAACCACGTTTTCACCGTAGATTGTAGGAAAGGTTGAAATACGTAGTTCAATCTCTTTGCCCTCCATTTTTATATGAGAACGCCCATCCTGAGGGGCTCTACTCTCGGCAATGTCCATGTTTCCCATAACCTTTACGCGGGAGATGATGGCAGATTGGATGTTCTTGGGAAGGGAACCAGCTTCATGAAGAACACCATCAATCCGGCAACGGGTGTGTACGCCTTTTTCATCAGGCTCGATATGTATATCGCTGGCACCATCTCGAATAGCCTTGGCCATAACCAAATCCAGCAACTTAATCGCAGGGGCCTCCCCTGTTCCTAAAGGCTCAGGGCCTTCCTCAGCAAATCCCTTTACGATCTCTTTTATAGAACCGCCGACTCCATAATATTGGTCAATAGCCCTCCTGATCTGAACCTCCGTGCTAACAACAGGTTCTACCTCACACCCGGTTTTGAGCATTACCTCATCCAGGGCATGAATATTGTGGGGGTCAGCCATGGCCACGGTTAAGGTTTCACCAATCTTAAATAGAGGTATCAGTTGATGACGCCGTGCCAGACTTTCAGGAACCAGGTCTATGACCTTCCCGTCTATCAGGTAACTATCTAAGTCGACATGAGCCGTAGTCATATTATCACCTTCTTAGGATTGAAGATTGAATATTGAAGATTTAAAGATAGAGCGACCTGCCCGCTCGTGCCTTGCAATGGCAGGCGGGAGCGATTCCACAAATATTCAATATTCAGTCGTCAATATTCAATTGTTTGCTCTTCAATCTTCAATCTTCAATCAGATAATGTTTCCAAATGTCTCTTAACCCTTGCCGTCAATTCATGGTGTGTATAGCCTGCAAACTCGATAAACTCTTGGTAGTGGTATATGGCCTCTTTGATATACCCATTTTCCTCACAGACAAGAGCCAAATTGTAGTGGGCCTCGGGACAGCATGGATCGATAGAAAGGGCATTCTCCAACATCTTTTTGGCTTTGCCTATCCTGTTCTGTCTCTTGTAAATGACCCCCAGGTTTATATACGCCTCTTTATTCTTGGCATTGACAGCAAGCACCCTTCTGAATTCTTGAATGGCCTTTTGCAGATTCCCCTGGAGATAGAAGATAATCCCCAGGTTATTGCGGGCCTTTTCTTGCCGGGGATTCATGGAAATGACCGTCTGGAATTCCTTGACGGCCTGGTTTAGCTTTCCCATATCCTTATAAATAACACCCAGATTGTTGTGGCCCTCCACGTTTAAGGGATCTATTTCTATAACCTTTCTGTATTCCTCCATGGCCTTCGCTTTCTCTCCTCGTTTTTGATAAGATACGGCAAGCTCAAAATGATTTCTAATGCCATGTGAATTCCTTTTTTCCACTAAGATTTTCCCGCTTGGACTGGGCTCATCCCCTGATTTCGTATTCTTGTGTTTGGAAGAGGGGACTGCTATCTTTTCCTTATGCCCTATCGATTGGGCTTTCTCTTTCTGCTCCGGGGTGGATTTGTCTTCAGAAAGCTCCGCTTCAGCGGGAGCCACAGAGTATTCCCGGGAGGGTAAAGTAATAGTGGCAATAGTTTTATGAGACACATCCACCCTGGGGTCGGACTTCCTACTCTGTGACGTCATCACAAAGACCGCAAGGATCATGAGCACACTGAATCCGATTGTAACTCTGAAAAGCCATGTATGTTTGGAAATAAAGGCCCTTAAACGTAACCCTTCTTCATATGGGTATTTGACAAACGGTGGCATAGGTCCTTTGGCCACCCCATCCCTCTGAGCGATTTTTAACACATCAACGATAAGACTCATCCCTTACCTCATTTGAAACTGATTATCCTGGCATCAGAAAAAGCTTTGAGTGTCTTTATTTTTTTTAACATTGTCTCAGCCTCATCTCTGGTCCGGAATTTCCCAAACATCACCCGATACCAGATTCCTTTCCCGGGAATGTCCTTTTTGATGGTAAAGGCCTGGTATCCCAACCTCCGTAGTTTATTAACATCCATAAGGGCTCGTCTGTTATCTCGATAGGAGCTAATATGTATACCATAACGATGGCTAAGCCCTTGTGTCTCTATTGCTATTGGCGAGGATTTACTATCATGCGCAGAAGTGGTAGCGGATTCTATCTCACCTTTAGGGGTAGCCACCGGGCGCTGCTCAATTATAGGGAGACGCACCTGTAAAGAATGCCCAAGTTTCTTAGACCTTACATATAGATCTTCACCTTGAAGTCCTATAAGAAAGGCACATCCCAGAAATAGGGCTAAGACCCCTAATAAAATGAGTTTCCTGCCTTTTGAAGGGATGGTATAAGGAAATCCCTGTTTTTTCAGACTTCCCGCCCCCTTTTTCACCATCTGTTTATCCAAGTAGTTACTTTTCTTGGCATATCCAGCAAGTAATGTCCGGTCACAAACAAGGTTGATGAGACGCGGAATTCCTCGAGAATGCTTAAAGATATCATTTAGGGCCCCAGCAGAAAAGGAGATATGTCCGTTATAGCCCGCCACTAACAGCCGATGATGGATATATTTTTCTGTGTCGACTCTGCTTAAGGGCAGCAAATGGTAGCGGATAGAGATTCTTTGGTTCAGCGGCCTTAAGAATGAGGACTCCAGCTTCTGATGCAACTCAACCTGACCGACCAGGATGATCTGAAACAACTTTGCCTTCTCTGTCTCAAGATTGGAGAGCAGCCTTATTTCCTCCAGGGTTTGATCTGAGAGATGCTGTGCCTCGTCAATTATTAAAACAGCCTTTCTTCCCTGCATGAGTTCGCCAAACAAGAATTTATTCAACCTACCGATTAACTCCTTCCTTGTACCTCCCGAACTATCGATCCCAAAGTCTTCAAGGGTGGCCTTTAACAAATCCTCTCCTTCGAGCAAGGGATCTAAAATCAGGGCGCTACTCGTATCTTCATTTAGCCTCTCCAGTAGTGCCCGAACAATGGTAGTCTTTCCGGTTCCAATGTCGCCGGTGAGCACCATAAACCATTCCTCTTCCCTGATTCCGTAGATAAGACTGTTTAATGCATCCTGATGATTTTCGCTCAGATACAGGAACCTGGTATCAGGGGTTAGGTTAAAGGGTTTTTCATTCAGTCCATAGAAATTGAGATACATTATTTTACCTCTCTCCACCCAGATGAAAGACCCTCAATGGATTGATTTTCAATCTCATTTCCCACCATAACCGTAGGGGTAAGCATGATTACCAGCTCCGTCTTTTTTTTCTCTTTAACAGTCCTGCGGAAAATAGCACCCAGGAGGGGAATCTTTCCCAAAAAGGGGACACTGGTTATTTCCCTTGTTTCCTTTTTCTGTAAAAGCCCGGCAATAACGATGGTCTGGCCATCCCTTACCTTGGCCACTGTACTGGTCTCCCTCACATCCAGGATGGGGGCGATATCACCTTCACTTGATACCGACTCACCCACTTTCTCAGTGATACTTGGATGAATATCCATAATAATCAAGCCATCAGAACCTATTTGTGGGGTAACCTTCAAGAGAATGCCTACGGTGATCCACCGAGGAGTGCTAGAACTTATAACACCTTCAGCGCCTGAAACCGATTCCCTCTCCCAAAAGACATCTTCCCTGGCCACCTTTATAACGGCTGGCTGGTTATTTAAGGCAGAAACCTTGGGGCTGGATAAGATATCTATCTTGCCTTGCTTTGACATAGCATCCAGGAGTGCAGAGAAATGGTGACCTGAAATCCCGATCTGAAATATTTTACCTACAGGATTTATGGTTTGAGAAAGTATTGGGAAATCGCCAACCTTGAGAGCGGCCCAGTTAAGACCCATCTGATATTCATCAGAAAGGGTTACCTCTATGATTCTGGTCTGAATCATCACCTGTCTTTGCGCTGAGCCTTCAATAGTCTCTAAAAATTGGGCTATCCTGGCCAGGTTTTGAGGAAAGTCGATTGCTAAGATAGAACCCGATACCTTATTGATCACTAACCTACCTTCTCCCGAGGAGATAGCCTTTAAACCCTCCTCTATCTCCTTCCAGAGTTCTACAGTATCGGATGTCTCCACTTTGATGAAACTTCCCATACCCCCTGTTTCACCTCCCTCTCCTGCTCTGCCACTGGTGCCGGATACCATACCGCTTGCTCCCCGTTTAGTGCTCAGGTAATTGAGGGTAAACATTCTGGTCTGTATCTTAACAGGTGATACCCTGATGAGATTGGCCTCCCTCTTATAGTCAAGCCCCAGGGGGGCAAGAAGGCATACCAGGGCCTTGTCTAAGGTAACTTCTTTTAAATCTACAGTGACCTCTCCCCTGACATCAGGATCAACAATGATGTTCAGTTTGCTTTCCCTGGATAAAATCGTCAGAATTTCGTGGACATCCGCCTTTCTAAAGGAAAGCGTGTAAAGTTTTTCCGGTTCCTTTGTCTCTTCTTCAATGGGAGATACGGTTAATTCCTTCAGTTTCTCCTTGACTGGTGGGGGAGGTTGGGGGTCAACGATTACAGGAGCCGCCTTCTCACCTGTTTCAGGAGTTGCACATCCAATGATAATAAGGAATATCAAAAGTATAACGCCTCTATTTTTCATGTTCCTCTCCTTCATTTTTTGTAACCGTTCACGGGTTAAGGGTTCAAAGGTTCAGGGTTCAAGCAATTGAATATTGAATATTGTCAATTGACTATTAGTTTTTTCAATCTTCAATCTTCAATAATCAATAGTCAATAGTCAAAGGTAACCTGACTCGGCTGAGCTCGTCGCAGGCTGAACGATGAACTTTTGAACCTGTGAACGCTTACTTATCTTTTGTCCATTGAATAGGGCTTTCATCAAGCATAATTACCTGTTTCCGGCCGCCCTTTTGTAAAATCACTCTATCAGGCTTAATTTCCAGGACCCTTTCTCCATCTATCAAATCTCCCTCTGCCACCACTTTGTGGTTAATAGAAGCTACCTTTCGAGAATCAGTGATCAAGATAGCAGTAACCTTTTTTACAGGGGGTTCTACAGCCTTCACAGCCTTCAGGGATTCCTCTTCTTCAGCTACCCTCAATTCCACGCCAGGGGGGAATTCAAAGGGATCTCTTCCCCAGGCTTTCTCTGGAGGGCTTTTCTTAACTATGGCTTTTTGAACACCTAAGGGTTTACTCCCTGATGTCCTTTTCTCCCCTGTCGATACACTCGGGCTTATCTTGGAGATCCGGATTTCCCTTTTGTCAGGAGCCGGAAATTCATAGTACATACAAAAGAGGATTGCTATTGCTCCCACCACAATCAAAACTACAAGTCTCTTTTGTTGATTAGTTATGACCGTTCACCCCCTTGAACACTTATTTCATGAGAAACAAAGGTACTCAGAGCCAAATTTATGCGTAACTTAGGAAAGATTTGGTTATCTCTTACTATTTCAAGTCCCTCAAGAATAAACAATCCGGGTAAGTCGCCTAAACTCTTAAGATATGATGCCAGATGGCGGTAGGGACATTGAATGTTTATCACCATGGTCATCCTCTTGTAACGGGACTTTTCATGAGACGGCTCCAATTCCTTTCCTAATCCCATGGAAATCACATCTATATCTAACCTGCGGGTATCCCTTGCTAAATGCTGTAGAAGTTGCTCCATAGGTTGCATATCAGATGCGGTTTTCTTGGCCAAAGAAACCCATTTCTGCTCACGGGTAACCTCTTCCTCCAGTTTTTTTAAATCCGGGATCGCTTTCACTATTCGTTCTATCTCAAGGTCCACACTTTTTATTCGCTCCTGTAAGGTTATGGCCTCTTTCTTTTTGGGCTGATAAACAAACACATAGAAACACATAAGTCCCACCGCAAAAACCGCAGCGCCGATCATTATTCTTTCTCTTTTAGTTATGCGATACATGATTCATGATGCCTGAGCATCTAGGGGGCTATCTTGCAGACAAGCTCAAAGTTTGCCCCCGGCATGCTGTATTCGTTATTTTCCTCGCTGGAAGATAGTCTAACATCTAAGAATAAAGGAGACTTCTCCAGACCTTGCATAATTTCAAGTATTCTTTCCGCTATTTTTGCGTCTCCTCCAAAGGTAACTCCTTTGAGCCGCAGTTCTTTCGCTGTGTCTTTTGTCCGGAAAGACATGTGGGTTAAGACGGTTTTCTTGGGAACAATGTGGCTTATCTCTTTCAATACTTCTCTCCACTGAGGTTGCTCCAGGGCTACCCTGGGAAGGAGTGCCTTGTCCTGATCTAATCTTTTCTTATTTTCCTTCAGTTGAACAAGTTTTCTGTCGGCTGACTGCAAACCAGCCAACCGTGTCTCTTTTAGTGCTATCTGTTTTCCATACCTGGTGCATGTCGCATCCATCCTGAGGTATATACCAAAGAGGACAAAGAATACCAAACAGGCTAAGGCCACAGGAGCGTACCTTTTCAGTAATACCTCAGGTGTCAGCCTGTATTCTTCAGGTAAAAGGTTGAGCTCTCTGGCCCTGCCCAGGGCCAGACCGATAGCTATGGCCAAATTAGGCGCCACATCTTTAAAGGGTGTCAATAACTCTACCTCTGTACCCAATTGATCCGCCAGATATTCTTTTAAGCCTTTTAGTCCTGCCCCCCCTCCGCATATGAATATTCTTCTTCCCTCTGCTTCTTCTTTAAATTGGCTTTTATAAAAATCAAATGAACGCTTTATCTCAGTCGAGAGCCTTTCAAGGACCGGCCTCATCACAAAAGAAATCTTTTGCAAGGGGACATGGCCTTTAGCTCCTTCAACGCCTTCTTCTTTGGGTATGGCATACTCCTTTTTGACCTCTTCAGCCTTACCAAAATCCAGGGCAGCGCCTTCTAAGGTTGCCGCCTCTTTTACGGCCTCAGTAAAGGCATTACCAGCGGTAGCTATCTCCCTGGTAAACTGCAATCTGTTATCTTTGACTATGCTTATGTTGGTCTTTTTGGCGCCAATGTCGATGAGAGCAGTGACCCCTTTCCTGGCCTCCCTGCCTGTGCCGTGGATACGGTAGACAGGAGGAATCGTTTGCATGCAATGCCACAAGGCATAAGGGATAATGCTAACGCCCACAGGCTCAAGGCCAGCCCCTTTAATAAGGGCTAATTGACTCTCTATGAGGTCCCCGTCGGCGACTGCTACCATAAGATCAAGTTTTTTAACCCCTTCTTCAACTGCCTCACCTAAAAGTTGAAATTCCACTATGGCCCTCTCCGGGGGAAAGGAAATGAATTTCCTGGCCTCCCACCTTACCGCCTCTTTTAGTTCCTTTTTGGGCATGGAAGGGAGACTAATGTGCCTTATGGCTACCTGAGAACCGCTTACCCCTATGGTCACCTTTCGGGCCTTGATGTTTTTCTCACGGAAGAGCTCTTTTATCTTTTCAGCTATTACATCCGCACCCGGTTCAGAGGGGAGTTCCTTAACGGCAAAATTAGTCAGAAAAACTCCTTTAGGGGTATGCCTAAGCTCCACCATTTTTATGGAATGGCTGCCAATGTCCAGGCCGATACTGCTCTTAGTCATTTCTCCCTACTTTGTTCGTTGTCCGTTGGTCATTGTATGCACTTGACACCGTGGCCATGGTAACTATCGGTTTTGCAAGTACTTTTTCTGAACCGCAGAATACCCGCCTGCCATGCATAGGATGGAACAATAATTGCGGTCCCGATATAAACATTGAGGTGCTATCTCTAATCTGCCCAAAGGCATTGCGGGCAGGTCGAACAAGGAATATCGAATGTCGAAGTGACCCCTTCGTAATTCTGCGGTTCCTTGTTCGATATTCGATATTCGCATTTTACTAAAACCACTGATCACTCACGATATAGTAAACGTTACCTTACTGGTATAATCGTCTGCCTCACTCCCACCCTCAAAATAATAGTGATAGATAACGGTATAGGTGTCTATGGCCGCGTCATCATCTTCGAACTTGAATTCATTCTTTGCTTTCTTGTCCTTCTTTATTAGATAATAGAAGGTTACCGTGAAGTCTAGCTGAGTGGGATCACTGTGATTGCTACTAATTGGTGTTATGACATCATAGACCGTATCATTCTTAAATTTTATCTCTTCCAGTCTGTCTCCTTTTCCCTTAGCCATGTCTATCTGGAAGATGTAGACGTTACAACCGCAATAATTCTGTAGGGGAATCTCGATCTCTTTATTGTGCCCCCCCTTCTTTTTTGGTGTTTTACCACTCTCCAACCTCACACACCCCCCCCAGAAATCTGTAAACCTTGAGAGCTTAATCACCCTTTGCCCTGTGTCAGCCGCACCGGTTGAAGTTATGCTGTTATCTGCCGCATCATAGGTGACATTAAAACTTCCTGCACCTGCCCCTATGCTTTCTTGTACTAATGGGAAGTTATTTGGGAAACCCGTGTAATGGTCAGCGGCATAGCGAATTGCGTATTCTATCCCTGCCTGGGCCAAATAGAATGCCTGAGCAGATCTAAGTGGCAGAGGCGCGGATTTTTGCTTGGTTATAATCAATGAGGCAAGGATAGTACCTAGAGTACTCATGATCAAAAGGACTATGACTAATGCTACAACAGATATTCCGTCACTTCTCATTGGACTACCTCTTCCCAATCGCCATTAAAATGGGCGCCACCAAAATCTTCAGATGCGAATGGTAAATTTTTGGGATACACCTTTGTATGCAGGGTAACATTCTCTCCCCCAGCCAGAGAAAGGGTTAGTTCTAATTTTATCTCATTGGAATTATTGGTTACGTTGAAACTTGATACATTTCCTGCCAGGGGTTCGGGAGGATTAGTCCCCCTTTTTCGCTCCAGTGTGCTTCCGCTTTTTTGAAAGGTTATATCTGTATCGCTATCAACCGCAGTTGAATGGCTTTTTATGAAATTAATGGAATTCCCGGATGAACCTGAAGCCGGCGCCAAAATATTATTAGCATCCCTAATTTCCTTCGCCATCCGCTCCATAGCCAGCTTTGCCTCAGCGAGGAGTCCTGCCTGATTGCTTGCTATAATATAAGTTTCCACACTGCTACCCACGAACTGAAAAATAAAGAGACCTATGATACCAAGTAGAACTATCACTACTATAATTTCAATAAGGGTCATCCCTTTTGAATTCATACCAGCCTCTTGTTTTGAACCGCAGAATACCCGCCTGCCATGCATAGGATGGAACAATAATTGCGTTCCCGATATAAACATTGAGGTGCTATCTCTAATCTGCCCAAAGGCATTGCGGGCAGGTCGAACAAGGAATAATGAATTTCGAAGTAATGAAAAACGTTATTAAACTTCATAATTCGACATTCGTTATTCGCATTTTACTAAAACCTCTGAACCTTGAACCCTGAACCCTTACTATATTTATTCATCTGCAGTCCGTTTGGTAACCACGGTCTGTAGTCCGATTGCACGGCCATCGGGGTCCTGTACACTCACCAGAATGAGTTTATACCCCACATCTACTGGTGGATTTGTCGGATCCAGGTTTCCATCGACATAGGATATCTGCCTCTGCCATTGGTAGCCAGGAAAACCTATTGGGACTACCTGCGGAAAAGACGTTAGCAATATGGGATTTAAGTTGCTATTATCATATGCATTTTTAGTAAGCTCCTCCATTTTATACTGTGCCAGGTAGGTCGCTTTGGCTACTTTCTCAGGAGTAAGGCTTTCTTTAACACTGGTTGCAAAAGGCACCAGGATTACCGGCAGAATTATCCCGACAATCACTATAAAGATTATAACCTCTATAAGGGTGAACCCTTTGGGATTGACGATTGCCGATTGACGATTGAAGATTGAAGATTCATGATCCATGATCCACGATCCACGAATAAAATCTGTTCCTTGTCTTTCGCTTTTTATTTTTCTATCCCGCATCTTGTATCCTTTATCTCAATCTGTAACCCTGAACCCTAATCTATACTCACCTTCCCCGTATAATCAGAGACCGTAATGGTCTTATCCTGGCCACCAGCCGATATGCTTACAGAGCCCCCACCCCCGACTGGTTCTCCCAGTGAGTTGAATGTGAATGTGACGGTAGTGACGGTAGGGTCATCACTTATGGTTACTCCTGAAGGGAGGTCCTGCGTTTCCGAGTCAACGGTAGTATAACTGCCGGCCTCGGAGACAAAAGTTATACTCTTTGCTATATGCTCAGCCATAGCCAGCTCTTGTGTATATCTGATATCGGCCTGGATCATCTCTGCCGCTCCTCCAACAGAGACATCACTCATGCTGGTAAATTTTGGGATAGCAGTTACCGCTATCACGGCAATGATTATAATCACCATTATGAGTTCAATGGTGGTAAACCCGTGTTGAGTTTCAATTTTCACCTGAAAATAGCCTCCTTAAAACCCAAATGAGATTGCTTCGCTTTGCTCGCAATGACAGAATGACCGTCATTGCGAGGAGCGATAGCGACGAAGCAATCTCTTCATGACTGCTCAACTCCGGGAACAGTCCCCTTAGGCCTGTCGCCATCCTTCTTTGTGTCCTGAAGGGGCATGGGAGTTTTACCTGAAAAATAGCTCCCGTGTTACTCCCGGTACTATCCAACGTTTTTAACCCCTTTCTACTAATATGCGGGTAGGGCTACCCTTGCTCGGGCTTGGGATCCGGCAGTGGTAACCTCAGCAGTAAAAGTACAATCCCAGGTGGCGCTTCCAGTATAGGTAAAACTATCGGCATCTAATGTCCATTTAGGATACTCAGTGGTAGAATAAGCAGGATCAAGTAGAGTTCCAAGGACAGTGGGTGTACTTACTGTAGTAGCTGATCCATATCCTGTTTCTGCCGCCAGCAGATTTTTTGCAAATTGTGCTGCGGCCGCAGCATTAAGGGTGCCTACCATCCCTTGTACTGCTGCATAATCCGCATCCCTTGTAAGGCTGACATACTTGGGAATAGCTACAGCAGCCAGGATACCAATAATAACTATCACCATAATCAACTCGATTAAGGTAAAGCCCTTTTGATTTTGCAATGTCCTCATATTACACTCCCTTTTTTCTTCCTTCATTTTTAATCCTGTATCTTGCAGTTTTGTTCAGCAGAATATGCCCCTGCCTACTACCTGTTCCTCCTTCACCGTGGCCTGAGCAATGATGCCATGTCCCACATGGGAAGGAATATGGCCAGAGCCAGGAATAAAACCATCCCCCCTATGATTACAATCAGGACCGGCTCAATAAGGGTAGAAAGATTCTTAATGGTATATTCCACCTCTAAGTCATAGTACCGTGACACCTTAGCCATCATCTCATCAATCTTACCCGACTGCTCACCGACAGAAATCATCTGCACCACCATAGGCGTGAATATCCCGCTCTCTTTTAGTGGTTGGGATAGCCCGCTTCCTTCCTTCACACTTTCCCTGAGCTTCTGTACTTCCCGGATAATTACGGTATTGTCAACCGTGGCAGAAGTAATCTTCAGGGTGTCCAATATGGGGACACCGCTTCGCATGAGCATCCCCAATATGTGAGTAAACCTTGACATGGCAATCTTCAGAAAAAGGGCGCCAAAGACCGGAATGCGCAGCTTAAGGCCATCCCATCTCAATCTCCCGGATTTGGTGTTTGTGTACCAGTGAAATCCCAGGACAATAGCGGCTATTACCACAACCATCAAATACCAGTAGTGGTGGATGATATAGTTCACGCCGATCATCACCCTGGTAGGCAGAGGGAGGGTTCCTCCGAATTTAGTAAACATGGCTGCAAATTTGGGGATGACAAAAGTCACCAACACGATAAAGGCCACCGATATAGCGGTTATCACCATCTTAGGATAGCGTGTAGCTTCCTTTATCCTGGCTCTGGTATCCTTTTCGTGTTCGGTTATGGCGGCCAGACGATCCAGAATTTCATCCAGGGTACCTGCTGTTTCCCCTGCGTGAACCATACTGACATAGAGTGCAGTGAATACTTTGGGGTGTCTGCTTAGGGCATCTGATAGAGAGCTCCCCCCTTCGATATCGTTCCTTATAGTATCTATAACCTCTTTCATCCTCTTGTTTTCTGTCTGCTCTGATAGAGCATCTAAGCTACGAAGCAGAGGAATTCCAGCACTAATCAGGGTGCTTAGCTGGCGGCTGAATAAGATCAAATCCTCCAGGCTAACCCCTCTAACTCCCTGGAGAAAATCTAATGATATGACATCCTTCTTTTTTTCCTTTATGGAGACCGGAATGTAACCTAAGCCATCCAGATGGCTGGCCGCCATCTCGGAGTCGGAGGCCTCCATAACTCCATCTATTGCCCGCCCAAATTTGTCTCTGGCTTTGTATCTGTATGCTGGCATTATTGATTGCTCTTCAATCCTAACCAATCGTCAATCGACAATCATCAATCTATAGATACTTCCTTATTATGTTCAACAGCTCATCCATATCAAAAGGCTTTTTAACATATTCATCTGCACCGGTTTCCTCTCCAAGCTCGATATCGGTCTGCTGTGTTCTGGCAGTCAGCATTATGATGGGGATGTGTTTATACGATTCATCGAATTTGAGGAGCCTGGCAATTTTGTATCCATTTATCTTTGGCAGCATAATATCCAGAAGGATGAGATCAGGATTTTCACTCTTGGCCTTGAGCAATGCCTCTTCGCCATCATAGGCCACCAGACATTCAAATCCTTCAAGTTCCAGCCTGAACTGGATAGTCTCCACAATATCTTTTTCGTCATCTACAATTAGGACTCTTTTCTTATCCATGGTCTCATCCCTTTTATTGACGATTGTTGATTGTCTATTGTTGATTGGTTATTGACCTCGCTAGTTTTTCATCAATTCTCAATTCTCAATATTCAATAGTCAATCATCAATCACCAGTCCTCGTGCCTTTTTTATTAGTTCATCTCCCGTAAGACCATCCTCTGGATAGGTTGCCACCCTTGAGACCAGGCTAATCTGCACAGATTCTTTGTCTACCGTAAATGTTTCCTTAAAGAGCACCTCCTTTAGCCTGTTGTTCAGAGCGAGCGCACCCTCTCTGGGTGTATCAAGCAAAATCATCATTACCCCAACACCTGCTTGAACTTCTGCCTTATCTGTAGTTCTACGGGCAGTATTTTGAACAAGCAGTTTAATCTCATCTAATAGCTTAAGTGCCTCTGCCTCCCCATAGGCTTCACTCAGATAATCATATTCCTCTATTTTCAGTATCATCAATGATAAGGGGGTATCTTCTTCTTTAGCCCTTTGGATTTCTCTATCCAGGTAATCTTTTAATGCCCTCTCAGGGCTATATGCAGGCAAGTTAAAGGTAAATGTAGACCCTTTACCATTCTCGCTTTCTACCCAAATCTTCCCCCCATGAGCCTCAACCAGGCCCTTGACAATGGAGAGTCCTAATCCAGTCCCCTGTATTTCTCTAGTTAGCGATTCCTCAACCTGATGGAACCTGTCAAATATCTTTTCTAACTCATCAGGGCTGATGCCTATGCCGGTATCTGCAACAGAGACCTCTATCAGGTCTCTGTCGAGTCCATTGTTTTTAGCTGAAACGTAAATATGCCCTCCCTCGGGGATAAACTTGAGGGCATTACCAAGCAGGTTAATAAATATCTGCTCCAGCTTATCCGAATCTCCATAAGCCTGTGGTAGGTCAGATGGTATCTCCTTGTGGATGGATATAGACTTCTCCCTGGCCGTGGATTTTAAAGAGACTATTGACATATCAAGAGGAACGCCCAAATCTAAGGGTTTCAAGTCAATCTTTAATGTTCCTGACTCTATCTTAGAGATATCCAGGAGCTCATTGATAATGCCTGAAAGTCTGTTGATATTTCTATGGGCCATGGAGAGAAATCTCTTCTGATTCTCATTTATTGCCCCTGCTTTTTCCGTCAGGATTATATCCACGGCATTTTTCATGGAGGTCAGGGGGGTTCTGAGCTCATGGCCTACTATAGATATAAATTCGGACTTCATCCGATCACTCTCCCGCAGCGCCTCCACCTGCTTGCGCTCGGTCAGGTCTTCTACTATTTCGATAAAACCCACCACCTTGCCGTCCTTATCCTTGGTCAGCGTAAACAGGACTTGGGCAGGAAATCTATCGCCGTTCTTCCTGACCTTCTCCCCTTCATAGGAGTATCTCTCCTTCGCTATAAGATCATCGATGATCTGTTGTAATCCTCCTGCTTCAATAAAATCTTTGGGGAAGAATATCTCGATACTCTTTTTTCCGATAATCTCTTCCGGGGCATAGCCGTAGATCTGATGGGCGCCTTCATTAAAGGCGATGATGTTGCCGTCGAAATCCGCGGCAATGATGGCATATCCGATGAGACTCTCAAAGAGGGTCGCTACAAAATCCGTGTTCTCACGGAGGTCTCTTATTCTCCCCTGAATCAAATCGAATGCGGATTTTGGATTTTGGAGTTTAGAGTTCATTTCCTTTTTTTAGAATTTTATCTTCACCGTCACTATGCCTGACGCAATGGAGAATTCGACCGAGCGACCTTGTGAGCCACCCACGGATTCGCCGACCAGTCTGATACCTTCTATCTTTAACTTTTTCTTTGCAGCTAAGACATTTTCTTTACCAATATCTGATTTGAGTGCAGGAAACATATTTGCCCCGCCAACGAGCTTAGCTTCTAAATTCTCTTTGTTTGCACCCTGAGTCACCATCTTTTTTATCATCTCATCTATGGCTGCATCCACATATTTCATATCTCGTATCTCGTGTCTCCTCTCGTTCCCACCTTCCCGAGTCCTGGCAGAGGAGGATGTTGCGTCCAATGCATCACTTTTTAGGTGCGACACACGACGATCAGTAAGCATAGTATGTGCCAATGCACCTATTTTAAACTTCAGATCGTAAAGCGTAATAACCAGGCAAGAGCCGACTGCTGAAGTTGTTAACTTATCCTGGTTTTTCGTTACCACCAGATCGCCCATGTTTACCTCTATATCTGCCATCATTAACTTGATTGCTTAGGAATTTCCTTTTTTAGACAGGATAGACAGGATGTTCAGGCCTTCGACAGGCTCAGGCCCCGAGCTTGTCGAGGGGATATAAAGAAAATAAGAAAATCATGCCTGTCGAGAGCCTCCAGGTCGAGCGATTAATCTTGTTAATCCTGTCGAAAAAGTTCCGCCGCAGGCGGCTAAGTTCATTGTATAGAAATTTCCTTTTTAAGTCCTTGTAGGGGCGACATTTATCCGCCAAAGGGCTATGGCGGATTAATGACGCCCGTCATTGCGGGTTCGATAAATCGAACCCCTACAGGTCCGCACCAAAGGTGCGGTATGTTCAAACTCCCCGTAGATTATAACGTTACCTTAGTATGTCCTCCCCCTTGTCGCAGATCCCGGTCTCATAGGGAGCGGGGATGGGGGAGGATTCACCCGCCAAAGGCGGGTAAAGGTGGGGGTGATCATGGTTTATCTTTCCCCCTCCCCTCAGTCCCCTCCCACAAGTGGAGGGGAAATCATATCTGATGTCAGATAGTCTGCTTGCTGGAGGGTAGTTCATTCCCCTATCCGCTATCCAATGATCTCAGGATCGCGTTGAATTGTGGCAGCTCGAACAGCAGCAAAAAATATCCCTTAAGAGCTGTAAGTTCAAAGATGATTTCTATTTCCACGACTAATGCCTTTTCACTCTTTTGAACGAACGCTGTTATAATCTGACTTACTATTGCACCAAACATATCAAAGCTGAAACTTGGCACATGCCCAATTATCTTAACTTGCAGCGCGTTTGAAAGAACCGTAAGATAACTGCCGCAGACAATGTTTCCCAGTTCTTTTAAGGCGGATTTATCAAGCCCAGTTAGTTTTCGCGTTGTCCCGGGTTCTCTTCTAACCAATAAATCGCTTAAGTTAAAAGAACTCTCCTTGGGAAATATCAGTAAAGCCGCTCCTGTAATCTCGCCTGTAACAGGCAGGTATACCCCGGCAACTATTTCTTCAGGACCAATAACTGGGCTGAGTTCTTCTGCCTTTCTTACGTCTGCCATAGTAATGTTCATCTTAACTGGCCTATCAATCAGCTTGGATAGAGCACCAGATGCATTCAAAGCAGCTTGATTGTTTATCTCTTGTAATTTTTCCATATTCTCCTCCCTTGCAACCGCCGATTACGCAGAATTGTGACCGCCGAGGTCGCCGAAAGTTTACTCTGCATTATCTGCTCTCCTCTCCGATCTCGGCGGTTGCATTCTGCGTCCTTTGCGGTTGCACTCTCTTCGACAATATTAAGTTACCTATGTCCAAAATTAACACCACCTCACCTGAACCGATTATGGTAAAGCCGGCAAAGTATCGATTCTCTCTTATCAGCCTATTCAGGGGTTTAAGAACTATCTCCTGTGTCGTCATGAGGGCATCAACCGCCAAACCGAGTTTTTCTTCCTCTTTCCTGACAATTACTATCTGCTGTCTATCAAAAGCTAAAGACGGTGTGCCAACCCCGTCAGAAGTCCGCACCGAAGGTCCGGTAGTCACCCCAAGCGACTTACTTCTAACGGGGCCAAACAGCACATTTAATCTTGTTATAGGAATATTCTCTTCATTTAAAACGATGGCTTCGTAATTCAGCATTCCTTTTATGTCTTCTTTACTTACACTAACCAATCTCTCTATGTTTGCTAAGGGAATGGCATAAGTCCTGCCGCAGACCTCAACGAACAGAGTCTTGATGATGGCGAGGGTGAGAGGTATCTTTATTACAAATTTCGTCCCCTTTCCTATCTCAGATTCTACTTGGATAGAGCCTCCCAGGGATTCTATCTTTTCTTTAACTATATTTAAGCCAAAACCCCTCCCGGAGATCTCAGTAACCTCTTTAGTGGTGCTCACACCAGAAAAGACTGAATCGATTACTTCTTCCTTAGTTGCTTCCGGTGATAGAATTCCTCGTTTTAGAGCCGATTCTTTTATCTCTTCAATATCCAGACCAGCTCCATCATCAAAGACTTCAATGACGGCAAAATTTTTGGTTCTTGTGGCAGTTAACTTTATGGTCCCTTGAGGAGGCTTATCGGATTTGTTCCTTTCCTCAGGAGTCTCAATACCATGGTCAACAGCATTTCTTAAAAGATGTACCAAAGATTCTCCGATTTCGTCTACCACACTCCTATCCAATTCTATATCACCGCCTTGTATCTGGAGGCTTACCTCCTTTTTCTGAAGTTTGGCTAAGTCTCTAACCATCCGGGGGAACCTATTAAATACAAAGCCCATCGGCACCATTCTTGCCTGCATAACATTGTACTGCACATCTGCAATCAATCTACCCAGGTTATCCACAGCAGCAGATAGTTCAGCGTTCTGGAGGGTCTCCTTAATTCTATCGAGCCTCATGTTGGTGATTAATAGTTCTTCTGCTAAGTTCATAAGCAAATCGAGTCTTTCAACCTTGACTTCGATGCTTGTAATCTTCTCCACTGCGGCAGATTCGTCCGTGATTGGTGATTCGCGACTTGCGACTTGCGGCTCGTCGCCCGTGAATTCTGTAAGATTTTTTAACCTCTCCACCAGCATTCTAGTGTCAAGCTCTTCCTCGCCTCTGGAGATCTCTTTTAAGCTTGATTCCAAATGATCAAAAGATTGAAACAAGATATCAACGCACTTTTCTATCTCTATCTTCTTGTTTCTTATCGCATCTAATACATCTTCTATCGCATGACACAACTGAGCTGTTTTATCGTAATTCATGGTAGCGGCCATGCTCTTTAACGTGTGCGCCTCGCGAAACATATCACTCACCAGTTCTAACTCATCGGGGGACTTCTCCAGCTTAAGCAGGAAATTATTCATCGCTTCCACGTGTTCTTTTGCTTCACTTAAGAAGGCGTCTTTGTATTTTTCGAGATCTTCCACCAGGTGCTCTTCGCTCCTTTAGCGTTCGGTATTTTTGTGCAGTGTACGTCTAAGCTACAAGATCTAATATCGCCCGAGCAATGCCAGAAGCAGGTAGCACTTTATCAGCGAAACCTGCGTCAATAACCACCTTGGGCATACCAAATATTAATGAAGACTCATCCTGGGCAATTGTTTTGCCGCCGGATTCTTTAATTGCCTTCATCCCTTCTCGTCCATCCTGACCCATACCTGTCAGGATAATTCCAATAACGTTTCCAGCATAAATTTTAGCCACTGATCTCATTATAATGTCTATTGACGGGCTCAGGGCGCTGGGCTCCTCCTCAGATAGACAAATAAATCGCTGGTCGTGATTTGTGAGTCCTGATTCATATTGCGGGGAACGGTTGGTGACTGTCATACGGAAGCCGCTGGGCACAAAATACACATATCCTGCTTGGATAAGCTCATTATCTCCTGCAACCTTTACTAATAGCGGACTGGTGTTATTTAAATGTTCAGCCATACTTTCCGAAAAAAATCTGCTTGGCGCATGCTGAACAACAATGATTGAAGCGGGAAAATCAGAGGGAATGGACGGCAAAATTGCCTCCAGTGTCTGCGGCCCCCCAGTGGAGGCTCCAATAACTACGATTTTATTTATGCCAATTAACTTGCGTCTGGCTCTTTTCGGTTTCTTGGCGACGAGTGATTTGATTTTTGCAACATTAACCTTTGCGGCTGCCACAACTTGTTCTAAGAGCTGCTCTTCAACGGTACGTATATCCAGCGATAATTCACCCGAGGGCTTAAGCACAAAACCGACCGCCCCAGCATTAAGGCATTTTATAGTAATATCCGCATCTTCTTTGCTATAGGCGGAAACTATGACTACCGGAGTTGGATATTGGCTCATAATATGCTTCAAAGTGGTCAAACCATCCCAGCCAGGCATTGCCAAATCCAGCGTGATACAATCGGGTTTTATTTCAGGTATTTTTTTTAAAGCTTCGGCTCCGTTTTTGGCAGTGTCAATTACTTCAATCCGCCGATCAGAATCGAGCATATCTGATACTAACGTTCTCATAAATAAAGAGTCATCGACCACGAGAACTTTTATAGGCATAATACCCCAAAAATGAATTGTTGATTGATGATTGGCGATTGACTATTGATGGAAGTCGCTCCGCTCCGCTGTTTTGATTGGAATTGTCGTGATAAAATTGGCAGAATTCCTTAAATATTTCAATTGTGAATCGTCAATATTCAATTACCAAGGCATTTCTCCACTGTCTCGGCAACCAGCTTCTCGTCAAAGGGCTTAACAATGTAATCTTTGGCCCCGAGTTTTTTACATTGCTTTATTATCGCATCGTGTCCAACAGCCGTAATCATTACTACTTGTGCCCCACGATTAGTCTTCATGACCTCCTGAAGAACCCGTACGCCTTCCTGGTCGCCTTCCGGCATAATTATATCCAGTAAGACTAAATCCGGTTTTTCTTTTTTAACTTGCTCCAGGGCCTTGTCTCCTGAGTCGGCCTCTACTATTTCATATTTTTTTGACAAAATATGCTTTAATATTCCTCGCATAAACGCTGAATCATCTACAATTAGAATCTTTTTCATATTCAGCTCCTTTGTGAGATACACAGATTAAGACAGACATCTGCGGCTTTTTATTCGTGGTTATCTGTGTTTGTTTCCGTCCCCGCCTGCTCTTCCTTATCCTGACCCCCTTCTGCAATTACGGACTCTATCTCGTCTGCGGTTTCTTCCTCTGTCAGCTGGGGTCTCACGGCCGTCTCATTCCTGGTCCATGGTCCTTCGCTCTCGCCAACTGCACGATGCCTTCTGGAAAGCTCACTCAATCTGGCAAGTTCTTCCTCTGAAAGGACCTTGGTTAAATCGAGCATAATGATCAGACGATTTTCAAGCGTTATCATCCCGCTGACATATGTTCTGTCTATTCTTGTTACCAGATCTGGGGTACGTTTGATCTCTCTTCCTGGTATTCTTAACACCTCTGTAACTTCATCAACCATAAGTCCGAAAAGATTCTTTTCCTGCTCTGTTATTACTATATGCTTTGATTCAACTTCTTTTTTCACAGGCAAGAAAAAACGCGCTTTAAGGTCTATCACTACTCCGATTTCACCCCTTATATTGGTTACACCTTTAATAAACTCGGGAGAATCCGGTATCGGGGTAATGACTCCTGCCATTACTATCTCTCTAACCTGACTTATCTCAGCGCTGAATTCTTCGTCTCCTAAGTTAAAGACAATTAACTGAATAATCTTTTCCCCTTCATCCGTGGCGCCTACCCCGTAACTCGAGGCTTGTGTCTTTTCCTGCATATTTTTGCCCTCCGTTTTTTTGCCTCAATAGGTACTTGTCGTACCCACACTGTGCATAGGAAGCAGAACAACTGTCATTGCGAGCCGTAGCCACGAGCGCAGCGTGGTGGGCGGCGAAGCAATCTCTAACCGGTGGATAAAACAATGGGATTGCTTCGTCGCTTCGCTCCTCGCAATGACATCTTGTGAACCTTGCAAAATTCGGGTTCAATTCCTAAATTCCTCAATTCGCAATCCCTGAATTCCAGCTTGCCCGGGTTAAGCAGCTATTTTAAAGGCTATTAGTGCAGTTCTTAATTCCTCTGTCAGAGTCGATAAATTTTGGGCTGATGCGGACATCTGCTGCATAGCCGCTGTCTGCTGCTGAATAGATGTAGACATCTGTCCTGCTCCCACAGCAGCCTGCTCTGATGTGGCAGCTATCTCCTCTACGGTCTTTGCTACGCCTTGCGCGCCTGCGGCCTGTTCGTCAGTTGCCGATGAGATTTCCTGGGCTTTGGCTGTGATCTCCTGGGTTCCCGCGCCGATCTGCTCCAATATGGATAGCGCCTCATTGACGATGCCAGCACTCTCAGAAACTTGCTCCGCTCCAGTGGTCATACTATTAACCACCTCGGCTGTTGATTCTCCTATAACATTCACCATTCCCTCAATCTGCACAGCCGCTTGTTTAGTTCCTTCAGCCAGCTTCCTAATTTCATCTGCTACAACCGCAAAACCTCTTCCCGCATCTCCTGCACGAGCAGCTTCAATGGCGGCGTTCAGAGCCAGCAGGTTTGTCTGGTCGGCAATATCCTTGGTGGTACCCACTATTACAGCTATTTCTTTAGCTCTTTTATCCAATTCTTTAATTGTCACGGTGTTGCCCTTTACAATCTCGTCTATGGTTTGTAATCTATCTGCTGCTTGCTTACCCGACTCAGTGCCCCTTTGAGCAAGTTTAGCTGCTTCTTGAGTAACCTCAGACGCTGACCTTGCAGTGGCCGCACCCTGTTGTATGGACATAGATAAGTTTGCCACAAGCTTGGTGCTTTCTTCCAATTTCTTGGATTGGTCCTTTGCGCCAGCCGCTATCTGCTGGGTTGTCTGTGCTGCCTGCGACAATGCGGTATTTACCTGCGTTGATGAAGCAGCTACCTGGTTGGATCCGGTTGCTACTTTCTCGGAGATATCCATTGACAGTTTAATAAGTGCTCCAAGGCCATCAAATGATTTGTTAAGGGCATCTCCCAAGTTTTTAATATCCCCTCTTGTCTCAATCTCCATTCTCTGTGAGATATCGCCTTCAGATAAGGCAGTGGCAAGCCTGATTACTTCCTGAACAGGGGTAGCAATCGAATCAATCAGGCTATTGAGTGTATCTACGATATCCTTCCAGCTACCTGCCACTCCTTCTACCTCTGCCCGTTCACTCAGTTTTCCCTCAACGCCTGCTACCTGCGCGACTCTTGAGACTTCAGCGGCTAATCTATTCAAATTATCCACCATGGCGTTGAGAGTCTCCTTTAACTCCGCTATCTCTCCTGCTGCCTCAACAGTTATCTTCTGGGTTAAGTCTCCGTTGGCTATGGCAGTGCCGATTTTGGCAATATCTCTAACCTGGTTTGTTAGGTTGGCCGCCAGCATGTTGACATTATCGGTCAGATCCTTCCATGTGCCAGCCACACCCGGTACCTCTGCCTGACCACCAAGCTTGCCTTCACCGCCGACCTCTATGGCAACCCGTGTGATCTCAGATGCAAATGTGCTGAGCTGATCCACCATGGTATTAATGGTGCCCTTCAGATCCAGAATCTCACCCTGTGCCTCAACGGTGATCTTCTGAGAGAGATCCCCCTGGGCCACTGCCGTGGTCACCTGGGCAATGTTTCTGACCTGATCTGTGAGGTTAGAGGCCAACATATTCACGTTGGCAGTCAGCTCTTGCCAGGTGCCTGCTACTCCAGGAACCTCTGCCTGACCACCAAGCTTGCCATCGGTGCCTACCTCTCTGGCCACTCGGGTTACCTCAGCTCCAAATAGATTCAGGTTATCAACCATCTTATTGAGGGTATCCTTCAGCTCCATAATCTCGCCTTGTGCCTCAACAGTTATCTTCTGGGTTAAGTCTCCGTTGGCTATGGCAGTGCCGATTTTGGCAATATCTCTAACCTGGTTTGTTAGGTTGGCCGCCAGCATGTTGACATTATCGGTCAGATCCTTCCATGTGCC
>JAUWZV010000102.1 GCA_030615105.1 Desulfobacteraceae bacterium
CCATATTTAGGATGATTAATCCATTCGCCATTCATTTTAAGGATTTCTCCTGGGGTTGGCGCCATCAGGTTTCCAACCACGGTCACGAGATCCCGCTTCCCATTTACCCTTACCTTGGCAACGGTGTAACCGTTTTCATCGTTGGTGTATGTTATTCTTTCGATCTGGCCCTGGAGAAAGACAGACATGCTGATACCTATATCAATGCCATTGACTTAAGACAAAAAGTAATAAGTGAACTAAAGTTATAAGTGCCTAAAGTTAATGTAAATGTCAAATACTTCCGAGTTACGGAATTCGGAAACAAAACCTCTGAAGCGGAACATTCTCAAGATATACTCCCAATCCAAAATTTTTTTAGCGTCTATAAGCCTACCCTTTAATTGATAACTTTACATATTTCTTGATATTAAATTTATCATCGTCTATCTTTGTAAATTGTCATGAATGCGTCACCTAACAAAGTTACAATTGATCTCTCGGCATTGAAATATAATCTGTTGAAGATAAGGGAGTTAGTAGGAAAAGAGACCAGAATCATGGGGATTGTCAAATCCGATGCCTATGGCCATGGCCTGATCCCAATAGCCCGGGAATTAGAGAAACTCCATATAGACTCCCTTGGTGTGGACTATATTTCTGAAGCTATAAAACTTAGGACTGGGGGTGTAAAAACGCCAGTGGTAGTTCTACTTGGAATAAGCACACCGCAAGAGTCAAAGAATGTGGTTGATTACAAACTGACTCCTGTCATCTTTGATTTAGATTCTGCCCGGATGCTATCAGAGGAGGGGAAGAAAAGCGGAAAAACCATCACTGCTTATCTAAAGATCGATACAGGAATGGGCAGGCTTGGTATCGACTTTCAAGAGACCGGTCTTTTCTTAAAACAGCTTATGGGTATAAAGGGGATAAAAATTGAAGGCCTCTTTTCCCATCTCTCTTCAGCCGATCAACAAGACAATACATTTACAAAAACTCAGATCAAAAACTTCAAGGATGCCATTTCTGTTAGTTGCAAACTTGGCATTGAGCTTACCATGAATAATCTGGCAAACAGTGCTGGGATTATGAGATATAAAGAGACCCATTTTGATCTGGTAAGGCCAGGCATCATGCTTTATGGCGGTCTTCCCTGTCCTGGCTTTGCAGACCCACCACCCCTAAGGGGTGTGATGACATTCTGCTCCTCTGTTGTGCAGGTGAGGGAGGTTGAGCATGGCACCCCAATCAGCTATGGACGAACCTTTTACACTGATGGTTCAAGAAAGATAGCTATAATATCAGCAGGTTACGCTGATGGGCTGAGCAGGTCTATGAGCAACAAGGGCCAGGTACTGATCCATGGTCAAAAGACAAGGATTATCGGCCGGATCTGTATGAACCTGACAATTGCTGATGTAACCCCGATAAAAGGAGTAAAAAGGGGTGATAGGGTATTCTTTTTGGGCATGGAGAAAGGAAATACAATCACAGTTGACGATATGGCCAGGTGGGCTGACACTATATCATACGAGGCCCTTTGCTCCATAGGAAGTAGAAACAAACGGGAATACATTAATGAAAAAGAAATTAGCCAAGATTCTTGAAGATACCTTAGATCTATGTCTTAAGGAGGGTTATCTAAGACAGATGCCCTTGCCAGAGTTTGTCATCGAGATTCCTAACAACCCGGATCATGGAAACTTTGCTACAAACCTGGCAATGACCCTTGCTAAAGGGCAGAAGAATTCCCCCCAGAATATAGCTGAGATAATTATCCAGCATTTAGTAGATCATGATCACTTCATATTGAAAGCCGAGATAGGTGGCGCTGGTTTTATAAACTTTTTTGTTGCAACAGAGCAATGGTATGATCTCCTTTCCCAGATAATAACTCTAAGGGATGATTATGGCCGCAACTCCCTTGGAAAAGGAGAAAAAATAATGGTAGAGTTTGTTAGTGCCAATCCTACCGGCCCTCTCCATCTTGGCCATGGTCGCGGTGCAGCCTTGGGAGATTCCCTCTGTCGGATTTTAGATTTTAGTGGTTATGACGTGAGCAGAGAATTCTATATAAATGATGGCGGTCAACAGATTAACATCCTCGGGGAGTCCATTTATAGCAGGTGGAGGCAAATCTCCGATCCATCCTATCCATTTCCTGAAGATGGTTATCAGGGAGATTACATCCATGAGTTGGCCCTTGAAATTGCTAAGGAGACAAAATTAGAGAACCTTGATATTCATGATGCCATAGATTTACTTACTGAACTGGGTAAAGATAAAATGCTCAATGAGATAAAGAAAGACCTGGCCAATTTCAGGGTAAATTTTGATCTCTGGTATAAGGAAAGTGATCTTTACTCATCAGGTAAAATTGATCGTGCAATCAAATTGATCGAAAAAAGGGATCTGCTTTTTGAAAAGGATGGTGCACTTTGGATCAGAACCTCCTCTTTTGGTGACGATAAAGACAGGGTTATTCGAAAGAAAGACGGGGAATTTACCTATTTTGCCACAGATGTATCTTACCATTTTGATAAATGGAAACGGGGGTTCAGAAAAGTAATAAATATCTGGGGGGCAGATCACCATGGCTATGTAAACAGGGTCAAGGCCGCCCTAATGGCAGAAGGGATTCCAGATGGTTGGCTGGATGTTCTCTTAATCCAACTGGTCAAGCTTTGGCAAGGGGGAGCCGAAGTAAAGATGTCCAAGAGATCAGGCAGGTATGTCCCATTAAGAGAACTTGTAGATGATGTTGGGGTAGATGCAGTCAGGTTTGTTTTTTTAAGTAAAGATCATACCTCCCCCCTTGATTTTGATATAGACCTGGTCAAAAGGAAGGATAGTGAAAATCCTGTATATTATGTCCAATATGCCCATGCCAGGATCTGTAGCATTTTTAGAAAGGCAGCCAAGGAAAATATTCAACTTCCCGAACATCCCGGTTCAATCCTTCAAAGATTGGTCTTGGATGAAGAAATTGCCCTGATAAGGAAAATGGCTGAATTTCCTTCCCTTGTCAAAGAAATTGCTTGTGCATTAGAGCCTCACAGGCTGACGTATTACTTAACAGAACTAGCTGGTAGCTTTCACAGATATTACAATAGACATAGGGTCATCAGTGATGATAAAAACTTAAGCCAGGCGAGGCTTTTTTTATCCTTGGGTGTAAAGATTTTAATCAAAAATGGTCTCAGCCTCTTAGGGGTTAGTGCCCCTGAAAAAATGTAGACGGGAAACAATGGTTAACATAAAATCGCCTTCAAAGAAGGAAAGAAAAAGATACAACTTTCAATTCAGTCTCAGTTCTCTCCTTTTACTATCTATCACCTTTCTCTTTGTCCTGGGGTGGGTATTTTCCTTAGGGATAATGGTTGGTAAGGGTTTCTTGCCAAGTACCATAGGTTCCTTTTCTGCTGTCAAGGAAAAGACTGCGAAGGATGAGGAAAAGAAAAAGAATGATCAATTAAAGCCTATAAAAGAAGAGGAACTTGTCTTTTATAATCTACTTGTTGACAAAAAAGATAGGGCTAAAAAGAAGGCGCTCTCTAAACCTCTTTTAAAAGACCAAGATAGAACAACAAAGAAGACAAAAGTTGAGCAATCAAAAGAGGATATAGGCAATTATAGTGTTCAGATAGCTGCACTCAAAGATAAGGGGAGAACTGAAAAACTGGTGGAGAGATTAACCAGATTTGGCTATCCAGCCTATTATTATCAAATCCTGATCAATGGTGAGATGTTTTACAGGATTCGCTGTGGCCCATTCTCTAACATAGAAGAGGCCAAAAAGTATGCCAAAAGGCTGGCCGATAAAGAGGGTTTCAAGCCTTTTATTATATATCCTAGTAATTGATGACAAATGACGAGTAATGCCTATGCTTAGGAAAGCAATAATTCAGGATGTAAAATCTATCCATGCAATCTTAACTAATTATGCAGACCAGGATCTTCTGCTCCCTCGTTCATTAAGTGAACTCTATGACCACCTCCGGGATTTCTATGTTATAGAAAACAATAAGGCAAAGGGGAGTCTCTTAGGGGTGTGTAGCCTTAATATTTCCTGGGAAGATTTAGGGGAGATAAGAGCATTAGCTGTTGTTGAGGAAAGCCAAAAAGGGGGCCTTGGCTCCAGGCTGGTTGAGGCATGCCTATCAGAGGCAGTTGAACTCGGCCTATCAAAGATATTTGTTTTGACCTTGATAAAGGACTTCTTTGCCCGCTTTGGTTTTAAAGAGGTAGAAAAATCATTACTACCTCATAAGATCTGGGCCGATTGTGTCAAATGCCCAAAGTTTCCTGACTGTGATGAGATCGCAATGATTCTTGAGCTATGATTGATCATAGAAAGTGCCTAAAGCCCGCCTTAGTGCTATGTGCTCTAATCAGCCTTCTAAGAAGGCCGATGGGCTATCGGCCCCTACAATTGTAGGGCCCGTTCCCCGAACGGGCTATGAGCCAGTGTGTGCTTGAATTGGACTTCTACACTTATAGACCAGCACTGGGCCAGGGTTTAACCCGCCGTAAGTCTGGCGGGTAAAAGTGAGCTAAAGTGCCTAAAGTTTTTAAAGCAGTTAAATGATTATGAAAAAGAAGGATATGGCAAGAATCATATCCGATCGGCTGAACAAGTATAAGGGGGTGGAATTTGAAATATTTTTCTCTCAAAAAAAGATTTTATCAGTTGGCATAAAAGACAGTCAGGTAGATCATTTTCGCTCATCCAGGGAGATAGGCCTTGCACTCAGGGTTTTAGACAGAGGAAGACTTGGTTTTTCCTATCTCTTTGGACCAACTCCTGATAGTCTGGCCCTGATGACAGATCGGGCAGTTGAACTGGCAAGCCAGGCTGATTTTGACCCTATTTATACCTTTCCTGCAGGTGAAAGATTGGATAGCGCTGATCTGGGCCTTTTTGACAGGGATCTCTCAAAAATAAGCGAAAAACAGAAAATAGAGCATGTCAAAGAAATGGAAAATAGTGCTCTTAGCAGCGATTCTCGAATAAAAAAGGTAAGAAAGGCTGAATACGAGGAAGTAACAAGTTATGTCTCTATAATCAACTCTAAAGGCCTTGATATGGAAAGGGAAGGGACCCTAATTACGATGGCCCTGATGGCCCTCGCAGAGGACAATAACTACTCTGAAATGGGCTGGGAATCCGACTGGGCCAGAATTTATTCTGACATTGATCCGATTAAGATCGGCCTTGGTGCGGCCAAAAGAGGAATTGGCATGTTAGGAAGTCGCCAGATTTCCACACGCACATGTCCGGCCGTTTTGGAAAACAGGGTTGTGGGCGATTTGCTTGGTGTCTGGTCATCTTCCTTTCTTGGAGAGAATGTATACAAGGGAAAATCTTTCCTAAAAGATAAGATCGACCAGATAATTGCCTCATCAAGGATTCAACTGATAGACGATGGTCTATATCCCAGGGGTATGGGTAGTGCTCTTTTTGACGATGAAGGAACACCCCGGAAAAAGACTATATTGGTAAAAGAGGGAAGGCTGCTGTCCTATCTTTTTGATAGTTACTGGTCAAAAAAGACAGGATCTAAACCGACAGGTAATTCTTTTAGGAGCCAAATCTCTTCCCCTCCTTCCACATCGATATCTAACATTTTCATAAGTCCTGGAACTTTGCCACTTGATCAACTCATCGCCACCATGGATGAAGGCTTTTTAATAAACGAATTAATGGGTGTTCATATGGTTGATCCTATCTCCGGAGAATTTTCTTTAGGGGCATCTGGTATGTGGGTAGAAAAGGGGAAGGCGGTCTTTCCAGTAAAGGGCGTAACTATTTCCGGCTCAATCCATGATCTATTTTCTGCTGTTGAAGAATTGGGAAACGATTTAAGATTTTTTGGTAAGGTCGGGACCCCGTCCCTTTTTTTAAAGGAGATAATTATAAGCGGACTATAAACAAGGAGACCTATTATGTTCGGCATAGGCATGCCTGAATTGATAATCATCTTTGTGATTGCCTTGATTATTATAGGACCAAAGAAGTTGCCTGATTTAGCCAGAGCTCTTGGTAAGGGAATGGCTGAGTTTAGAAAAGCGACCAACGAGGTAAAGGCAAATCTTGATATAGAGGACGAAATCAAGGGGATGGAGGAAGAACTGGCGGACTCTGTAAGCGGCCTAATAGACGAATCCGAAACAGAGGATGAAACAAAAGCAAAAGATGATAAAAGAGCAGAGGCTCATAAAGGGGAAGACGAAACGGGCATCACCGAGAAAAAAGATGACGACAGATGAAAAACAGCCATTCTTAGCCCATTTAGAAGAGCTCAGGAGAAGATTGGTCGTCTGCGCAATAGCTATAGGTATCGGATTTATTATCTGTTATATCTTTTCTAAACAACTTTTCTCTTTTCTCATTCTGCCCCTAACTAAGGTCCTCCCTGCTGAGAGCCAGCTTATATTTACCAATCTCCCTGAGATGTTTATAACCTATATTAAGGTAGCTCTTGTCGCTGGCATTATTTTAGCTATACCCATTATCTTTTATCAATTATGGATGTTTCTGGCACCCGCCCTTTACCAGAAGGAAAAAGGATATTTTATACCTTTTGTTTTTTTTTCAAGCATCCTCTTTGTTGCTGGCTCTCTTTTTGGATACTTTGTTGTTTTTCCTTATGGTTTCAAATTTTTTATGAGTTTTGCAACTGAGGACATCCAGGCACTTCCTTCAGTAAAGCAGTATTTCTCCTTTGCAATCAGGTTGCTTTTAGCATTCGGTCTGGTTTTTGAGATGCCTGTAGTGGTCTTCTTTATGACCAAGATAGGCCTGATTACTCCAGATTCAATGAAAAAATTCCGCAAGTTTGCTATTCTTAGCTCATTTATCTTATCTGCAATTTTAACCCCTCCTGATGTTGCCACACAGATAATGATGGCACTTCCCATAATTATCCTTTATGAACTTAGTATCTTTATCTCCCAAGGGGTTCATAGAAAAAAGAAAGAAGAGTCTAATAAAGTAGAATCTTAAGGTGCTGTTGTCCAAACCCCTTTTCAAAACAGTACATTCATCATAAGTAAAGTGAAGATGGGGCCTGCCTTAATATTGGACATGATGGATGAAGGCGGTTGAAGCTTTTTCTCTAACCTTTTCCTTTTTGGCACGGATGGCCTCAGGAGAAGATTTCGGAAACAGTGGGGATAAATCAGCAAAGAATCTCTCAAATTACCAATAATACCAATTTTAGTGAAATTGGTAATTTCCTCTCCCAGGGCCACGACATGGATTATATTGCAAGGCATTGCCACATGGATCTTGCGCTTATCTGGGCATTACGGCTGGAAGGAAAGACAGATCAGGAAAAGTTCAAAGAACTTGGCTGGGGCCTGCGTACATGGGATCAATGGAATTTTAACCAATGTTTACCCCGTGAAATTTTTACCCCGCCCGCCCCGTAGGTATGTAATATCGTACTGGGGTTAAACTTCTCCGTGTCTTCTGTTTAACTAGGGCATGTAAATGACAAGCAAAGTTTACCATGTGAAATCCTCCCTATTTCACTGTGGCGTATTTCACTGGGGTGATGAACGATTCGGAGACGATTGGCCCGCCCGCCTCGCCTGAGCGGCTCGCGATGGCGGGCAGGCGCGATTTTGAATCCACACCCGCTTCAAAAGAAAAGCCCGACAATTCAATCACCATATTTGATTACCACAGGATTTTATCAAAGACAGGATGGAAAGTAACCCATCGGATAGAGTGCCCCCTATCCTCTGAACGCCTAAGCGGAAACCAGAAAATGCAGGACAAACGTATCCTCGGAACTGTAGGAAAAACCTTGCTAATCGCAAAAAGATCATAAGGAAGCCGGGCTCAAACCCTTGGATTCATCAACATTAAACATTGCCGTTTATTATGAAATTGACTCAATGGGAAGCAAGATAAGCGAGGCGTCAGCATAACCTTTGGGGTCAAGGCTATAGTGTGCCACGGACATTACTGACCATTCCTAAAAATCAAGCGGGCTTCTTGCCTCTTTAATTGTCAAGCTCTTAATTGTATGTTTATAAATCATTGTTGTTCTCACATCGCTGTGCCCCAATAATTCCTGAATAGTACGTATATCATAATTGGCCTGCAATAAGTGACTTGCAAAACTGTGACGAAAGGTATGGCAAGAAGCACGCTTACAAATTCTTGACTTGCTCACCGCCTCTTTTATCGCCTTTTGCACATGGGTTCCATGCAAATGATATCGCCGGTATTCCCCGGCCTTATTCTCATAGGTCAATTGTTTGGCTGGGAAAAACCATTGCCAGATAAACTCCTTTGCCGCATTTTTGTATTTTTGCTCTAATGCGTTCACTAAAAATACTCCGGCATATTTCCGTTTAAGATCCCGTTGATGAAGATCTTTCAATGATTCGAGATGCTCTCGGAGTTCCGGAAGGATCGTTTCAGGGAGCGGCACAGTCCGGTCTTTTTGTCCTTTGCCGTCATGAACCGTCAAGATGCCTGCATCAAAATTCATGCAATGCACACGAAGACCCAGGCATTCAAAAAGCCGGAGTCCACAGCCATAAAGCAATTTTACTACAAGGTCATATGGGGGCTCCAGGAACTTCAGGACAGTTTCGATCTCTTCACGAGATAAAACCACAGGGATATAAGGTTTTTGCTTTGCCCTGACAACCCCGTCGATCTCTCCGAATTCTTTGTGAAGGACGTGCCGATAAAAAAATAAAAGCGCATTAAACGCCTGATTTTGCGTGGCGGATGATACCTTTCGCTTCACAACCAAAAATGTTAAAAACTCTTTAACATCATTCGATGAGAGCAATCCCGGAGTCTTGCTGAGCGTAAAAGTCTGAAATTTCCGCACCCATCCTTTATACGTCTTGAGAGTTTTGGAAGAATAATGCCGCACATGGATTTCATCCTCCAGCCGGGAATATTCTGCTTTCCAGGAAGCACCGGTTCCTTGTTCAACATACCCCTTCCCTGAAGGACTAACAGTGTGTGAGGAGCTATGCACACTTGTTGATGGGGCGGAATCACGAGAAAGAGGCGGTATGACCTTTTTATATTGAATCGGCCTGGCAGCAGCCTCACGAATAGAAAAGTATTTTTCGTAGTTGAAAGGTGAGTATCCCTGAGGACTTGCGGTTTGGGGCGCAGGTTCTTTATTGGGGAGAACCTTTGACTCAAGAATTTCATAATACAACGTTACAGTCATTACAGCCTGGTCTTGCTGCACCTTCGTTTGCTTCTTTTCCTGCAATTTGCGGATAAAGTGGGGCAGACTCTCTTTATGAGTAGGGGAAAAGTTATACTTCCGGCAAAAGTCCAGGTAATAGCGCAGCCATTTTTTATAGGCCCCTTGCAAGCTGTTTGGAATTGCCTTGTTTCGTAAATATTCTCCAAATTGTTCCTGTAATGCGGAAGGAATAGGCAACATTTAGAATTCTCCCTTTGCTATATATTCTAAAAAATGACATGTTATACAGAATGAAACACTATATTGTTGCAAAAAACCTGTCAAGAGATTATAAATCATTTTATAATGATTTAAGTGGTATATGATAAATTAACAGACTATGGGGGCCTGACAGACAACATAATTTGTTATTG
>JAUWZV010000002.1 GCA_030615105.1 Desulfobacteraceae bacterium
CCCTAAAGATATACAGGCCAGGGAGGCCCTCTTTGATATCTATCAGAGGCAAAAAAGGAATGATTTTGCCTTTAATCAAGCCCTAGAACTCATCAAAGTTCTCCCAAGGAAGATTTCCTACTATAGGTACATATTTAACTATCTTACAGCCCTTGACGAATTTGAACAATTAGCTAATTACATGCTTAAAGGTGTGAAGGTAAATCCAAAAAATTTTGAATTACGCCAGTATCTAATTCTGGCCTACCTCAAATTGAAAAAAAATGAGTTAGCTGTAAAAGAAATTAAGCAAGCTCTGAAGTTGAGGCCAAATAATACCAATCTACTCCACCAGCTTGCTAAGATAAAGGAAGTGGCAGGCAGCCTTGATCAAGCCTTACAAGTGTATAAAAGGATTCTTGATATCTCCCCAGATGACGAAAAGGCCGAAGAGGCATATCTCAGGCTAAGGCTAAAACTATTGCATGAGGGAAAAAGGTAAGTGATCATGGGGGATCAGGTGCCAAAAGCTAATTTTTCTCACTCTTTGAATCTAACTTACATTATTTATTTCTCCTTAATAGTTCATTCTAAATTTCCAAGTAATGTCTTCTTTATTTTTGATCGAATCTTAAATCAAATGAAATAATAACACAGCACGGCAAATTTAAAGAGGTGCTCAACATTATCACAACGTTCTTTTAAGAACAACCTTTCATTTACTTCTTATATCTCCCTTGATTATGTTTATACCTAGGATCTAGGATTTCCCTGAGAATTGTTCCGGGCCAAAAGTCTCTCCCTTTATTCATCTCGATAGATATGGAATCCAGGGCAGATATCATCACATGCCTTGAGGTTTTGAAATATGTCAAGAATAAAGATTTGAGGTCTCAATATCATTAAGTATGTACTTTTTTACTAAAAAGTGGAATTTTATTTCTTATTAAATTGGTATTTTCTTTCATATTATGCGCATAAACCCTGAGTGATGCTACTGCAACTATTTAAAATCTAAAGAGATAATAAACGGCCTAAATTTTGCATGATTTTTGCATATATTTAATTAATTAACCTTTAGTTTTAATTAATTAATCTTTAGATGTGCATTTTCCACATATCCAATTCACAAAGCTATACAGTAAGTCTGACTATTCAGATCGACATTGCATCCATGTGATATTGAATGATCCTCTGGTTACAAAATGCCGTGTGACTGATAGATTTGATCATGGTCAACCCTTAGATAGGTCATTATTCCTAAAAGGCAGAAGAAAGAAATGCAGGCACCAGAAACAACAAAAACATCCCTTAGAGATTTATTATATGTGGTTTTCAAGCGAAAGAGTGTGATTCTGCTTTTTTTCACCGCCACCTTTTGCACCGTTACTATTGGTACGCTACTGATCAAGCCCACCTACGAAGCCACATCTCAGATCCTAGTCAAGATTGGCAGGGAAGATCTCTATGTGCCGACGGTGCCGACCAGCGGCACCTCGGCCCCATCAATGAACATCAATCGCGAGTCACAGATGAACTCCGAGATTGAGATCATCAGGAGCCGATCTCTGACCGAAAAGGTGGTGGAGTTCCTGGGACCAACGGCTCTTTACAAAAACCCGAATGATAAGGACCAGAGTATTTTGAGGGGCTTTCTCCCAGGTGATCACGCCCTACAATCACCTGTTGAGAAAGCTATATTTAAGCTTCATAAGGCTCTCAAGAAGGGTAAGCGGATTATGATAAGCTTTCTTCTAAGAGCTCAAGCCCAGCTATCGCCCATGGAGAAAGCTGTATTGAAGTTTCAGAAGGATCTCACGGTCGAAGGGGTCAGGAAATCAAACGTGATCGAGATAAGGTTTAAACATAAGGACCCGCAAATGGCCGCCACCGTGGTCAACAAACTTATCAACCTGTATATGGACCGCCACCTTCACGTTCATAAGAACCCACAATCCTACACGTTCTTCCAGCAGCAATTCCAGACTTTTAAAAACAAACTGCGCCAGGCCGAAGAAAGGCTTAAGGCCTTTAAGAAACGGCACGGCATCACCTCCATCGATGAGGAACGAAGCCTTCTCCTTAGACAGGAATCTGACCTTGGAGCCGCATTGAACCAAACTCTGAGCCAGGAAGCCGAGACTGAAAACCGAGTTCTCCGAATTCGCCAGCAGCTGGCCACCACACCAAAAACCATTCCACATGGAGAAGAGATTGAACATAATCGCCTTTTGATCAACACCCTTGAGACACGTCTAGTTGAGCTGGAGCTCGAGGAGAAGGAACTGCTCTCCAAGTATACTGAGCAGAACCGCCTGGTCCAGAATGTCAGAGGTGAAATCCACATAGTCCAAGAGAGGCTAGCCGAGCAGGAGAGCAAACGCTACGAAAAGAGCAGCTCTGGGCTGAATGTGACTTACCAGCGTCTAAAAGAAGAGCTTTTCCGAAATGAAGCCGAGCTGGATGCCTTGAAAGGCAAGAAGGAAACCCAGAGTGCACAGCTTGCTGACTACCAGAGAAGCCTCGAAAGACTCAACCGAAGCGAGTTGAGGCTCAACCAGTTCCAGCATGGGATAGATAGCGCTCGGCAAAACTACAAACTCTACCTGACCAAGTTCGAAGAGGCCCGGATCTCCAATGCTATGGACACGGAAAAGATAGCCAACGTCAGCGTGATTGAGCCAGCACAACCGCCGCTCAAGCCCGTGAGCCCAAAGGTCTTGTTGAACATAGTGCTTGGCGTCCTCCTGGGGGCGTTTGGAGCTATCGGGCTGGCCTTTTTTATGGAATATCTTGATGATAGCCTGGAGAGGACCGAGGATGTTGAAGATTATCTCAAGCTACCCGTTCTGGCCTCAATACCGGAGTTAAAGAAATAGTTTTATTGGTTCATCTGGTTCAATTGGATTTGCGGATTTAGGTGGTTTGATGAGCGGGATTAATTTTATCGATTCTAGTCGCTATGATTATTGAAAAAAAGAACTTGCTATTACCTAGTCCAGGCCTTCACTTCAAACAAGAGTGTGGTGAGGAGAAAGAATGTGACCAATAAAACCAATTGAACAAGGTATTGCTCATGTATTGCAACTTTTTTGGATTTTCTGAAAGGCCCTTTGATTTGACGCCGGACCCTAAGTTTCTCTACCTGAGCCGTTGTCATGTGGAGATGCTCGCTGCCCTTACCTACGGGATTCACGAACGGCGTGGATTTATCACAATGGTAGGCGAGGTGGGCACAGGCAAGACCTTGCTGCTCAATACCGTACTGGATCGACTCGATAAGAACACTAAAGTGGCCTACATTTTCAACACCGACCTGACCTTTAGGCAAATGTTGATCACGGCCATTGTCGACTTGGGGCTGGCAAAGTCAGTAAAGAGCATATCTAAGGACCAAGCGCTCCATCGGCTGAACGACTTTGCCATCCGGCAACTGCCTTTAGGCGGCAATGTGGTGCTTATTGTGGATGAGGCCCAGAATTTGAAACAACGTTCTATGGAAAACTTACGGCTTATTTCTAACCTGGAAACCCACAAGCACAAATTAGTCCAGATTGTCCTTTCCGGCCAACCAGAATTGGACACCAAGCTGAACCAGCCTGAATTGAGGCAGCTCGCCCAAAGGATCAGTCTCAAGCGCTATATCACTGCCCTCAATGAAAAAGAGACATACGAGTACATACGGCATCGCCTGAGAATTGCAAACTATAAGGGTCCATCCCTCTTTAATCGAAGGACACAACAATTGATCTGGGAATATTCCGGGGGAGTGCCGCGAAAGATCAATGTCCTCTGCGACAATGCCCTCCTGATCGGTTATGGATTAAGGAAAAAGAAAATCGATGCAGACGTGGTGAAGGAAGCTATTAACGATCTCAGCTGGAGCCCCTATTCTAGAACTATTGAGACCCAAGCTGCGATTACCATGGAGCAGCAGGCCCCACAGTTAAAAACAAGCGCTTCTCGACGTCGCCTCGCCTTAGCTGCAAGTTTGGTGCTCGCCGCCAGCCTCATTCTTTTCGTGGTGCTTCTCTTTGGAAATCCACGCCTCAAACTCCAAGAGTGGGGATCTTTTCTGCCTCGTGCTCTAATTCGAGCCTTGTCCACAAGCGAGACGGAGAGCACCGATCAATCTTCCACATCTATCGTCGATCAACTTCATGGCTCTCAGAACCCGGATGGGATGCCGGTGCAAACACAGAAAGAGGGTCCAGCTGTGAATCCAGAGGCAGTTGCAGGAGAAAGGGATGAGGCCCTGCCCGATCAATCAAGGGTTGTGATCGCCAAGCCAGGGGACAGTCTATTTAGTATCATCATTCGGACTTACGGGAAATATGACGGGGCCATATTAAATGCTGTGCTCAACGAAAATCCTGAGCTACTAAGTCCAGATAAGATTCCCGTGGGGCAGGTCATCAAAATACCGAAGGTTGACTGATTAGCTTGATTGGTTTGATATGATAGGTTTAATTGTGTTGGTTGAAGTGAAATAAACAGTTCAAATTAAGCCAAAAGATCATGCTTTAGGAGAGCACAATGGGAAGAACGCATGAGGCCCTTAAAAGGGCTGAAAAAGAGTATCAGGAGAACCTCCTGGGTGCTTTACGCGAACCGCTACCTAAATGGGTGACCCCTTCCAAATGGGCCTCGAATCATACTGCCATAGAGTGGTATGAGGATCTCAAGACCAATTTATTAACCCGCTACCCCGATAGATCCATTAAAACCATTCTGTTCAACGGCACCCAACATGGGGGCGGATGCTCCACAACAGCAGTCAACTTCGCAACTGCCTTGGCCAAGAATTCCAAGCTCAAGGTGCTCCTGGTCGATGTGAATCTGAGAACTCCTAGCCTCCACGAGGTCTTCAAAATCGATCACACACATGGTCTGTCTGATTTTTCTGCCAATAGTGATTCGATGGCAGATCAGATCAAGAAAGTCGGGCCAGGGAATCTTTATGTGCTCACCTCCGGCGGGAACTATTCCATTCCCCTTGGCCTTTTTGAATCCAGTGAGTTCGACCAATTTCTCAAAACAGTCCGTAAGAAGTTTGACTACATCATCCTGGACGCACCACCGATACCTCGATTTTCGGAGTGCCGGATCCTCGCCCGCAAGGCTGATGGCGTGGTTCTAGTGCTCGAGGCAGGAAAGATTCGGCGGCAGGTTGCACTCAATGCCAAAAAAGCAATAGAAGACGCTGGGGGAAAGCTTCTGGGAGTTGTTCTCAACAGGAAGAAGCACTACATCCCGAAATGGATATACAGACGAATATAACCTAAAACTCCTAAGGAGAAAGTAATAATATCCTTCATCCTTTGACCTTAAAAGGGGAAAAAGACTGGTGAACATGAAAAAAATTTATGTTATTTTTGCTTTGGCAATAGTTATCCTTGCTATGCTTTTAGGGTGTGTTTCGCAGAATGCTGTGTTGAAATACGAACCTCCCCCCGTAGCAACTGCACCTCAGGAACCACCAGAGTATTTCATCCAACCAGGCGATGAATTGGATATCAAGTTCTTCTACAACCCAATCCTCAATGAGACTATCGTAGTGCGACCTGACGGAAAGATCTCTCTTCAATTGGTTGACGAGGTCCGGGCAGCAGGCCTCACCCCTGCCCAGCTGGATGATGTGCTCACCCAGAAATATGCCAAGGAGCTGAAAAAACCCGCAGTCACGGTCATTGTCAGATCCTTTACAGGGTGGCAGGTCTATGTGGGGGGGGAGGTCAACACTCCAGGGCTCATCAATCTCGCTGTCGGCATGACCGCCCTACAGGCCGTGATCAATGCAGGAGGACTCAGGGAGACAGCTGAACCAGCAGGTGCGATTGTCATCAGAAAGGGGAGGGATAACAAGCCTATCCCATTTCGGGTAGATTTGAATGCGACGATATACGGGAAGGGAGACACATCCAACTTCCAGCTAAAGCCCTCCGATATTGTCTACGTACCCAAGTCATCTATCGCTAAGGCAAACAAATTTGTGAACCAGTATATTGAGCGGCTGCTGCTTTTTCGCGGCATTAACTTTGGCTTTTCATATGAGGTCCATGCTGCCGAGCCAAAATAGCAGTATTGGGGCTGATGGGTTAAAGTTTGAAGATCACTCTGTTTGAAGTAGAGGTATTAGAGGTAGTAGTATAATTAGCTCTTTTTTGACACATGCCTTGTACAAAAAACGTGCCGTTTTTTTTAGAAATTAAGGAGATATTTTTATGACGAGGCCTGGTAGCTGTCTTAATCCACTAACTCGCTTTCAGGAAAAGGGAGGATACGTGGAGGGCATTTATCCTGTCAAAGAATTCCACGCCGTTCTTAGGCGTGAGCGCGCACGCTCAGACCGCACTGGTGGTAGGTTATCGCTCATTATTTTCGACATGGGCGATAGGCATACGGACCAAACTGCTGCGCGTCGCCTGGCGCATATCCTCACCCAGCGAATGCGATCAATAGATGAAATGGGATGGTTCGACACATGGCGCCTCGGTGTCGTCCTGCCCGATACACCTGCTGAGGGTGCTTCGAAGCTTGCCAACGATATATGTCAGAAATTTACTATTAAAAATAAAATGGTGTTCCCTATCTTCAAGATTTATACATACCCCTCAGATTGGTTGCCCGGATTTAAGGAGAATCCCCCAAATCATCCATCCGTAAAGACCGACCTCGACGGAAGTGTTCCGTCTGCGACACAGTCAGACAAAGCCAAAATCTTGAACTGCAACAGCCTCATAGAGGGACTTGAGCCTCTCTTGGTCAAGCAGATGCCTGCTTGGAAGCGCGGGATAGATATTCTCGGGTCAGTATTTGGGCTCGTTCTTCTATTTCCGGTGTTTTTGCTTATCTCCATCGTAATCAAAATCGTATCACCCGGCCCAGTTTTCTTCAAACAGAAAAGAGTGGGATACTTGGGTAAGCCTTTCAATTGCTTGAAGTTTCGTACTATGCATCCAAATGCAAATTCATTTGCATATGAACAGCATCTAAGTGAATGTATCAACAGTGATAATCCCTTTAACAAATTGGATAATGATGATTCTCGAATTATGCCCTTTGGAAAACTATTACGCAAAACTAGCCTAGATGAAGTGCCCCAACTCCTCAATGTACTTCGAGGTGAAATGAGCCTAGTTGGGCCTCGTCCAGATGTCCCTTATTCGGTGCAGCGTTACACCCAGTGGCACCACAACCGATTAGATACTTTTCCCGGACTGACTGGTCTCTGGCAAGTAAGTGGAAAGAACAGAACGACCTTCAAGGAAATGATTCGCTTGGACATCACTTATACTCAGCAAAGATCATTTTGGTTAGATTTTAAGATATTACTGAAAACCGTACCCGTCATTATCACTCAAGCTTTCGATTCTTTGTTAAAACGAAAAGATGAAGAACATGCTTACATTTAAGTAATTTATAATATTAACCTGTAGATACTTGATCATTATTATCAATGATAAAGAAGATTGCTAATTAGAAGAGCAATAGTTCAAATCAGTCATTTGACTCAAAGATAACTGCATCAAAAATATCTTTGGAGGTGAAAAATGATGCAAAGAGTTCTTAACATCGCGGTAGTAGGCTTTGGCTATTGGGGGCCGAATATAGTAAGAAATTTTCATGCCATTGAAGGCACCCGGGTCATTTCGGTTTGTGACAGAGAATCAACTGCCCTAAAACGCGTCAAAAAGTCTTATCCCAGTATACAAACATCTACCGATTTTAATAAAATAATATATTCTCCGGACATCGACGCAGTCGCTATTGTTACACCAGTCTCTGCGCATTATGAATTGGCCAAAAAGGCCCTTGAAAATGGAAAGCACATTTTTGTGGAAAAGCCCTTTACATCTACAGTTGCCCAAGCAGAAAAATTGATAGAACTGGCAGATAAAAAGAATCTTAAAATTATGGTTGATCATACGTTCCTTTTTACCGGCGCTGTTAGAAAAATAAAGGAATTAGTTGATAATGATATATTGGGAGATTTGTATTATTACGATTCCATGAGAGTAAATCTGGGGCTTTTTCAGCATGACATTAATGTAATCTGGGACCTCGTGCCACATGATCTATCCATAATGGATTTCCTCATCGATGAGAAAGTTGACGCCATTATAGCTAGTGGCAAACCACATTTTGGCAATGAACTCGAGGACATCGCCTTCATTACGGTCTATTTTACTAACAACATAATTGCCCACTTTAATGTCAACTGGCTATCCCCAGTTAAAGTTAGAACAACACTTATAGGTGGTGAGAAAAGGATGCTAGTCTGGAATGATTTGGATGCAGATGAAAAAATTAAGGTATATGACAAAGGTGTGAAAGTTGAGAATAATGAAGGTATATATAATTTACTTGTAAGTTATCGATCCGGTGATATGTGGGCGCCTAAAGTAGAGCAAACCGAAGCTCTAAGAGCTGAAGCAGAATATTTTGTTGATTGTATCCTAAATGATAAGACTCCATTTAATGATGGGCATGCTGGTTTGAGAGTAATAAAAATGTTAGAGGCATCTAATAAATCATTAAAGAATGAAGGAAAAATGGTTAAATTATAAGATTCAACATTATCTGGCCAAGTCTTAATTATAATTTAATTCAAAATCAAAAACAGAAAGATATTTGCCGATATAAAGGTAATAAGCAAGATGAATTATGTATGCGTATCCGATGATGTCCAATTGGGTAAAAATGTCAAGCTCTCAAAATTTATTAACCTTTACGGATGTAGTATTGGAGAAAACACCAAGATCGGAGCTTTTGTTGAGATTCAGAAGAATGCCAAGATTGGAAAAAATTGCAAAATTTCCAGCCATACCTTCATCTGTGAGGGAGTAACTATTGAAGACAATGTATTTATCGGTCACGATGTTACTTTTATCAATGATACATACCCACGTGCCGCAAACCCTGAAGGTACTTTGCAAACAGAAAAAGATTGGAAAGTAGAACCAACAGTGGTTAAGAATGGAGCATCGATTGGTTCAGGTGCAACCATTCTAGCTAACATAATCATAGGTGAAAAAGCCATCATCGGTGCAGGCAGTGTAGTGACCAAAGATTTACCAGTAGGGGCAATTGTTGCCGGTAATCCTGCAAAGATAATTAGAAAAATCAGGGAGGAAGAACATGAAAGTCCCGTTTCTGGACCTCAAAGCACAGTACGAATCCATACATGATGGAATTACGGATGCGATACAGCAGGTTTTAGATAGTAGTGCCTTTGCCGGTGGACCGTTTGTTGACCGGTTTGAAAAGGAGTTTGCCTCATTCTGTCATTGTCAATACGGCATCGGTGTAGGTAGTGGGACCGAAGCCCTCTGGCTGGCCCTTTTAGCCCACGGAATCGGCTGTGGAGATGAAGTCATTACTGTGCCTAGCACCTTCATTGCAACAATAGAAGCTATCAGTTTCTGTGGGGCCAAGCCAGTCTTTGTGGATATAGATGAGCAAACATATAATATGAACCCCGATTTACTTGAAAATACCATCACACCCCAAACCAAGGCCATCATACCCGTTCATCTATTCGGTCAGATGGCTGACATGGATCTCATCATGGAAATTGCCAAGGCGCGCGGATTGGTTGTTATTGAAGATGCGTGTCAAGCGCATGGGGCGCAATATAAAGGTAGGCGGGCGGGGTCAATCGGCGACGCAGGATGTTTCAGTTTTTATCCTGGAAAGAACCTAGGAGCTTATGGAGAAGCAGGTGCCGTGGTCACTAATAACCTTAATTTAGATAGAAACACTAGGATGTTGCGGGACCATGGACAGGCGAAGAAGTATTATCATGCGATGATCGGCTGGAATGCTCGCATGGACGGTTTGCAGGGTGCCGTCCTAGGTGTGAAACTCAAGCACCTTAATTCATGGAATGAAGCACGCAGGGAGAATGCAAAACTCTATAATGAACTGCTGGCCGATTTAGACGGTACAGTCGTTCCCAGAGAAGCTGATTATGCAAAGCACGTTTATCACATTTACGCCATTCGCGTTCAAAATCGTGATGGTCTAATTAAGGCTTTATTGGAAAAAGACATCCACTGTGGTATTCACTACCCGTTACCTTTGTATCTTCAAGAGGCTTATCATTTTATGGGCCTGGGAAAGGGAAGTTTTCCAGTAGCTGAAAAGTGCGCCGAAGAATTGGTCTCACTGCCAATGTTTCCGGAACTCAGCAAAGAACAAATAGAATACGTTGTGACCAAAATTAAACATTTTTTAGGCAATCAGTAGCGCATGCATTCTCCATCATTTAGTCCTCCGCCTTTGGACTTAGCCTTGAGGCCTGACGAAATCCATGTCTGGTGTGCTTCCTTGGATCAACAGGTATCACGATTTCAGATGCTATCACAAACACTCTCTCTGGACGAACACCTCAGAGCTGAACGGTTTCATTTTGAAAAAGACATAGAACATTTTATCGTTAGCCGTGGAATACTAAGAATGATTTTGGGATGTTACTTAAATATTGAGCCAAATCAGTTGCAATTCTGTTATGGAAAGAATGGAAAACCTGCGCTCGTTGATACATTTGGCAGCGGAATCGTTCATTTCAATCTATCTTGCTCAGACGGGTTAGGCCTTTATGCTTTCACCCAAGACCATGAAATAGGTGTGGACATCGAACGCATCCGCGACATTCCCGAGATGGATCAGATAGCTAAGCAATTTTTTTCTATAAATGAAAATGATGTCTTTGTTTCACTCCCTGAAAACAGAAAGAAGGAAACTTTTTTTAAGTTCTGGACCTGCAAGGAGGCCTTTATAAAGGCAACAGGAGACGGTTTGTCTCGGCCCTTGGACAAGTTTGACGTATCCCTGGTCCAAGGTGAACCAGCTAAGCTACTAAGAATAGAAGGAGATTCAAAGGAAGTACCTTATTGGTCCATTCAGGAGTTGAAACCGGCCTTCGGATTCGCGGCTGCTTTAGCTATAGAGGAGCAAGGCTGGTGCTTTCATTGTTGGCAATGGTTGGGATAGATAGTTATTATCGAATAAACTTAGGGCAGTAAAATATCAAACTTGGATTTTTCTGATACCCCATATTTTTTGTGCTGCGCGGAGGGTCGATATGAAAATACACCTCTCAGAATCGACTATTTTTCAGGAAGATCGACTGCCTCTGCTTCTTACCAAGGCTTTGATTTCCTCGTTCCGAATTTCACGGTTTGAAATCTGTTTCCCAACTTTTTGCTCCTTTATCTTGGTGCCGGGTTGATAGCATTTTAATGATTAGAAGAAACCTTTTAAAATTACTTGCCATATTAGGACTCGGTTCTGTGGCGATCTTTTCTATAGAATCATCGTTCATGAGACGGATCATTTATAAAATCGAAGACCTATTTAAGCCAATGGCTAAACTGCCGCCCGATAGCGAGAGGGAAGAAATTAATCTCTTAAGTGAAGGCTATACTGCTTCAGTTGAAATGACATTGAATTCGAGGTGCACAAGCGATTACGATGAAAATCCTAAAAAGTTCCATTGGGGCATGTTTGATAGAACAAAGAAGCTTTCTGATGCACAAATAGAAAAAATAGTTCATCAAGCCAAAATACCTCGTTTTACTGGTGGGAAGGTGGAAATTCGACCTAAGCGTAATGTGCTGAATTTTGTAATCGACAATCATGCTTCGGGACTCCTAAGAGACTGGATGATGGTCGAAAGTGGCATGCAGCAGCAAGCGATAGGGTTAATTTGCGCAGCTAGGGGCGTTGGTATGGTCTTCAGGAGTCTCGGCCATGATGGGACCATTATCTCAGATACGGACTATGCAACCATAAAGATTAAATTGGATGCTATGAAGCCGACCTATGAGGGGTCGTTTTGGAGCAGTTCTCCTCCCATGGTCACAAAGCCCTGGTTGAGAGGGAATTTGCCAGAGCCTGTTAGAGATGGGAATAAGCCACTGATATCTGTTTTAGAAAACCTGAAGATCGAAAATAGGGGAGGCAAGAGATCAACGGATGAGTCAGTGAGCCAACTTCTTTGGGCTGCCAGGGGAAGAACTCCTCATTTTTATAAATCAAGGCCATGGGGTATGACGATACCTACATGTCGAGGTGAACAGAATATTTCAAACGTCTACCTGATCTCGGATTATAAATTGTTTAGATATATAAATTGGCATAGAAATAGGCCAACGCATTCATTGAAGGTGCAGGGTGAAATAGAAATCGATTCCCAGAACGAACTGACAAAATTATTTCCATTAGGTAACTGTTTTATTGTTATGGGGAAGAATGACAATTTTGCGAGAGCCCTTTGGGAAGTTGGGTATCAGCTACTGAACCTAATGCTGCAAGCACAAGCTTTGGATTTAGCTTTTAAAGCAATCCTGTTGGATGAAAATCAAAAAAAAACATTTCGAACTATAGGCATTATGGATCCTGTAGCTGCTTTGTTATTGAAGCGCAAAAGTGGGCATCTTGAAATCCTCTAGAGAAATATTAATCGTTGTTTTATAGCAATATGCCAGAAGTTTCTATGGACAAAATGATTATTCACAGGGTGTTCGAAAATATAGTAGAACGATTCCCTAAAAATATAGCTGCCGAAGACAGTGCACGATGCGTGACGTATCAGGAACTGAATGCATACGCAAACCGCATTGCAGATGCCATAGACGAGCTTAATGTTAACGCCAAAAGCATCGTAGGCATCTACTTCGAGGCGTCCATTGAGTATATCGCGGTTGTGCTCGGAGTGTTGAAGGCTGGGGCCATTTTTATGCCACTGAGCCCACGGTTCCCAGATAAACGCCTTATCTCTATCCTGAACAACACGGAACCCAACATTTTCATCACGGGCGCACATCTGGAGAATGAATTGACTCTAAAGTTGAAAAATCCCGGCCTTTCTCTCTGCGCAAAGCACATGCTTGTGCTCAAGGATAGGAGCACATTTAGGGTGAAGGTTTTGCCCAGCGGCACTTCCGTGGCCAATGAGCACAATATGACTGATGAAAATCTGCCTCTTAGGACAGAACCGGACGATGGGTGCTACATTGTCACCACCTCCGCTTCCACAGGGGAACCGAAAGCAATCCTCGGTTGTCAGAAGGGACTAACCCACTTTATCCGCTGGGAAATCGACGAATTCGGTCTGAATAATGGTGTGCGGGTGAGCCTGCTTTCTCCTGTGACCTTCGACGTGAGCCTGCGGGATATCTTCATACCACTGATTGCAGGGGGAACGCTCTGTATACCAGATGAGGAAACGAGGCACCATCCGGGGAAACTGTTCAAGTGGATGCAGGACAGCGATATCACACTTACGCACATCGTCCCAACTCTTTTTCGCTTAGTTACGAGGGAAATTAAGGACTTGGGCGGCAGTGAGGACGCATTGCCAAATCTGGAATACGTCCTGATCGCTGGGGAGGCATTGTATGGGAGCGATGTTATCAAGTGGCGGCAAGCCACTGGAAATCGCGTTGAACTCGTCAATATTTATGGGCCCTCTGAGACGACGCTTGCGAAGTTATTTTTCCGAATAAGAGATGAAGAGTTTGTTCCGCACGAGATTGTGCCTATTGGCAAGCCAATCCCGAATACTGAGATATTGCTTTTTAGAAATGGCCAACTCTGCGCTGCAGGTGAAACCGGGGAGATTTACATCAAGACCCCTTTCATGAGCAAAGGCTATTACAAGGCCCCGAAATTAAATAGAATGTCCTTTGTGCAAAATCCGCTTGTGACGGACCGGAAAGATATTATCTATAAGACTGGTGACCAGGGGAAATTGATGCCTGGCGGGAACCTGCGGTTCGAAGGCAGGCTCGATGGGCAGATCAAGCTTTACGGCAATCGCGTTGAGATCGGTGAGATCGAAGTCCTTCTCAGGCAACACCCCCAAGTGCGGGAAGCGGCTGTTGCCGCGAGAGAGGATGCCTTTGGAAACAAGCGGCTTGTCGGGTATGTAGTGCCTGAACAGGGGGAGAAACTTACAGTGGACTCTCTTCGTAGATTCATAGGGGATAAATTACCCGACTACATGGTACCTGCCGTGTATGTAACCTTGAAAGCGCTACCCTTAACACACAATGAAAAGATTGATAGAAGAGCGCTTCCTGAACCTGATCAAGCGCGACCTGAAATGGAGCAGCCTTATGTCTCTCCTTCCACTGTTTTGGAGAGAGCTTTATCCGGTATTTGGTGCTATGTTTTAGGCCTTGAACGGGTTGGCGTTCACGATAACTTCTTCGATCTCGGTGGGACCTCGATTTTAGCCGCAAAGCTGACTATGTTGCTGGAGAAGGAGCTTGGGATCGAACTGCCTATCGTCAAACTATATCAATATGCAAATATAGGCTTTTTGGCGGAGTACTTGAGTCAAGGGCAGAGTTATCAGCCATCCTACGAAAAAGTCCAGGATAGGGCGGAGCGGCGGAGGGCTGCTTTTTCACGTCGAAAACGGTCAACAATGAGAAGGTGACATATGATTAATTCTCAGAGTAGTGAAGAGCTAGGGGGTGTTGTAATCATCGGTATGGCTGGCCGCTTCCCCGGCGCAGCCAATGTCGACGATTTGTGGAAGAATTTATGTAAGGGTGTAGAATCGATTACGTTTTTTAATGATGACGAGTTGGACCCAAGCATTGACACCATCCTTAGGAACAATGTCAACTACGTCAAGGCCAGGGGAATTCTCAAGGATGTTGACAAGTTCGATGCGGCATTCTTCGGTATAAGTCCCCGAGAGGCCGAAATTATGGACCCACAGCAGCGCATTTTTCTGGAAGTTGCGTTTCAGGCTCTTGAGAACGCAGGTTATAATCCGGATTCCTTTGATGGCTTGATTGGAGTATATGGCGGTACAGGTGTCAATACATATTTTGCCAGAAACGTCTCCGCACATCGAAACCTGATCGAGACATTCGGTGAACATCAGACGAACATAGCAAATGCACCGGATTATTTGGCCCCCCGCGTTTCATATAAGCTGAATCTTAGAGGCCCGAGCGTGAGTATGTACACAGGATGCTCTCTGTCGTTGGTGGCCGTCTGCCATGGCTTCGACAGCTTGATGAGCTACCAATGTGATATGGCATTAGCTGGTGGAGTTTTTATTGAGTGTCCCCAGAATAGCGGATATTTATACCAAGAAGGTGAAATATTTTCTGCTGACGGACATTGCCGGCCTTTTGATGCACGGGCTCAAGGTACCGTGTTTAGTAATGGTGCTGGCATTGTTGTGCTCAAACGTCTTGAGGATGCTCTAGAAGACGGGGACTGCATCTACGGGGTGATTCGAGGAACCGGACTTAATAACGATGGTTTCAAGAAGATGAGTTTTACGGCGCCCAGCGTCGATGGCCAGGCTGAAGTAATAGCAATTGCCCATGCAAATGCAGACGTAAACCCCGAAACGATTTCCTATGTTGAGACTCACGGTACAGGGACGCCAGTGGGAGATCCTATTGAAATTGCTGCTTTGACACAAGCGTTTCGCGCAAAAAGCTCAGCGAAGAATTTCTGCGCGATTGGCTCCATCAAGAGTAACATTGGGCACCTGGATGCGGCTGCTGGAATTGTAGGGCTCATCAAAACCACTCTGATGCTTCATAACAAGGTACTCCCCCCAAGCTTGCACTTTGAAGAACACAATCCAAAAATCGATTTTACAAACAGTCCGTTCTACATGAATACCAAGCTGTCGGAATGGGAAACCGATGGGGCACCTCGACGAGCCGGGGTTAGTTCGTTTGGGGTCGGCGGAACCAACGCACATCTAGTGCTCGAAGAAGCTCCTGTTATCGCAGCATCTGATCCTTCCAGGCCCTGGGTATTATTACCTCTCTCGGCTAAGACGAGTAGAGCCTTAGGCTTAGCGGCGATAAATCTTGTTAATCACTTAAAGCAGCACCCACATTTGAACCTTTCAGATGTTGCTTACACCCTTCAAATTGGACGGAAGGCCTTTAATCATCGAATGATTGCTGTCTGTAAGGATCTCCAAGATGCTGTGAACAATTTGGAAACACAAGATTCACAACAGGTAATTACATCCACTCTAGAGACCACCACTCGAGACATTGTGTTCATTTTTTCTGGTCAGGGTTCACAGTACGTAAACATGGGGTTGGAACTTTATAGAACTGAAACAATATTTGGAGAACAAGTAGATCTCTGTTCAGAAATTCTTAGGCCTCATCTTTTACTTGATTTACGGGATATCCTATATCCAGACAAGAAAAATGTCGAAGAAGCAGCACAAAAGCTGAAAGAAACATTCATTACCCAACCCGCATTGTTTGTAATTGAATATGCCCTAGCAAAACTATGGATGGCATGGGGAGTGCATCCGTTTGCTTTAGTAGGTCATAGCATCGGTGAGTACGTAGCCGCTTGCCTGGCAGGGGTATTTTCCCTTGAAGATGCCCTATCAGTTGTATCCACACGCGGCCGACTCATACAGGAACTCCCCGCTGGTTCTATGCTGGCGGTTTTTCTTTCGGAAGAGAGTATTCAGCCATTCTTAAATGAAAAGATTTCTCTGGCGGTTATAAACGGTCCTTCTCTTTGTGTCGTTTCCGGTGAAAAAGAGGCTATTGAAGGTTTGGAAAAAGAGCTTTCTGTTAGGAATGTGGATTGTCGGCGTCTGCATACGTCTCATGCATTTCATTCAAAAATGATGGAACCGGTTCTAGAGGAATTTACTGAAAAGGTAAAAGAACTTAGACTGAATCCTCCACAGATTCCCTTTGTTTCAAATGTCACTGGTACGTGGGCTACTGCGGATGAAGCAACGAACCCGAGTTATTGGGCCACCCATCTGCGCCAAACAGTTCGCTTCTCAGACTGTCTAGAAGAGTTGTTGAAAGAACAAAACAGGGTTCTTTTGGAGGTTGGACCGGGACAGACAGCTAGCACGTTGACAGACCAGCATCCAAATAGGAAAAGGAGACAAATTATTCTTTCTTCGACTCGCCATCCGAATCAACAAAAATCGGATGTTGGTTTTATCTTGAACACCCTTGGCCGACTCTGGCTTGCTGGCATTCAGGTGGATTGGTCTGGATTTTATGCAGATGAGAATCGTCATCGCCTCCCATTGCCTAATTACCCATTTGAGCGCAAGCGTTATTGGATTGACACAGGAAAACAAATATTCACTAGTGTTTCCACGGCGTCAAAATCACACGAAGAACTTGAGAAGAGCCCTGTCGGGGATCAAACGCAGTCAGTGCAGAAAATTGAAAATAAATGTGACTACAGTTTTACTGATGATATCGAAAAAACTGTTGCCAATATCTGGGAAGAATTACTTGGTATTGATGAGGTGGGAATTCAAGATGATTTCTTTGAGTTGGGTGGAAGTTCTATAATAGCCGTTCGTTTGTTTGCTCAGATCGAGAAAATATTTGGTAAGAGACTTCCCTTATCCACCCTTTACGAAGCGCCAACTGTCAAGCAACTGTCTGCTCTCCTTCGCAGAAAGGAATGGGAAGCACCTTGGGACTCTTTGGTAGATATTCAGTCTGGTGGCTCTAAACCGGCATTTTTCTGTATACATGGGGCAGGTGGCAACATACTAATTTATCGTGATCTCGCGCGTCATCTTGGCCCTGATCAGCCAGTTTATGGCTTGCAATCACAGGGACTGGATGGAAAACAGACTCTACATACCTCCATCGAGGACATGGCTGCTCATTACGTCAAAGAAATAAAAGTCGTACAGCCTGATGGCCCTTATCTTCTCGGGGGATATTGCATGGGCGGTACAGTGGCTTTGGAGATAGCCCAGCAACTCTATGCGAGAGGTGAGAAGGTAGCACTGTTGGCCTTATTAGAAACCTACAATTTTTCAAATAATCCACCTCAGTCATTGCTTGAAAGTTTTTACTATAATATGCAAAAGATCGAATTTCATTGGCGTAACTTCTTGCTTCTGGAATCAAAAGAGAAATTCACATTCATTAACGAAAAGCTGAAGGCTGTCAAAGGAAGAAGGAAAGTGTGGTTGGGCATGATAACATCAAAACTAGGCAACATTTTTCACAATGCTAATGGACAGTCTTCAATTCTATCAGAGATTTGGCAGATCAACGACGATGCCTCACTCACTTATGTACCGAAGCCCTACCCAGGGCCAATTACCCAATTTGTGCCAGTTAAAGAATACGCCCGCCATGAAGGCCCGGGACTCGGGTGGCATGACCTGGCTCGTGGGGGTCTGGAAATACACCAATTACCTGTCTATCCTGCAGGAATGCTTGTAGAGCCATTTGTTCATATCTTGGCAGGGAAATTAAAGGGTTGTATCCAAAAGGCATTGGAAAATGACTCTACCAATAAAATATAAGTTGCGGTTTATCATCCCACTATCTAAAGGAAATCAACGATGAATTACTGTAGGGTAAGAAACATTTTTTACTATAATTTGAAACCATTCATTCGAAGAGAAGTCCAGATTTGGTTACGAGCCAAAGTTGCTAATCTAAAAGTTAGATTAAACTCAAGAGATTGGCCAATTGATGAGAATGCTGGCAAATTGCCTGACAATTGGATAGGATGGCCAGACCAGAAAGAGTTTGCCTTAGTCTTGACGCATGACGTAGATACAGCGCGGGGTCAAAAGAGATGTTACCAATTGATGGAAATAGAAGAGCGATTAGGATTTAGGTCTTCCTTTAATTTTGTTCCTGAGCGATATGAAGTCTCTTCTTCACTTCGTGCTCACCTTTTAAAATACGGATTTGAAGTAGGCGTCCATGGCTTGAATCACGATGGGAAACTTTTTTCATCAAAAATGGTTTTTGATAAAAGAGCTGCAAAAATCAATCAGATCCTGAAAAAGTGGTCGGCGGTTGGATTTCGCTCCCCTGCCATGCATCATAATTTAGATTGGATCGGTGATTTGAATATAGATTATGATGCTTCAACATTTGATACAGATCCCTTTGAACCACAGCCCGATGGCGTTGGAACGATATTTCCATTTTGGGTTAAGGCGCCATCCGCTATGAGAGGATTTGTGGAGCTCCCATGCACATTGCCTCAGGATTTCGTATTATTTATTCTCCTCAAACAGAAAGATATAAACATTTGGAAACAAAAATTGGATTGGATTGCTGAAAGAGGTGGGATGGCCCTTTTAATCACTCATCCTGACTATATGAACTTTGGCAAAGAAAAGCTTGGACTGGAAGAATTTCCAGTTGAATATTATGAGCAGTTTCTAATTTATACAAAAACCAAATATGAACACAGGTGCTGGCATGTTTTGCCGAAGGACATTAGCCGTTTCTGGTCAACGAATATTGTTAAATAGGAAAACAAGAAGTCATCCCTTCGAACCGTAGTCATGAAAGTTCCTATATCAACGGTTCTATAGTCGCACAAAGGTAAATATCAGAAAAACATTATGTGCCAAATATTTGAATATTATAAGTGCAGTTTGCGGAACTGTAAATATTGGAGGTTAGACCAAGATCGAACGTTGATCTAGCAAAGCATAGAGGGCCGGATAGGTTATTGGAAATAATCAAAAAGATATTTATATTTTAAATGATTCAGTATTATTCCCCAAATATCAACTTTAGAGCACTTTTGAATTTTTTTTATGGAAGTAATTCTCGGGAAAAAATAGTCAGGTACTTTAAGAATTATACGGGGAAAAAATACATACTATTAACTCACTCAGGACGAAGTTCATTATACCTGGCCTATAAGGCTTTAGATAAAGAGGGTGAGGTTATTACTAGCCCATTAACGTGTTTTGTTGCAATCTTACCTTTGCTTTGTGCACAATATAAACCCGTGTTTGTTGACATTGACAGGGACTCACTTAATATTGATGCGTCTAAGATTGAAGACAAAATTAGTAGTAATACCGTAGCAATACAAGCAATTCATCTAGGCGGCAACTCCGTGGAAATAACTAAAATACGGTCATTGGCGCTTAAATATAATTTAATACTGATTGAAGATTGTGCACAGGCTTTTGGTGCCACGTATCTAAACAAAAATGTCGGATCTTTTGGCGATGTCGCCTGCTTTTCGCTTACCAAAAATCTATTTGGTATTGTAGGTGGCATTCTGGCAACTGACAGCATGGAACTATATCAAAAAGCAATGAAAATCCAGGAAAGTTTTGAAAAAGCATCACAAAAATTTACTTATTATCGGTTATTTAGAAGCTGGCTTGAAACAAACCGAGGTAAAGTTGCCGGAAGATTTCTTTACAACCTTTTAATGAAAATGAAAAATTGGTCTGTTAAATACGTAAAAAAAGACCAAAAAAGTATTTTCTATCCCGTACTTAATTATTTGAGAAGGCCTGCTGAAAACAGCTTTAATATAACTGCTTTTCAGCTAAATCGCATTGACTATCTTCATAAAAAGAGAATAAATATAGCTAAAGTGTTAAAGGAGCGCCTAAATAGAATACAAAATATTAGTTTTCAACAGACAAGTGTCGAAAATCAACATTCTTTTTGTAAGTTTTATATTTACTCAGACTATTTTAATAAACAGGATATTGAATACTTAAATAAACAAGGTATTGAAGCTAAACACCTTGAACAAAACTATCATTTGTTCTATCAGGAAAGATTTGATAGGCAAGATTTACTTAAAGAAAACGCTTCTCTCCAATGCTGCATTAATTATTATGATACACACGATAGAGTTATCAGTCTTCCGTTACACGAAGAAATGACAAACAAAGACATTGAACATATTAGCAAGATATTAGAACGAATACTAAGTCGTGTGTGAGAATATATGACCTGATATTAGAAGTAATTAATCATATGCAGTTGTAATTGCTCAATAGGTCCTGGGGCCACATTTGGATTCTCGCGGCGGCGCGAATCCAGTGAAAAGCGCGATATAGAAACTTTACCCAGACTCCTTGAGAGCCTATAGTAATATTATTTTCGATTATAAAGGAATTTCTAATGTGCAAAATCCAAAAAAATACGAAGGACAATCTAATATCGCACTCGCGTTACGAAAGATTAGCCAAATGAAGAAGGATATATCAATCAATATGATTCGGATTGCAATGGTGGTTTTTGCAGAGTATCCATCAGATGTTCGCGTCAGGCGTGAAGCAGAAGGTTTAGTCGAAGCGGGAATGGCAGTGGATGTGATCTGTACCAGAGGTGATGCGGAGTCGCGAAAAGAAAAGGTTAATGGCGTTAATGCTTATCGAATTAAGCTGAGACGGAAACGGGGCGGCAAATTACGCTATATATGGCAGTGGAGCTATTTTATTATTGCGGCATTTACGAAATTATCTTGGCTATACTTGATCAAAAAATATCGCGTCGTTCATTTGCATAATATGCCGGACTTCCTGGTGGTTGCCGCTCTCCTGCCCAAATTGACCGGGTCCAAAATAATCCTTGACTTACATGACCCAATGCCCGAAGTCTATATGACAAAATACTCGATGGCTGAATCTCATCCGGTCATACGGCTCCTAAAAATCGTCGAAAAGTGGTGTATTGGATTTGCTGATCTGGTGATTACTCCCAATATCTCGTTTCGTAATCTATTCATTTCTCGAAGTTGCCCCAGTTGGAAAATTCACATTGTGATGAATTCCCCTCAAGAGGAAATCTTCCAAAAAAATAACTTATATCAAAACAAACATAAGACACTGAACAGAGGTGACTTTGTTATTATGTATCATGGCCATATTTTTAAAATGTATGGTCTTGATACGGCTATCGAGGCAGTTGCCCGGGTGCGAGAGCAGATTCCTAACCTAATGTTGCATGTGTACAATGATGGCGATTTCTTGGAGCATATTCAAAAACAGGTTGATGATTTAGGTCTCAAGGATATTGTGAAATTTCATGGGAAGGTGCCTGTAGAAAGCATCGCTGCAGCCATTGCATCTATTGATGTAGGAATCGTTCCGAACAATATGACACCTTTTACGAACTTGAATTTCCCGACTAGAATTTTGGAGTTTTTGATTAGGAATAAACCTGTTATTGTATCTAAGACTCAAGGTATTTGCGATTATTTTGATGAGAACTCTATGTTTTTTTTTAAAGCTGGTGACGATAGAGATTTAGCAAGACAAATAATAAAAGTATATTCCGATCGCACGATGAGGAAAGATATCATCGATAGAGGAGTAAATATTTGGAAGCAACACAGGTGGAACGTACAGAAAAAGTATTTAGTTAAAATAGTAAACCAGGTTTTAGAAAAAAATATCAATTAAATAATCATGAAAAATTAACAATGTTCATTCAAAATATTTGAATCTAAATAAATTACAGAGAAATGGTAAGTATTAGAATTTATCCCAAAGCTACACGGCCCTTGAATAAAGTAGGTAAAAAAATTTAAAAAGCATATGAATCTTGGAAAATATGTAAAATTTATAGGGTTTATTCACAGTCCCGACTATTACGACATCTATCAACTGCTGATATATGTTTAAATCCTGAATTTAGAAATGAGTACACTGATTAAACAATGATAAAAATTATTGAGTATATGGCCTCAGGAAAGCCCATAGTTCAGTTCGAAACGACAGAAGGCAAAGCATCAGCAGGTGCGGCAGCCATTTATGTAACAAACAACGATGAAGTCGAGTTTGAGGCTGCGCTTATGTTTGAGGGAACTTGCGAGAGCCAGATCGGCAAAACCGAAGTCGGTATCCATTTTTTTGAAAGCCATAATTTCCTCCTAAAGGGTTGAAATGCTGGAAGAAACATAGCACAGAGTGAGTTGTAAAGCATGTAAAAACAACAGATTGAAGCACATTATAAACAATATTTTTACAATAAACAGCACAACTTCGAAATCATTCTGATGACGTTTTGGTTGGGTTGTGCAAACGTCTCAAAGTGCCTCAAATTGAAGGGAGACTTATGATGGGCAAGATCATAGCATATCTGAGAGTATCGACCGACCAGCAAGATTTGAATAATCAGAAACACGAGATTGAATCATACGTTAAAAAGCTGCACATGCAGATCGACGAATGGGTTGAAGTTGAAATCTCTTCGAGAAAAAATATGCACGACAGGCGCATTGCAGAGCTGATTCAGGATCTGAAAAAAGGTGACAAGCTGATAGTCTCTGAGCTGTCGCGGTTGGCAAGGTCGATGCGCGAGACGTACAACATCGTGCACGACATCGCAAAGCGAAAAGTTGAACTGCATGTTATCAAGCAGAATCTCGTTACGAAGGAAACCAACGATCTTTCAACCAAAATCTATATGAACTCTTTTGCTATGGCAGCGGAGATCGAGCGTGACCTCATTTCGCAACGCACAAAAAACGGTCTTGCCGTGCAAAAGCAGAAGGTAAAAAGCTCGGTAATCCGACTGCGCAGAACAAAGTGCTGGGGAATCGAAGACATCGTCTTTACCTAAACCTTTAATTTGTATATAGACTCAAAAAATACAAGATAAAATCCTATGATAGACCCCAAAAATAATACGAAGTCACATAAGTCCTTATCCATAACTTATATTTTATTGTATTTTCCGCATCTTACTGAAACGTTCGTTGCTGAAGAAATTATGGCTGTTCAGTCACTTGGGATTCAGGTGCAAATTGTCTCCCTTTTGAAGCCACGGAAAGGTCCCGTACAGCCTCTTTCTAAGGAATTGTTAAAGCATGCATTATATGCGCCCAGCTTGCTGAGACCTACTCTATGGAGAGCGCATTACTATTTCCTACGAAGGTCAAAGCACCTTTATTTTCAGTTACTTCTGACTTTGTTACGTTCTCCTTTTTCCCCAAAATCTATTGTCTTGCTGACTAAACGGTTGGTAATTTTTTTTAAATCCGTGGCCGTAGCATATGAACTGAAGGATAGCGGTATTCGGCTCCTTCACAGCCATTTTGCCTGGCTTTCGGCCGCAGGCGGTATGATTGTGTCTCAATTACTTGATCTTCCATTTACGATTACGACACACGCCTTTGATATTTACTCAAGGAAAAATGATCTTTTTAAACTGACAACTAGGGCGGCTGACCGCATTGTGGCTATATCTGAATACAACAAGAAAGTCATGCTAAAATTGAGTAGCGACTTGAACGCGAAACAAATTGAAGTAATTCACTGTGGGATAGACCTGAATAGTTTTCAGGCGGCAGATGAAAAACCTACTATTAATGAAATATTCCAAATTACTTCAGTTGGTAGCCTGGTTGAGAAAAAAGGACACGAGTACTTGATTCGTTCTTGCAAAGAGATGGAAGTTCAGGAAATAGATTTCCAGTGTGTCATTGTTGGTAGTGGGGAACTCAGACAACCGTTACAAACATTGATTCAAAATTTAAACCTGGAAGATAAGGTTATTTTGGCCGGAGCTCAGGTACAGCCCTGGGTGCGAGATAGATTAAGCAAAAGTGATCTGTTCGCTTTGGCTTGCGTGGTGACAGATGATGGGGGGCGTGATGGTGTTCCAGTGGCAATGATGGAAGCGCTGGCTATAGAGGTGCCTGTTGTCTCTACCTCAGTGTCTGGGATTCCAGAGCTGATTCGGCATGAAGAAACCGGGTTATTGGTGCCAGAAAGAGACGCAAAAGCTCTGGCAGCAGCCATAGCCCGCCTGGCAAAGGACAAACCTTTGCGCCAGAAGCTGGCCAGGAATGGGCACACCCTGGTTGAGACAGAATATAATATCTCCAAAAGTGCAACCCGACTGGCCGGACTGTTCCAACAGGTCATTGAGGAGCGGGGAAAATGAACGGTCAGCCATCAACAACGAAAAAGTCCAATGAATTTAAGCGCCCAATTGTTGTGGGTGTCGCCGGAGGAACGGGATCAGGTAAAACCACTGTCGTCAGAGAAATTTTAAAAGCGCTTGATCCCGACGATGTGTTGGTCATTCAGCACGACTCATATTACAGAGATCGCAGTCACCTGCCAAGCGAGGAACGTGCAAGCATTAATTACGATCATCCTGATGCTCTCGAAACTTCACTCTTAGTAGAACATTTGAGGCAATTGTCAGTGGGACAAGCAGTGGAAGTGCCCATCTATGATTTTGCCATTCATATTAGAAGACCCGAGTGCCGACGCGTTGAGCCTTGTAAGGTAATTGTGGTTGAAGGGATATTGATTCTGGCTGATCCTGAGTTGCGAGAATTGTTTAATATTAAGGTCTTTGTTGATACCGATGCCGTTATTTGTTTTATTCGCCGTATGGAGCGAGATATCGCCGAACGAGCCCGGACACGAGATTCGGTTGTTAGACAATACTTGGAAACAGTACGACCGATGCACCTCGAGTTTGTTGAGCCAAGTAGACGGTATGCTGACGTAATAGTGCCGGAGGGAGGCTATAACTCAGTTGCTGTGGATATGCTCATTACAAAAATCAGATCGGTGATCGAACGTTGAATGCTAGCGCGGTTGGTGTTCTATGGCTTTTCATTTACCGAGGAAATTGAGTTTACCGGAAGGTTTTCGCCAGATGCCTGGTGTTCGGAAAATTATGCGGCTAGACAAAAAGGATGAGACCCTCAGAACGCACGTACTTCTCTCGGGCCTCTCTCTCGTACTTGGTTTAATACTAGGTTGCCTAGTGGTCAATGTACCCCTTCTTTTTTTATTGTTTGGCATAGGCGGATTAATATTTGCTTATTTGCTTCTCTTTAATATCGAAATAGCCATCATACTCGCTCTTTTGGCTCTGAATCCGCTAGCATACTATGACTATTTAGGGGGAGGAACTGCCGTTCACCCCAAAGGCCTGATGGGGCTAGCAATCGTAGGTGGTGCTATATACTTCTTTTTGTTCAATAAGATCGATTATTCTCGCTTGCCTGTCTTTAAACCTTTTCTGGGCTTTTTGATAGTATGCCTTGTTTCTTTGGTGTTTGTCGAAGACCACTTTATGGCTGGTCTGACGGTGACTCTTAGACTGGCAACCGCCCTGGCAATTTATGCTGTATTGCTTTACAAACTTGATTCGATAAGGAAGGTCAGATGGGTGATCGCCGCGATAGTTGCCGCCCCGATCTGGCCTACGATTAGCGGACTGTTGGGGGTTGCTGGGAAAGCGGGAGAGACGTTCAGCAATGCGGAGACTGCCAGGCTTGGTCACTCGGGTTCAGGCGTCTATCTAGCGATAATCCTGACGCTATGCCTGGTCCATTTCTTGAACGCCAAGGAGAATTCAAAACGTCTCTTATGGGGGAGCTTAACTGGTCTGTTTGGGACCGGCCTCTTTTTCACTTACGGACGCGCCGGGTGGATAGGCTTTCTGGTCGCGATGATTGTCATTGGTCTCATGAAGCACAGAAGGATGCTGACATTTCTTCCAGTGCTGTTGATCTTAGCGCTAATGATGCTACCAGCTATTTCCCAACGTTTTTCTGATATAGATATCGGCAAGTTGGATGATAGAAGTTCCAGTACGTTAGCTATGCGTATTGAGCTTTGGCAAGCGTCGACACAGGTCTTCAAGACTCGCCCGCTGCTCGGCGTGGGGTATGGTGTTGATAGATATCGAGTGAGTGAATACCTGGGCCAATACGAGTGGATGATCCACAATGACTATATGGCGGTCTTGGTTAGCACCGGTTTGGTGGGATTCATTATCTTCATGTTCTGGCACGGTCAATGGTTGGCAGTGCTTCTCAAAGTCTATAGAGTGACCGAGTATGAGTATGACAAAATGATAGCGCTTGCAGTGTTTGCTGTTTTTATCACTTCTCTTGTGGTTCGTATCACTGATAATGTACTTTACGATACCCACAAGATGTATCCGCTCGCCGCTCTGGTAGCGGCTACCCTGGCCCTTTCTCGCATAAGAACGGAAGAGGAAGCCCGGAAATCAGACCTGGATCTGTCCTAAGGTCATCGTTATGACTGATGCAAATAGAACCGCTAGCCCAAAAGCCTTGGCCTCCAGCCAGCGGCATGGCAATGACAAGCGGCCAAAGATTATGGAGATAGCTATAGGGGGTGGAATAGTCCTCACAGGTGAGACGCTGGGCAGGGCTATTGTCTACTTCTACACTTTCTTTTTGGCCAGAACCATTGGCGTAGAGGGTCTGGGTCTTTTTACCTTGGGCCTAGCTGTTGTCAGCATAGCCTTCTCTTTGGCCACGTTGGGGTTGACTCAAGCAATCGTACGTTTTGGCGCGATTTACGCCACAGACGGTGAGAAAGCCAGGCTAAATGATATTCTGGTTAAGTCTTTTAGTATATCGCTGGCCGCAGGAATTTCTGTGACCCTGGGTCTGTTAACTCTGGCTCCATGGCTTTCCAACAATATCTTTAATGCTCCCCATCTGACCCCTGTCTTGATTCTGTTGGGTCTAACAATTCCCTTTACGATAGCTAGGAGCATATTTCTAGCTACCACTCGAGCGTTCAAAATAGTTTGGATGTTCACTCTGGTCGAGAGGCTATTTTTGACGATTTGCACGCTGGTTCTGACCATCGCCTTGGTTGCCTTAAGTCTGGGGCTACGGGGGGTTTGCATTGCGCAAATTATTTCATCTGTTTTGGCTGCTTTTCTTTCCTATTACCTGCTGAGCCAAATATTGCCTGGCGTTTTCAAGAGGCGTGAACCGGGTGTTTCCACAGCGACCTTACTCAAATTCTCTTTACCGCTTTCGGTAGTAAGTCTGATCCATTTCACCTATGAGCGCACAGAAACGATTTTCCTCGGCTTTATGAGCAACGTAGCCAACGTCGGCATTTACAATATTGCCTTGCGAACGGCTAACTTTGAAATCATGTTTGTGCACTCACTCAGTGTTATCTTTTCCCCATTTATTTCCGACCTTTATGAGCGGAAGGCGATGGCAGAGCTGGAGAGTCTTTATAAGACGACTGCTCAGTGGTCATTCACAGTAGGTCTGGCAATGTTTATGATCTTTGTGATATTCTCTGAGCCAATTCTGGGGCTATTTGGCAGCGAGTTCAAGAAGGGTACAACCGTGCTAGTGATATTGGGCGTTGGTCAATTGGTGAACGCCGGGGTGGGGCAGTCTGGATATTTGCTGGTGATGACGGGACATTCTGGCCTGGCCTTGATGAATACCATCGTGCTTCTAGCTTCCAGTGTAATCCTGGATGTGACACTTATCCCTAGATATGGTTTACTGGGAGCAGCCATTGCCGGTTCTCTGGCAATAATGATCTTCAGCGTGCTGCGTGCGGCGCAAGTTTACCATATCTTCAAGATGCATCCATTCAAGCGCGCTTTTTGGAAACCAGCAGTGGCCGGGATGGTAGCCATGTCGGCTACTTATACTCTTCGGCTCGTCTTTTTTGCAGGACGAGACACACTAGCTCTTTTTGTTCTGTCACCTATCTTTCTCTCACTCTTTATCTTGGTAATCTACAAGCTGGGGCTGGAAAGCGACGATAGAGTGGTGCTCTTGACCATATGGAACAAGATGAAAGGATTCCTTCCACTCCCCGTGAAGTGACCTTATGATAGGCGGGATTAACCTGTGTGGAACACCTTAGTGGTCCAGCAAGGATGTTTGTAGGATATTGAGGATTATGAAACCAATACTCATCTTTTTTTTCGACGCACTCAAGCCGGAAAGCTTGCAATACATGCCATTTCTTAGCTCCTTTGCCTACCAAAGACGAATGCGAGCAGAGTTGGGCCATTCGGTTACGTGTCACCCTTCCATGTACAGCGGCGTTCATCCCAACCAGCATCTGCAATGGTTCGTCTGGAGATATGACCCCGTTTACACGCCTTTCAAATGGGCGCGGGTGTTCCAATATCTGGGATTTATGGACAACCTGCCCGCCCGCTACTTCCTGCATAAATGCACCCGCATGTTCCGCGAGGAGAATACCTCCTGGTTCGGCGTACCCCTCTTAGTCAACCTGCCACTTAAATACTGGCCTTACTTCAACGTGGTAGAGGACCGAGCCTGGGATGAGCCTGGCTACCTTACGGAGTATCCTACTATCTTTGACATTCTGCGCCAACAAAACATAGATTTTGAAATCGTGGGCATGGTTAAGGGGGCTGGCGACGAGTTCGTACAGATCGGACAGCACGAGTTCAAGGAGATTCGTCCCTGGACTTATTTCTTTCTGGGCAGTGTAGACGCTTATTCCCATCGCTACGGTCAGGACGCACCCGAGACGGTTGAGAGACTGCGCAAGCTGGACCGATTAGTCGAAGTCAAATACGAGACTTATTGCCTCCGCGTACCCGATTTCGACGTTTTCGTCTTTTCCGACCATGGTCATATCCGGGTCGAGAAGCGTGTGGACATCCATACCATTTTCCGGTGCCATGGTCATAACTTGCACAAGTTCATTAACCTGGTCGAGTCCAACTATGCTCGGTTCTGGTTCCGTAACGACGATGAGCGTGCTACCGTGGAGCGTATCCTGTCCACTATCAAGGAAGGCTTCGTTCTCACCGACGAGCACTTTCGTCGTTACCACTTGGAGATGCCCGACAACCGCTATGGTGATCTGATCTTCTATCTCGATGCACCCGCTATCTTTTCCAAGACCATCTGGGGCTTTAGTCGCAAGCAACGCTCCATGCATGGCTATCTACCCGACCATCCTGACTCTGACGGTCTCTTCCTCAGCCAGCAACCTTTGATTGAAGGTACTCACGCGGAACTGGTGGATGTATTGCCAACTCTACTGGATTCACTGGGGTTACCTGTCCCAGACTATGTGGATGGGCGTGTGCTGTGGCAACGAGCAAGGAGATAATATGAGCAAGTACACAGTTCTAGACGATCGCGATCCCATCGTGTATCAGACCATAGAAGATCATATGCAGCAGATCGTCGCGGCGGTCCTATCTCGCATAAGGCCGCGGGCGATTATCCTGCGCGGCAGTTTTAGCCAGGGTGAGGGTAGCGTGGTTGTCGAAGGAAACCGCTTGCACTTCCTCAGCGATTATGAGTTGGTGGCGATCACGCCACATTACCGACATCGCCATTGGCTGCAAACGGTTGCCCGGCAAATGACGGCCCAATTGGGAGTGAAAACCAGCATCTCCAGGATTCACCCGAACAATATCATGCGCAACAGCCTGGGCAATTTACCCATCAGGGACATCGCTCGGCCCACCATCGCTATGTACGAAGTACAAAACGGGGGACGCACACTTTATGGGGAGCACTTGTTGAACCGGGGGCCAGCCATTGATCCCCGTACCTTGGATATTTGGGCCGGGATACGGTTGATGTTGAACCGCATGGCCGAGTCGCTAGACCATTTGCCACAGACAAGCACGGACTGGGAGGCACTACACTGGGCCAACAAGACGGTGTTGTCCTGCGCCGAGGCTTTGCTTATTGTCCATGGGCAATACCATTTCTCCTATGCGGAACGGGGCCGTCGCTTCGCAGATCTGGTGCCTGATCTGGATACAGTAGTGGCGCGGGCGAGCCATCTACCCGACCTGGTGCGCCGTGCGATTGCCTTCAAACTACGTCCCTCCCTCAATTTGTACCCTGAGCCAATGACAGTGATTTGGCAGCAGGTCAAGCAAGCCTGCGATGCCACATTAAGTTACGTGATCGAAAGGTATCTAGGCTTCTCATTTAGTAGCTATGCTGAGTTTCCCGAGCGCTACTTGAGCCAACTTAAAATACAAAACAAGATAGGAATGAGTAGGTTATGGCCGTTGCCTGCTCCGCTCTCCCAAAACTTATTTCTCATCCTGAAATCTCTCCGCGCCCGGCGTTGCCCGGTATTAGGCCTCATCACTCACGCCACGTATCCGGCCTACCAAATAGTTTTCTCTGTCGTACCGCTAGTATTCCTAGGAAGCGGTGAAGAGGTATTACGAGAGGCACATCGTTGGCTGGGGAAGGTAAGCCGCCTTGAGGCACCCCGGGTGGAACATCAAGCAGAGTGGGATTACCTACGAGGCTGTATTGTGCAGGCATGGAAGGATTTCTGTTATGGTATGTTTGGTGCAATATAGGGGGCAAGGGCAGGAAGGTGGCCAATATACAACTCATCAGCAATCTCGATGAGAGCTGCTTTCGTGAGTAGCGTATAATGATGTTGAACGCGGTTCGGCAGTGGATAGGGTTACTGGGCCAATTAGAGCCACCGTCGTCGGAGCCACACGTTGAGTGGAACCATCTACGTCAGCAGCTGATCTGGAATTAGAAAGTTTTCTGTTATTGATAGTAAGTATCTTGGATTATGAGGTGCAGCTATGGGGCTAGCAGACAGACTAAGAGTTGAGACCTTTGAAAAACTCGTCAGATTTCCGATTTTATGATTTTGTCAATTTTTCAGAAAAGTCGAAGTGATAATTACAGTAAATTATACTTAATAATTTGACCAATGGTCTATGATAATGCTGCATATTAGCCCTGCAAAAGGCTCATTTTGAAGTGGTTTGCCCGAATATTGTTCTCCGGGCGCACCCATGCCCCGTAGATCCGGAAGGTCGTACTGGGGTCTCCACCCTATACGGTGGCAACCCTTAGTGTTTTTAAGCCTCTTGTAATATTGTAGGCTGCCCCGGTTAAATGGTTTTCAAATTTAACTGGGTAAACTTGACGATACCAACAGTCGAATTTGTTTTTAGTGATGGTAGTAAACCGGGCTCGTTTTGCTTTATCATGAAGATGACTGAGTCCGAAATATTGTTCTACAATATAACGTACCTTTGATATTTTTTTATTACGTTCTTTTTCATAGGAGGTTTACCCAGTTAAATTGCTGGAGAATATGAATAGAAAGCTTTTAACTGAAAAACAAATTATTATGAATAAATTAAGCATCTTGATTTCACACCCTCCAGCAGATGCGAAGCATATTTAACCGGGTAAATTTAGCAGTAGTTGAATCTTTGCGCATTATGCCGTCAGCGATTTTATTTCCAGCCAGGAAGTCTCGATTGGGTTTTCCGGCATATCCTTTATCAGCATATACTTTTTCGATTTTTTGTTTGGTATGACGGCTGTAAACAGTACAATACGGGAGATAGTTGGTATCGTTAACAGAAGAAGGGGTAATGGTTGTGGCCAGAATAAAGCCGTGATTGGTATCGACAGCCGCATGTTCTTTAAGTCCGTAATGGGGTTTATCTTTTTGTACAACCCAATCCGAGTCCAGATCCCGAGAGAACTTTTTGGGTTTTCCGTTTTTATCCAGCTTGCCTTTGGGAGTATTCATTTTTTCTTTAAATTCTTTTACCCAGTTAAATTGCTTGAGAGTTGAATGTATTATACTTATGTTTTACAAAGTGAAAAAGACAGGAATTTTTATGTCGGTTTTACTAAGGATCTCAAGCAAAGATTTGATCAGCATAATAAAGGCATTGTAGAATCTACAAAAGGCAGAAGGCCTTTCAAATTGATTTATTATGAGGCGTGCTTAAATAGGAATGATGCAACAAATCGTGAGAAGTATTCTAAATCATATCATGGAAGAATGTTTGTAAAGAAAAGGCTCAAGTCTTATTTAACTGGGTAAATCTGGTTTTCCAGTTCAGGATCGGAGTTGATACCTGCCCCGTAGGTCCGGAAGATCGTACTGGGGCAGAACCACTTTTGCAGCAGCATGCATTTAAACAGCAGCATCGGGGGATATGCATCAGCGCCTTCGCCGCTGGTGCCCACGGTATAGTGACTTAATAAAATGGCTTCAATCCTTGACCATTCAATTGATTTATCCAATTTTTCCATTAGCTTAAGACTTCGGTTGTGTTTTAAAGAAGAGGCAAGAGCAAGATCGGCGAATCCTAAGGAGCTGTCCATTTTTTTAAAATCCATATCATCCTCCAAGTGGTTGAATTATGAGAATAACATGGCACAAAACGGTGGGTAAATCAAGTTAAATCAGCAGATTAAAGTTATTCTCATCGATATTTTTGGAGAAAATAATCAAAACAAACTGCACAGATTTTAAGAGAAATCATTAAACCGATGGATTTTAACGGGGTTGTGCAAAGGTCCCGTTGTTTCGCTTCCATATTTGGAAGTATAACACAGAGAAATATAAAAAACGACTATAACTACTATTCCACCCTATTCACCTAAACTAAATCCGGTTGAAAGGGTGTGGAAGAATCTGAGATACTACGTGACTCATAATACTTTCTTTGAAAATCTTGGAGCACTTGAAAATGCAATAATTGAATACTTAAGAAATCCCGCCAAACCTAACAGACGATTAAAATCATTATACTGCATTAATTAATACTCTTACTATAGTCCGTTGGGCTTATTAAATTACCTCACAACTATAAAGTTCTGTGGTGCATTTGGTGCATCGTCCGTGGGGGTAACTCCATATTCAAATGCGCCAATGTCGGGACCATTACCATTGTAGGTTTGTGTAGGATAAATAATTTCACCTTCGTCAATGGCCGGACTATTTTGGGTTAGAGTGAAATCCCAGGATGATGGGTTGGTAAATAAGGGATCGGCAAATAACGAACTGGAAGCGTGGGTGTAATTATCAAAGGCGGTATTAGTGCGTCCGAAATATAAATTGTTGCCTTTGGTGGTAAATTCGGTTTGAGAGGATCTAACATAGTAAGCTTTGGGTTTATAGGCGATGTTATTTTTAAAAACAGTGACGATTTGATTTGTAGCGGCTCCGGAAACCATAAAGCTATAAGAATTATTAAAACCAACTACGGTGTTGTTATAAATTTGTGCCTGGCGGACATTGTTATTATAATCATGAGTAAAAGCCTGGAAACCGTTGTCTGGCTTGTCCGGAGATACGGTATATTTGCCAGTATCAATAACTAAGTTGTAGCGGAAAATACTGTCGGTGTTTACTTTGATTCCATTAGTGCAGTCTTGGACTTTGTTGTTTTCAAAGATAATATTTGTAGGTGTAGAGTCGTTTAAATCTGACCAGTCTGCTGTGGCTAAACCAGATTTGCCGTGGGCATCATGAACAAAATTATTTTTTACCAGTATGTTGTAGCTGGCTATGCTGGTTTTCTCGGGGATATCTTCTTGAAGGACATGGATGCCATGACCATCACCTTCCCAACAGGGATAGTCTTTTCTCATGTCATAAATTTCACTATCTAAAATTTGAATATTGTGGTTGCCTCCCTCAAGATCTATGCCATCTCCGCTTGGTTCTTTGATTTCTACATTTTGAATGAGAATGTGGTGACCACCAATGCCGACAGTAATGCCGTCAACATGGGTATAAGTACATGGGGAAGAGCTACGATTTCCGGCATATCTGAGTTTTAAGCCGATTATTTGCCAATAAGAGTTATTATTTAGATCGATATTAGAGACGTTGGCAAGACCAATACCGTCGATCCAGACTGCTTCATTGGCTTTAGCTCTCAGGGTAATCCAATTATTGGCATTACCGCTTTTATTAATATTGACGGCTTCATTGTAAGTGCCAGAGTGGACTTCAATAATATCTCCCGGCACAGCTGCGTTGATGGCCTGTTGTATAGTGGTATAGTTGCAACCACCGGTTTGGCATACTGTGATGGTGGGTGGTGGGTCGTCCGTAATGGTCACTGTAATTGTCAGTATGGCCGTGTCACGGTCACCATCGCTGTCACAGATTTCATAGGTGACTGTGTCCGTGCCGTTAAAGTTCGTGCTCGGAGTGTAATCGATGCTGTCGTTGGTGGGGTCATTCGGCGTGCCGCCGTTGTTGACAGCAGCGATGCCGTTACTGGGTCCAGTGGTAATCGTGATGTCATCTGCGGCCAGCTCGTCGCCCCCAAAGTCGTCATTGACGGTTACATTGATGTTGGTGGTGCCCGAGTCTTCCGCCACTGTTGTCGCATCGTTATGGGTGTTAGGCTCAGATCCCCCAAAATCAGACGGCAATGTACCACCGCCAAGCTCAAAAATTGTCTTGGTGAGGTCTGTTCCGCCTTTACCGTCCAAACCGCCTTTTGTATCATAACCACTTTCCACCATTGCAGCTTTGATTCTATCATTCATCGGCCAGGGCCATAATGTTTCGTTTGTAAGTACTCCGTCAACATATCTATATTGAATTTTAGCACCGACTGATTGACCGCTTACTTTTGGACGATTTTCTTCAGATAGACCATATTGAAGAATATTGCCGCACTTGCCAACCAAATCAGGATTAGTTCCAGTAGTATAATGAGAAGGAGCAGAACCTCCATAATCGTCACCAGCATTATTATAAAACATAATATAATCGAAGGTAGTTCCGTCATTTACTCCATTGTGTGAAGAAATAGAATCTGTCTGAATAATATATTTCATTAAACTACTGCCAACATTATCAATATAATTGGCATCATTCTCAATACCGTTACCACCACCGACAAGTGTCACATATTCTGCTGTAAAAGTTTGATTTTTGATGGCAAAATTTGTCAGACCGAATGACACATCAGTATAGGACAAAAAATTCTTAATTTGGATATTGGTATTTTTGAATGCGGCATCACTAAACTTCGCAACGACTCTTGGTTTCTGATAGTTAGCATTTTGACTGCTAAGGATATACGCGATATTTCCGAAAAATTTATAGCTTGTGCCTATCAAGTTTTCATCATCAGCATATACTCCTCCTAATACCATACCTTCTTGAGTTAAATCTGGGTAAGCGTCCCATGTAGAAATGCAATTTTCAATTGTCTGATTAGTGCTATTATATGTCAAAGACATTCCAATACCAAAATTTGAAGTAAGCGTGTTTCTGTATGTCCAGCGTGCAAAACATCTCCTGAATGTAACCTCATCAGCATAATAGGATGAGAATGTTTTTCTCGCCTTGCCCCAACCCGCGCAGTCCTCAAATGAAACATTTGACGAATTATACACAAAAAATATATTGCAGTTTAATGTCGCTGAAGCGTCCCATCCAATCACTCTCCTTATTATAATGTTTTCCGAATTATTTCGAATAATCATTACGTTTCCATCCCAATTATTTCCCGGATTAGTCATGTTAAAGCCTTCTAATACAAACCATTTATTGCTATTTAGAACAACCGGAGTGTTTGTACTTTGACCATCAATTAGCACATCACCCTCATTCAGCGCCTTTATCTTTATCGGCTTGCCGTCTGTGCCGCTTTTCCCATCAGGTGGATCAATCATCGAGTCAGCTCCAGTGTAGGTACCATTTAACAGGTATAACGTATCTCCTCGAGAAGCAACACTCCAGAAATCACTTATTTGAAATGAACTTGTTGGCGAACTGCCATCTCCTCCACCAGTTGGCGAGGCGTAATAGGTTGCGGCCCAGGTTGCTGAGCACATAACAAAAACGGTGAGGATAGTCAATATTGTGACTTGAAGTTTATTCCTAGATTTGGTCTTACTCATTCTGCTTTCTCCTATAATGGAAACTATTGCAGCCTTGTCACACACAGGAGTTTCTTGATGAAATGTGCCGACAAGTAATATCTTCCTACTCATTTTGCTGGTTTTATTTTCATAATTATTCCACTATTTCAGTGGCATGATCTGTCTCAGTAGATCTGAATTGCTCTTCCTCAATCTTTGCTATATCTGTATGAGTCTTTCTTAGGGTCTAAATAGTCAGCATTATTTCATACATTGCCCTAAAATTCCACCCAATCCTGATTAATATCTCTCAATCTTCATCTGTATCAGGATTGTGGGCGGCGATCCCAGAGCAATTGACTTCATTGTCATTGTGGCTAAATGCAATCGGTGTGCCATTTAAAACCCAAGAACAAGGTTAATCTCCTATGAATTAGCCATGCAAGAAAACCCCTTGTGAACTCATAAAATCAGAGTTGCTTGTACGAAAGGCTATATATTTTATAAAGATCAGGGGTAGCGCTGCAGGAAGTAGTGTGACAAAGGTGTATGAAATAGCATACAAGATGAGGACAGGTGACTGAGAAAAAGCGGTTACTCGAATATTCTATGTATGGCTCATTGTCTAGCCGATAACGGTTTGAGATTTAACAACTTGTTCGACTGTCCGGTAGCTTTTTCCTAATGGCTACTTGGATGCCTTTGCAGGGAAGTACTTCAGGTAACCTCACCTTGGCGGCATTCAGCAACCTCATAAGGAATTCCTGCGGCACTGTAATCCTGCCACAGCAGGGCTGTGCACCATTGACAAACGTATTGCTCATTATTGTCACATGTTCAGCCCAACCGCCAGACCCACACTTTGTTTTTAATACGAAAGCATACCCGCCCGTTACCTTACTGATATAGTTCACCGACTCAACATAAACGGTATCACCTGCGACCATTATACTGGCAGCTTTTTGTATTATTCCCCACGGTAAAGACCTATTTCCTGGGTCGCAATCTGGCGCTTCTGGCCTTTATTATTTATGTGTACCTTGGCTTGTTTTGCCTTTCCAGTCAAAGACAATCTGCCCGAGCAACTTGCCATAGTCTGTATACGTTTCCCTGATCCACTCGATGTAATTCCTGATACCATCATACAGGCCAAATTCGGGTTTGAATCCCAGTAGTTTGCGTGCCTTGGACATGTCCGCACAATGCCGTAGTATCTCTCCAGGACGGGGCGCTGCATACTCAGATGTAATTCTGTTCTCTTCACCCAATAGCTCAAGGATTATTTTCGCCAAATTATTTATGGTTATCTCCTCCTCGCCACCTATATTCATGGTTTCTCCTATTGCGGCATCGCACTCAGACGCCAGGACAATAGCTCGAACCGTATCGCTGACCTCAAGAAAAGACCTCGTTTGCTCACCGTCGCCGAATATCACGGGAGGCAGGCCATTCATAGCCCTGACAACGAACCTGGGAATTACCTCACCATAAAGACCCTCGAAATGCTCCCTCGGCCCATAAGTATTAAAAAGCCGGAGTACCACGCTGGGCAGGCCATAGGTACGACGATACACTCCAAGGTAGAGCTCTCCTGAAAGCTTGGCGGCTCCATAAGGGGTATTGGACTCCAACGGGTGGTCTTCTGAAATGGGGATGATTTTCCCATCTCCATATGCTTCAGCCGAAGAGGTGTATACCAGCTTCTGCACTCCGTTCTTGGAGGCGGCCATGCATAGGTTCAACGTGCCGGTAGCGTCCACCTCGTGCACCAATTTTGGATCATGAAGTGAGACCCTTACGCATTGAACAGCCAGATGGAAGATAATGTCGATATTTTTCGTCAGTTCATACATTTTATCCAGGTCACGTATATCGGCCTCAACAAAACGAATGACCCCTTTGGCTACGTGATGCTGTATGTTTTCCATGCTGCCTGTGGAGAGATTGTCTACCACCAGCACTTCGTTGTTCGGAGCCAGAACATCCACCAGATTGCTGCCGATGAAGCCAGCTCCACCAGTAACTAGGATTTTCTTTACGGACATTTTCAAAGCACCTCTTGTTTATTTGGCCTACTTGAATTAGAAGACATCTCAGAATTTATATTACTTATTGAATTCAAATAGCTTTTAATAATCTTCTATCTGTTCCATTATTCCAATCTGTATATAATTAAATTATATCATATTTAAGTAAAAAATGCAATACTTAATTCTGTGACCTCCTTAGTAAATCAATAGACTGTTAACACTTACCCTAACATCTTGGCTTAGATTTTCATATTATTTTGTTCTTGGAGCTAATGATAAATGGCTATTCTCGGACAGCCCCAGCGATACCTGATTTCCTCAGAAATGCTCTGGATAGTTCTTAAAATCCACCAAACAAATATCGGAAGACCTTGGGATGGATGTGCTCACCTTTTTTCAGCAGTCCGTGTAGTAATTGGGGCCAGGCAATTGTAATAAGGTATTCAATATGGGGGTACCCATCAATGATATCATACCCGGGAAGCCCATTGACGTCATCATCCATGCCACGGGCAGTGCTTGGCGCGGATTTGCTGGAACTCCTTGAACCCGAACCAAAACTAAAAAACAAGGCTCAAGTCGAAACATCTGACAACTTCTTAGGTCGAATAGGGCCATATGTCTGTCCTTGGCCCATATTGAATTGCTTTGCAATTATTAAATACAATTTCTCAGCTTCTAATCCGTAGCAATACTTCTTGACTTATTGGCTACCCTCGCCTTCTTTTTAAGAAGATCCTCTGCCTATCCATTGTAAGCCCTCCATGCGCTATCCTTTCCTTTATTTTGTCCGCACTGATTACCAATTCCTTTGATTGCGATATTTCCTTATGAAACTTCAATGGGGCTTATATCTCCAAATTCGGAACCGAAGACATAATCCTAGCCGCTATTACATCATCGGTCTGGATCACTCATCATCTCTGCAGACCTTCCGATATTTGATACCTTGGCATCACTATATATTGTGCTAACTTTCCACTTGACATACAATATCTTTTGTTTCTATAATCTTTTATCAGAATTGAATTCTATCAAAATATTACAATTAATAAATAGATTGGAGGTATCATGTCTCGCATCATGGTTATCGATGATCAGGATGGCATTCTGAGCTTCCTTCCAGAGTTGGGCTATGAGGTGAAAGATGCTCAAGATGGGGAAGAGGGAATCGAATTGTTTAACAACGGTTACAACTTCGATCTGGTAATTACCGAGGTTACTATGCCGGGGATGAGCGGTAATGCAGTAGCCAAATACATTAGAAGCTCAGATAAGCCAGGTACACCGATAGTGGCCATTACCAGATCTGGAGATGATATTAATAAGCAATTGTTTGATTTTGTACTGATGAAGCCATTTCCCCTTAAAACTTTAGTAAAGGTAATTAGATTATTTATATAAAATTGTAGCTACCCACGGGCTTACGCCCGTGGCACTTAAAATTTGAAATCGAAACTCAGTTGCAATTGACCTTTATCAATTTTCTCTTGAAACTCCACATATCTTTTGATGACGTCTTCATTAATACCGACTGTGGAGGTAAAAAATCCCGGTGACCAAAATTCATTGCGCCAATATATCTTTTTCACCCATGAGAAACGTTTTCGTATTTCTCGACTTGTGTTGGCCTTAATCTTACCGACGATGTCGGAAACCGCATATTTGGGAGGAATTATGATGATCAAATGAATATGATCCTGTTGAATACTGTATTTTTCAATTTCAACATCAGGGTGATAATCCTGAACATTAAACAATCGTTTTTCAATGAACTTTCTTAATTCACCTTTTAATATTTTTTTACGATATTTGGGGATCCAAACAACGTGAAATTGATGATGGTATGCGCCATGTGCACTGAGTCGTATTTGCATAATATAAATATACCATATTTACCAAAATCGTGCACATTTACAAAACCTCAAAAGCGCTTTCACCCATGGGCTTACGCCCATGGTCCTCAGCGCAATTTTTGATAGTTCGCGGTAGACTCCATCTCGGATGTAGACCTTATCCCCTGGATTAACAACATCTGCTGCCTTTTTAGATGGTTTTAAATGGTGTGGATAAACTCGTGCCATTGTAACTGTCTGAGCCATTTGGAGAAACATAATAAGTTGTAGCTTGTCTTAAGCCAGGAAAGCCAAATAAAATAATGAGGTATAGAAAACTTTTCTTAATCATTTTACGCAATCCCGTCATTTATCAATATCCGGAGATCCAAGGTTGATATGCTCCCTCGACCGATTGGGAATTGGACCCGGTCGTAAAAAGGTCGGAAATTCATCCGAATATAACTCTCGGCTCCAACTTGGAGGTGAGATTATACCACACTTAGGCCAGCACGTTCAAACACGATTATAGGACTTCAGCTGCCGCCGTCGGCTATAGAGATCCGCTTGACTATACTCCGTTCCCGTCCTCATCCTGGGAGATCTGGCCAGCGCTGGAAGAGGGAAGAATTATGATATATATGTATAAAATAAGATACGAAACGATGTTAGGTAAACTATGAACACCCTGTATTTATTAATAATATGTTAATAGTCAAATCAAATCAATCACAATTACAAGTATCTGCTACATTGTACGCTTACCTATTGACCCACAAGCTTCTTTATCCTATATTACAATAACCCAAACGGAAATTTTTTTACCATTCACACAAGAAACTCACTAAAAGGAGAAACGTCATGAACAGTCTACATGACCTTGTTTCACGCAACCGGAGCTGTCGACGCTTTGAAGAATCCTACGCTATCCCGCGAGATACCTTGGTAGAGCTGGTGGCACTTGCCCGATGCACTGCCTCGGCAGCCAACCGTCAGCCCCTCAAGTACATCCTCTCTGCTGACCCCCAAACAAATGCCCGCATTTTCCCTTGCCTAACCTGGGCTGCCTACCTTAAGGATTGGGATGGCCCTACTCCCGGGCAGCGGCCATCGGCCTACATCGTGATCCTTATAGACGAGACGATCACCAAGGACTGGTGGTGCGATGATGGCATTGCCGCCCAGACAATTCTTCTGGGAGCTGTAGAGAAGGGTCTTGCAGGATGCATGATGGGGGCAATTCAAAAGGAAAGGCTACGGCGCGAGCTGGATATCCCTGATCACCTCATGATCAGGCTCGTTCTGGCCTTGGGTAAACCTGCAGAGACAGTGGTTCTTGAAGATCTTGAGCCAGGAGGTGATATCCGCTACTGGCGAGACGAAAAAGACATCCACCATGTGCCCAAGCGAAAACTGGAGGAGCTTATCGTCAAATAATATATCATAGCAAAAAAGTTACCATTCATCTCTTTCCCCTTACATCAAGGGGAAAGAGATACCTTTAGAATTTTTCAAGTTCTGAGATGAAGATCAAGGTAAAGGGATATTTTACCCTTAGAAAAGCAATGGACAATAAGGCTGTGTTAGAAATTGAGATGAAAAATGCCTCTCTAGGGGATGTGTTGAAAGATTTGTCCAATAGATTTGGAGAGGGCTTCTCGGATTTGATCTTTGACCCGAAAACCAAAGAAGTAAAGAACCATATTTCGATTTTAGTAAATGGCCGCCATTATATATTCCTGCCGAAACGGCTTGCCACTGAATTAAAGGAGGGAGATGAGGTAGCGCTTTTCCCTCAGATTGCAGGAGGATAGTTGTTATCCTAACCTCAGCAGAATTCAAATTTCAGGCTTTCAGGGAGTAGAAGCCCAAGGTTTGTTAAAGAAAAATGATAGAAAATTAGATCTCCCCTTTTTCTTTCATTCTTTTAATCTCTTCCTCTCTTAAGGCGCGCTTAAATATCTTCTCAGTCACAGTTAAGGGTAAATCATCTCTAAATTCAATAAATTTGGGAACAGCATATGCGGCCATTTTTTCCCGACAGTAATCAATGATCTCTTGGGCTTCCACCTTTCCTTTAAAATCATCTCTCAATCTGATAAAAGCCTTTATTCTTTCGCTGCCCGGTCTCTCGGGATCAGGAATACCAATTGTTACCGCTCCCACTACAGCTGGATGTTTAAATAAACATTCATCGATTTCTATGGAATAAACCTTCATTCCAGAAATATTGATCATATCTTTGATTCGATCTACCACATAAAAATAACCATCTTCATCCATCTTACCGAGATCACCGGTTCTCAACCAGCCGTCCTCTTCGAGGCCCGAACCAGCATCCGGCCAGTAACCTTTCATAGTCTGGGGACCCCTTAGCCAAATCTCACCAACATCACCAAAGGGAACCTCTTTTCCAGTATCGGGATCCACTAGTTTTATATCAGTATCAGGAACGGGTAGTCCAATACCAGGCTTGGCTGAAGTTGCAAAGCGTGTGACTTTCGCAAAGGCAGAAATATTGATATGGCTGGCAACGTTTTCAGTAAGACCATAGCCTTCAGAGATGGGCATCTTTATTTTTTCCTCAAGTCTTTGAGCAACTTCGGCAGGAAGAGGGGCAGCTGCTGACATAACCATCACGGGCATTCGTTTAATCTCTATTTCTGGTTGAGCCAACTTTAATAGTTGTGTAGGAACCATAAATAGCAAAAATGGACGATATTCATTCATCAATTGAACAATCATATTAGTATCCCTGGGATCAGGTACCAAAAAAATTTTTATCCCCCAGTAGATACAAGACTGCATAATATAATGCCCAAAGGCATGAAAAATGGGAACGGACAATAAAGAAGAGGCACTCCCTCTGTAGGTTGGAAAAGGAGCCATCATCCATGGAAGTCCCTGAAGGATATTAGCTAGCCTTTGATAGTGTGTTATCATGACACCTTTTGGCACACCTGTTGATCCGCCAGTAAAAGCTAGAATGGCTAGATCATCTGTTGGATCAATTTTTACATCTATAGCTTTAGCCTCATGATCCGCAATCAATTTTCTCAAATGGTAAGTACCGGGTATTTCTCTTATTTCTTCCGATTCAGCAGGAGAGTAATCTTCATGGGAAGTGACAATAATATTATTAAGCCTTGTTCCGCTTTTCACTGAGTTAACCAGATCAAGATGCTTATCAAAACAAATGATTGTTTCAGCTCCTGATTCTAGCACCTGGTGTCTTAATTCAGGTGCTTTTAGGATCGGGCTGCAAGGGACAAGGATAGCTCCTGTTTTAAGAATGGCAAAATCGCTAATGATGAACTGAGGGCAAGTTGGGAGAAAGACGATTATTGTGTCTCCCTTTTTTGTGCCAAGAGCAATAAGGGCATTTGCCAATTTATCCACCTGGCGTTTTAGTTCTCGATATTTCATTCGTTTTCCAAAATAATAATAAGCATCCTTCCCTGAGAATTCTTCTGCTGTTTCGTCTAGAATTGTAAATAGAGGTTTTTTTGGATACTCAATAGTGGTTTTAAGTTTAAAGGGCCCTAGTTTATAACTCTTCAGCCAGGGTTTATCAGCATAAGACTCCATCTATTTTTCACCTTTATAAATTTGGTTGATAATTTCCTTCAGTCCTAATTCTCTCAATTTCTCTGGGGTTGGCTTGCCAGTGTTTTTATCCCAACCGCGGAATTCATAGTAAGGATCCAAAAAAATTTCTAATTTATTGACTTGACCTACTGCTGGACCTTCGGGAAGGGGCTCTTCCAATAATCTCTTTGGTAAGGTATCGTCGGCTCGAGTGAGCCCTTCTCTCACATTGAAGGCTCTTTCCAGATTGTAAATTCTTTCACCGGTTTTTCTAAATTCCTCGACCCCAAACTCCCAGCCAGTAAGGGTTGCAATTATATCCGACCATTCCTTGGCATCCAAAGACATTCCCATGAATTTACAAGATCCGGCTGCATCAAAAACCGTTAAAGCATCTTCCATATCTTTAACTACCTTCGCTTCCTCGGGATTTTCTTGGAGAGGATCCTTGATTTCACTTTCCTCTATCACTAGAAAGGGAGTGGCAAGAAAAGTTGGTCCCTGGACATAGGCAGTGATATGGTCACCGCCGCGATTGGCAGTAGCAAAGGCAAGACCAGTAATCTTTGCGCCTCTTGAATCATATGCTGGCAGTTCAAGGCCCTTAACATTCATAGCAAATCTTTCTGATCCCTGACCCAGTCTTTGAGCAATTCGTCTGGTCCCTTCAGCCAATAGATCTCCAACACCTTCCCGTTTGGCAATTTTGTGAACAAGCTTTATCATAGTTTCGGAATTGCCAAAATATATTTCCATCCCTCCGGCACTCTCCTTTGTTATAATTCCTTTTTCAAAGCATTCCATTATGAAAGCAATCGTACTGCCAGTTGAAATAGTATCCAGACCATAATCATTGCAGAGATAGTGAGCCATTGTAATTGCTTCAAAGTCGGAGATATCACACATTGCCCCAAAAGTTCCGACGGTTTCATATTCTGGTCCCTCACCTTTTTGTCCAGCATAAGGGCCTTTTCTGATTTCTGAATCCCGGCCACATTTAATTGGACAGGCAAAGCAACCCACAGGGCGTACCAGGACCTTTTCACTTAAAGCCTCTCCATTTATCTTCTCAACAAACGAGCAGACTCCAGTTTGCCAGTTTCTGGTTGGCAAGCCCCCACAGACATTGACCATATCTAAAACTAAAGTTGTCCCATATGCCTCTAAGCCGGCACTTAAGATAGATTCACCGAGAAGCTCAAATTGTTTATCAGCTACTTTTTTAAAAGCCCTTTCATCGGCAATTTGGATTTTTCTTGCTCCCCTCACTGCAATAGCCTTTAATCTCTTAGAGCCCATTACAGCCCCCACGCCGCATCGACCAGCCGCCCGATGAAGGTCATTCATAATTGCTGCGTATTTAACGAGATTTTCTCCAGCTATACCAATACTGGCAACATTGAATGTCTCACCTAATTTTTGTTTAAGCAGTTTAGTCGTTTCTGAAACATTCTTACCCCAAAAATCAGTTGCATCTCTGAGTTCAGCCTTTTCATTATCAATTACTAGGTAAACTGGCTTTTCAGATATGCCTTCGAAAATAATGCCATCAAAACCTGAATGTTTAAGGTCAACCCCCCACCGACCTCCTGAACTGGACTGAGCCCAGATATTGGTTAAAGGAGATTTAGTAACAACACTGTAACGACTGGCACTAGGAGAGGCGGTTCCAGTCACGAGACCGGACATAAAGATAAGCTTATTTTCCGGCCCTAAAGGATCTATTCCTGGTCTATTTTCATCAAATAAATATTTACTGGCTAACCCCCGACCACCTAAAAATTTCTTTGCCATCTCTTCGGGTATCTCTTCTTTGAGGATTTTTCCCTCTGTTAAATTCACTCTTAAAATCTTTCCCATCAACCCAAACATTTTTTCACCTCCCTAAATCGCATAGTGCCTAGAATATAGACCGTAGTGTATTGCACCTAAAAAAGTATATCTAAAATCCATCTCCTGTGCACTCCCTCCTTGCGCCTATATACCGAATTTAGTTTTCAATTCTTTTAATAGGGCTTTAAATGCCTTGACTTTCTCTGATTCCAGGTCATCGGGAAATATATCGCTCACTTGACCTGACAGGTCTACTAATCTAATAGATGCTTGGGCAGCAGCCGTTAGTTTTGCTGCCTTCCTGAATTCAAAGGGCACTAATTTTATCTTGCGAGTGGCTAGCTCTTTGACTACGTTAAGCTCCTTCTTCATTATTCTTTTCCATCTTTCATACTCTCCTTCAAGAACATAATCCCCGTTTCTACCTGCCTCGCCTGGGACCATTCTAACTGAGTGGCATTCACCGTGCCATAAATCTATGAAAATAAAAATATCGTTATCTAATCCGGCCTGAGGGTCAGACTTAAGAACCAGAACCACTGAGCCTTCCCAGTTTTTAGCAATCTCTTTGTATCGTTCATCCCCTTGAATCTTTTTTTCAAATTCAGAAACCCATTCCGGAGTACCCACTATGTAAGGTTTTTGTTCTGATTTTTTTCTTTCCTCAACTATTTTGGCATAATTTTCATCCCATTCTTTAGTTCCATATTGATACATAATGTAACCTCCTTATATTTATAATCTATTAATCCTATCATGTTTTTACATCACCATCAAGAAATAGAAAGGCCACAAAGTCCAGGGTAACGTCAAGGTTAAGGGTATGAGTATCTCTTTTTTTGCTTTATTTCCTTAAACACGTCTCTGTATGGGGCCTCTTCAAAATAGTGTATTTCCGACCAATCAATAGAATCCATTTCTAAAGCCTATATACACCATTTTGAAACGACCATTAGATTCACCTATATAAGGACATAATAAAAAAGAGATACACATACTCAACAATAAGCTTAGAAATTAATAGGGTATGTTTTAGTTTGAAGTGACTCTGTCACAAAGTCGGGCCTCGTTTATCGGCAAGGTTTCATTGAGTTTAGGATCTGGCTCGTTGCCAGCATTATTCTTTTCCACTGATCTAATAGGCCGTTGTTGTCTGTTTCCCTTCAAATTATTTGTAACGTTCAAATGTTTAGGTCCAATTTTCTTCTTGGCTACTACAAAACACAGCGGAATCTTTTATCTGATATCGCCTTTCGGAAACAGCCATTAACCCTAAACCTTAATGCCTCTGCCTTAGAACATTGCCTATTTATTAGGCATTTGCGACATAATATATTCTGCCATAGCGGTGATAGTTAGGCTCGGATTCACCCCAATATTAACAGGTACATTGGAGCCATCCACAATGTAGAGATTGGGGTAACCATGGATTTCTCCAGTAAAATCTACTACTCCTTTTTCAGGGGTTTCGCCCATCACAGCTCCGCCTAATATATGGGCTGTGGTTGGGACGTCGAAAAGCACCTCTGGCCATGAACTCATGGGCTGACCGTCTATTTTTTCACCCATATGCCTAGCAATCTTGTTGGCGATGGGAATATAAGATGGTATTTTTTTAGATCCAGGCACAAGTTCAGAATTCATACTTCGTTTACCCAAACGCCACCAACGACGCTTGTAATCAAAACGAATGTGATTCTCTAATGTCTGCATAACCAGCAGAATAGGCGTCCGCGCCCCCCAGCCAAAGATCCAAAGGGATTTCAAAAACTTTAATGGATGTCGCAATACATTACCAAGAAATCTCACCCAACGAGGCATGCGACCGCCGCCATCAGTAAGTAATGTTCCCAAAATCCCCATAACATCGGAGCCTTTATTAAACCGCACAACTTCAACATGAGTATTTTCATCTGGATAAATCCCTGATGTAATTGCGATTTGATCGGAATAATCCGCGTGCTTATCGTTGGCTCTTACGCTAAGCAAAGCTTCAGAGTTGGTACGAACAAAGTTACCCAATTGATCAGAAAGTCTGGGCAGCAGGCCTTTGCTTTTGCACTCCATGAGTAATTTTACAGATCCCATGACCCCCCCACTGAACACAACACCATAAGCTTGGAAGATTTTTTTTGGATGACGAAAACCAGTCGATTTTCTGCTAAGAACTTCGTAGCCTTCATCTAAAGGACGAACGCCAATGACTTCCGTTTCAGGATAAATCGCAACACCATACTTATTTTCTGCCAGATAAAGGTAGTTTTTATCAAGCGTATTTTTACCACCAACGGGGCATCCAATCATACATGCACCGCAGAAAGTACAACCTGTTCTTTCCGGGCCTTCCCCATGGAAATAAGGATCGGGTACTGTTTTATCCGGTTCGCCGAAGAAAACGCCTACCTCATTGATATGGAAAGTATCTTCCCCACGGATTTCTTTTCCAATTTCCGCCAAAATTTCATCCGCCTTTCCTACCCGAGGACAGGGGATTGCTCCTAGCATCCGCTTAGCTCGATCATAAAAGGGTGCTAATTTCGCTTTCCAGTCGCCCGGTCCCCATTCTGGCTTCTTAAAAACCTCATCTGACGGCACGAGTAGCTGGTTGCAATAATTGAGACTTCCGCCACCGACACCAGCGCCATGAAGAATAAAAACGTGTTTGAGTAACGAAAGAACCCAGATACCATAAAGCCCTAACTGAGATATCCATAAATATTTACGAAGATTCCAATTGGTATGGGGAAAGTCTTTAGTGCCATAGCGTTTGCCTTTTTCCAAAACTACTACCTTGTAACCTTTCTCAGCCAAACGCAATGCGGAAACACTTCCTCCAAAACCTGATCCAATAATGACATAATCGTACATTATTTCTCCTTTGCTATGCATAAACATTTACTAACGTTCAAAAGTCGAGTCGCAATATTTATTTTTTTGGGTAAAATATTTAATGTTTAATAAGGCATACCCATATTTCTAGAGTTTTTGTGGGTTTGATCAAGAACTATTGTTATGTTTTTTATTCAGAAAAGCGGCAAGCCCTCTCTCGTGATCTTTTGAATAGGTAGTAAGAAGAAACTGATCTGCATCCATATAAATACCTGCTCTATCAAGAGCAGCGGTTATAGTGGTTATGGCCTGTTTTGTCATAGAAACGGGTATAGGCGGTTTTTTGAGAATCTTCTCACCCAGAGCTATAGCAGCTTCCATAGTTGTTCCATCCGTAACCACCTCTTCAGCAAGACCCCACGCCAGGCATTTTTTTGCCGACACCCGCTCCCCCAACAAGATCATTTGTTTGGTCTTAGCAGGCCCTATAAGATGAAGTAATCGAGGAATGGAGCCCCAGCTATAATTTAATCCCAATTCAATCTCAGGTATACGCATGAATGCAGACTGTCCCATGATTCGAAAATCACAGGAAATCACGAGTGAGACACCACCTCCCACGCAAAATCCCTCGATAGCTGCAATGGTGACCGGCTCAGTTTCTTCCCAGGCGCGGCAGGCACGCGGTCCTAACATGACCCGTTCTCGCCTTTCATCCATAGTCCCACTTACCATTTTTTGGACCTCTGGATCCTTGAGGTCCAAACCGGCACTGAACACCTCTGAAGCCCCGGTCAGGATAACAACACGGATACCTGGATCATTCTGAAAGCTCAAAGCAACCTCTTTGAGTTCCCTGAGCATAAGCACAGATAGGGTATTTAATGGTTTCGGTCGGTTCAGGGTCACCGTAACCAGAGACCCCTCTCTTTCAACGATCAGCTCACTATATTTCATGGAACAACCTCCATCTTAATAAATGCTTGGCATAACAATCATCCACCCTACCCTATTCTCTTAAGGAGCAAATAATGACCTTGAGAGTTTAGCAATGTTCATTTTTGAGCTAATTTAGACTTTCTCATAGAGCCTTTAGCCCTTGTAGACCGATCCCGTTTCGGAGCTGGCGGGAAATACAGAGAAAAAGTGGTTCCCCCTGAATGATGACAATCTTCTTTGTTTGTGCAAAAGGTGCAAATGCTAATCCTGCCAGGACAGATATCACTCTCTTTGGGTATAAATCGACACCTTGAAGAGGTCATATCTATCTTGAAATTATACCGCTCGGAGAATATTTTCATACGTAACAGGTCCGCCCCTTTCCCCCCGGCATTAAAATCATAAGGTCTTTTTGAGGAATAGCCCATCGCATCTTGTGTAGCAAAGAAACCTTCAAATATCCGTCTCTGAGCTTCTTCTATAATACCAACGCCGTAGTCACGCACCTCCAATTCAGAACCTTTTCCTTTTTTTTGGACAACGACTTCTATCTTACCCTCATCAGGAGTATTTTCTATGGCATTCTTTATCAGGCCATCAATCACCTTTTGCAAAGGATCCAGAGGTACATATATGGGTAGTGTAGGAGCAAGGTTGCTTATGATTTCAACCTGGCGGTGTGAAAATAATAGTTCAACACACTTAAGTCTTTCCTTGACATATTCATCCAGAAAAACTTCTTCTGGTACGATCTCTTTGGGGCCAAATATTTCTTCAATGCGTTTTCTAACACGTTCAATTATGGGAATCTCTCCAACCTCCTCAGCAATAAGACTTTCCAATTCATCGGTGTACTGATCGAGTATCAGGGAAAGGAGACCGTAGGTCTTGTGTTGTTTATCCCGCATAATATCTTCCACCTCGTACTCAATATCCTTTATGCGATCCAGATTCCTTTGGGCCCTTTCTATGGCCGGCTTCCAGGTCTCTTCAGGAAGAGCCACCAATTTTCTTGTTAGTATGTTTAAAGAACTAGCCAGGACTGCGACAGGTGTCTTCAATTCATGGGATAGGTGGTTGATAACGTTGTCTTTTGCCCGGTTCAAGCTTGTAACCTCCTTGTATGCCTTTTTTAGCTCATTAGAAACCCTGGCATTTTCAACAGAAAGGGCAACGGTTCCCCCTATCATGCCTAATAGATCAACATCTGTGTTATCAAAAACCCCTTCCTTTTTATTGATGGCACATAAAACCCCTATAATTCGATCACTACTTCTCAAAGGTACATCCAGCATATTACGGGAATCATATTCAAGTTGCTTATCCACTACTGAATAAAAATTCGGATCTTTGGATGTATCATGAACAATGATTGGTTTACCAGTTTTGATGACTTTACCTGATATACCTTTATCTGCAGGAAAACGAATCTCTTTTGCTCTTTTCTCGGTGTCTCTATCCTCATAGGCCGTTCCCAAAAAAAAGAGTTCCTTCTTCTCCTCATCCAGCAATATGACAATCGCCCCATCAACGTTCAGGAGTCGTTTAATCTCACTGCTGATGTAATCCAG
>JAUWZV010000136.1 GCA_030615105.1 Desulfobacteraceae bacterium
TTCCAGCCTCTCTCGGTCCATTGTTTCAATATCTTCTGCGTAGTATTGAGGATATTGGGATGATCTTGATGAAACCACGATTACCTCCATGGAGTTAACTGTTAGACTACAAGATACTTTTTCACTATCTCCTCATTTTCCAATATGTTTTTCATTGCATCCTGATATTGAATAGTTCCTTTCTCAATTATATATCCCCTATCAGCAGTTTTTCGACAGAAGCGCACATTTTGGTCGGCCAGAAACACCGTTACCCCAGTATCCCTAATCTCCCTTATGGCCTTAGCTAGTGCTGCCACCATTAATGGAGCTAGCCCCTCTGAGGGTTCATCAATTAGAGCTAAGGCAGGATTAGTCATCAGGGCCCGACCTAAGGCCAACATCTTCTGCTCCCCACCGCTTAAAAACCCGCCCTTTCTGGTTCTCACATCCCTCAAGACCGGAAAAAGATTGTAGACCCTCTCAACTGACCAATCTCCATTTTTTCTCTTGCTCAGGTGACCAGCCAGCAAGAGGTTCTCCTCAGTGGTCAGATCAGGAAATATCCGCCGGTCATCAGGAGCATAGCCAATCCCCAAGGCTGCAACTTGAAAGGGTACTTTCCCAACAATCTCAATCCCTAAGAGTTTGATGCTTCCCGATCTGGGGGGAGTAAGCCCCATTACACTCCTCAAGGTAGTTGTCTTACCTGCCCCATTTCGGCCTAAAAGGGCAACCACCTCTCCTTTGTCCACCTCCAAAGAGACTCCATCTAAGACCAGACTTTGACCGTAAAAGGTAACTATATCGTTTACCTCTAATACCATGGCCGTTATACCTCCTCCCCAAGATAGATTTCCACGACCTCTTTATTTTGTCGAATATCGTCTGGCTTCCCCTCAGCAAGAATCTCTCCTTTATTCATGACGATAATCCACTCTGAAAGAGCGAAGATCACATCCATGTCGTGCTCGATGATAACAAAGGTAGTAGTTCCCTCTTCAGCCAATCTCTTGATGAGTTCGAGTATTGCAGCCCTTTCCACTGGATTCATGCCGGATGACGGCTCATCAAGAAAACAAATTTCCGGCTTGGAGGCGATAGCCATACCCATTTCAAGTGCCCTCTGATCTCCATGAGATAGCTCCCCAGCAACCTTATTCCTTTTATCCCAGAGGGAGAGTTCCCTTAAGATTTTTTCCGCTTCCTCAGCAACATCCTGATAATGCGAAACAGTATGAAACCATTTCAGGTTTTTACCTAAAAGGGATAAAAGTGGAAGCTCAATATTCTGGAGGACAGTTAACATGGGGAAGATATTCATTATCTGAAAGGAGCGAGCGATTCCATGCTTAACCCTCTGGTCAGGGGTAAGGGAGGTGATATCCTTATCTTTAAAAAATACCTCACCTTTGTCAGGATGCAGGGCCCCTGTTAAGAGGTTGATGGCTGTCGTCTTGCCAGCTCCGTTAGGACCGATAATAGACGTAATTATGCCAGATTTAAATTTCAGATCTACGGTATCTATGGCTCTAAACTTGCCAAAGGATTTTGTGAGTCCCTCTGTTTTTAGAATTACATCGCCCATTTCTACTCCTTGTCGTAAGATCTATTTCAGACGCGGTGATATGTATGCGTGAAATGCACCCATTACGCCTCCCCTGAAGGCTAAGACCAAAATAATTATTATAGTGCCCAGGATAAGCATCCAGTTCATGGTAAGACGAACAATAATATCCTTTAATAAAAAGTATACCACTGACCCTACTATAGGGCCGCTAAAACTATACATGCCCCCTAAGAGGGTTGCTATAATCGGATCAGTAGATGTAATCCAGTGAGAGGTAGATGGGGTTATCGTTTGTTCTAGAGGGGCAAAAAGAGCTCCCCCCAGACCAGCGTATATTCCAGCGATCGTAAAACAGATTAGACGACTCTTTCTCACAGAAATGCCAACGAAAGAAACCCTGGTTTCGCTGTCACGAATCCCTTGAAAAATCAACCCCAGAGGAGAATGAAGGATTCGATAGATGAAATAGATGGCGATCAGTGTTGCGACAATTACAAAATAATAGTAAGCGGGAATTGTGTTCATTTTGATGTTGAAAATATAAAAGAAGTTGAGTGAGGCCCGTGGTATCCCAATTAAACCATCATCTCCCCCGGTAAACTTTACCCATTTCTCGGCCAAAGAAAAGATCATCATACCAAAGGCAAGGGTAATCATTGCAAAATATATGGCGGTATGCCTTACACAAAAAAAAGCCAAAATGATGGCAACGATGGCCGCGACAGCTACCCCTATTATGATTCCAGGCAAAAGGGATGTCCCTGCCAATAATACCTTACCACAGGCGTAAGCCCCACAGGCGTAAAACCCGGCCTGCCCAAAAGAAAGGAGCCCTGTATTCCCCAAAAGGAGATTCACGCTATATGAAAGGAGGCAGAGGATGGCCATCCGCATCACCATGTATAAGATGTAATCACCAGAGAAAAGAGGGAGAATAAAAAGGAAAATAATAAAAGCGCCCAGCCAACACAACTGAGATCGGTGCCTCTTAATACTTAAAGCGAGAGTATCTTTTAACCCTGTCATCTCTCACCCCCAAATAATCCTTGTGGTCGAATGATCAAAACAACAGCCATGATTAGGTACAGCACAAAAAGCTCGATAAACGGAACATACAGGGTACAGAGAGCACCTATGACGCCTATAATGAGGGCACCAACAAAGGCACCTTTTAGACTCCCTAAGCCCCCTATCACGGTGACCACAAATGCCTGGATAATGACCGCGCCACCTACCCCTGAGTCGCACACCCTGATCGGGGTGCTTAGAGCACCACCGATCGCAGCTAACAGGGCAGCAAATACAAAGGCAGCAGTAAAGAGCATAGGAATATTGATGCCAATAGCATTGGCCATTTCTCTCTGCGAGGCAGCGGCCCTCAACTTCATTCCCCACCAGGTCTTGTTTAATATAACCCAGATAATTAGAGCTACCGCAATTCCGGCAAATATAATAAAGAGATTATAGATAGGGAAAGGCCTGCCAACGATAGGAATAGTTCCTTGGAATAGACTTGGCATGGTGGGAATGATAAGCATCGTTCCCCAAATCATCTTTGTGAGATTATCAAAGACAAGAATGAATGCAAAGGTCAGGATTAACTGAAACTCGATGGGCTGGTCATAGATGCGGCGCAAGAAGAATCGCTCCATCAAGAAACCGATAATACCTGCACCTATCAAGGCGAAGACTAAGGAAAGCCAAAAATTGAGACCCAAGATTTGAAAAGAGGTAAAGGCGAAATAAGCACCCATCATATATAAGGAACCGTGGGCAACATTTAAGATTCCACATACTCCAAAAGCAACGGTTAAACCAGCAGCAACCAACCATAAAAACATGGCTGAACTTAGACCGTTTAGCGCCTGAAAGATAAAATTGCTCATTCTGTGCCTCTTGATTGAGCTTAACCTTCAAAATATAGAGTGGAATCGGGGCAGATTCCACTCTATATCGTTTGGAAGATGTTACGGGAGTTTGTAGTCTGGGGGATTGCGGTAATATTTCTCCCATGGGATGACAACAAGATCGCTAAGATAAGCATTTGGACATACAGCTCTGTCATAAACATAATGACCTGCGGGCACGGTGTAGCAGGCCTGATGATCCTCGGGTCTGATCCATCTTTCCCCGTCAGGGGCCTGAACCTTCATCCCTTCCAAGGCCTTAATTAATTTTTGTGTGTCTAAACTCTTGGTCTGTTCTACAGCTTTTTTAAAGGCATATATTGCTGTGTGCACATTTGCCGCCGAATAATTTGGAAAACGTCCAAATTTCTCCCTGAATTTAGCTACGAAGGCCTTATTTCTTGGTGTATCCGGCCAGTTCCATAGATATCGAGCAGTAGCCCACAGTTTGCCATGAAACTTTCCTGCCTTAACATCGGGGGTTAGGCCTTCCGCCATGTCGATAGAGCCGCCCATGCACTGGAACCACACCTTAAACCAGGGTTGCTCGAAGAGGCCTAATAATATAGCCTGCCTCAACATCATCAAGCCTTCGCCTCCCCATGGCGTGGCGAGGATCAGATCAGGTTTTGCTGCCATAAGGGCATTCAACTGAGGGGTAAAATCCATATGGAGGAATGGGGCCTCAGCTTTACCTACCACCTCCACATCCGGACGGTATTTCTTCAGGGTCTTTTCAAACATTTCCCAGGCAGAATAACCATAGCTGTAAGCAGCGGCCAGGCTGGCAATCCTTTTGATCTCTGGGCGATCCTTAAAGATCATGGCTGGGAGAGTCCCATCTTGATAGGTGGGGACGCTGATCCTAAAGGTATTCCGCAAGCCCTTTTTGAAAATGGCTTCCTCATTGACTTTATGGGTTGCACCGTGGCAGATAATAAGGATTCGGTCCAATTCAGGCATGATTGGGGCCAAGGCCATAGAAACTCCACTCGAATCAATCCCGAAGAGAAAATGAGCTCCCCAATCCTTTACCAGATAGCGGGCGTTCTTGGTAGCCACAGCAGCTTTTATCTCGGAGTCCATAAACTTCATCTCCACCTTGCTCCCAAGTATCCCACCTGAATTGTTGATTTCCTCCACGGCCATCTGGGCGCCCATTATCATTTGATGACCGTAATCGGCCTTACTACCAGATGTTACGCCCTGACCACCTATCTTGATAACCTTTGGCAGTTCAGCAGCATTAACCGCAGGTGTTAAAATAAAGACCAAAAACAAAGCAATACCTAATATTCCTGTCATCTTTTTCATCTTTAACCTCCTTTTTTAAAGATCCCATTAGCAAACGTTAGCCTTTTCCCATCGTAAAAAATATCTAAAATATTCTCTCTTTGATCCACCCCCTTTCATTAATTGCTTTTTTCAACTGCCAGCCTTCCCCACCACCTCTGGACATTTTTTTTCATGACCTCCATCTCTCTCAAACTCCTTGAATTCTACTGGAACATATCACCTAATAAAGCGGGCCAAGGCACCATATGTCCCCTTACAGAAATGCCTATACCTCCAGCCAGCCCACCGGCATACCTGAATACATTTTCATCCTCCATGCCGGATATACCTTGAAAAGCTGCCAACAAACCTTGGGCACAACCATGCTAGAGTTTTTCGTTTTGATAAGCAAGTTTTTTTGGAGCTTATCTAAAATTGCTTCCTCACTCATGATGTTCCGCCTATTTTTAGCGGAACACTGGGCTTTGCAGTGGCCCAATATTTGAGGTTTCTCAAAACCTATGGGAATCTTGGTATGGCCAGTTAAACCCCAAGTATTTGGCCACTCCCTCTCAGCAAATAGATATGGCCTTGCCTACGGCCCGGGGGGAGGAGATTGGCATTGCCGGATAGATTGGTGAACCGTTACTATTTGGCCGAAGAAACCATTGCGCCTCAACTTTTTAACGTAACTAATCTTTTGACTCTTGTTATTTTTTTAATTACCTGGTGGAATTCCCATCTTATCCCATCCTCGAGCCTGATAGTATTCCTCCAGCAATTGACTCATCTGCTCCCGAGTAATCACCTTGCCCGATTCTAAGGCCTCGTTATGAAAGCGGGAAGGTAAATGATCATCTCTTGTTGTCAGACCCTCACGTAAATTGAACCTGCGAGTATTATCGGTGATGGATGAGGCTATGGAACACATATCCTCCTTCGTGAGCCTCAGGCCCGTTGTGCCCTCAATAATAGTGGCCAGTTCCTCCCATTGATAGAGGTCACGGTAAAATCTGCATAAGATAAGGGCATCAAATAGAGTTAATCGGTCTTCCCACTCTGTAAATATGGCCGCCTTGCCTTGGATTTGATCCGGATCGACCATTCCGGACAATTCCGGTTTGTAAAAGGTAGCCCTCAGATGGCAGGCACCCCGATCGGAAATCCCATATGCCAAACCCATTCCCTTTAATATCCTGGGATCATAACCGGCTGGCTCCAGACCCTTGACATGTATAGCCTGGTCTTCCATTGCCCATTCCAGGGCAGTCTTTTGTATTCCCATGGCCAGGATATCACCTATACCTCTCCTGAAGGCGATATCTTCCAGAAGTTTGGCAATAGCATCTACATCACCGTAATCGATCTTCAATTGGATCTTTCCCTGTTTAGCAGCCTCTATGGTAAAGGCAACTAAGTTACCTGCCGAGATAGTATCCATGCCAAGCCGGTCGCAGATGTCGTTGAGGTACATGATTTCTTGTATACTATCGATCTCGCACAGGCCTCCAAAGGAATAAATAGTCTCATATTCCGGACCTTCAATCCTCAGGCCTGCATGTCTCCCCTCTTTGACCGTACTTAATCTTCCGCATGCTATAAAACATTTAAGACAAGCATGGGGTTTAACCTGGCATTGTTCATGGAGGGCATCGGCGCTGATCCTTTCCCAGTTTTTGTAAGTGCCCTTTTGCCAGTAACGGGTTGGAAAACCACCAGCTTCGTTTACGATCTTAACCAGCATAGGCGTTCCCATACTCTTGTAGGCATTAACACCTGCATCATTCTTTCCTCTCCGCGAGATCTTCCGGGCAAACTCGGTGACTATTTTCTTA
>JAUWZV010000037.1 GCA_030615105.1 Desulfobacteraceae bacterium
TCTTGCAGGATCAGCGGGAACAGTAGCATATTCAAATCACGTCGCGCCAGGGCGGGCTCAATAGGATAGATTGCCACGTCACTTCGCTCCTCGCAATGACAGGATTGCAACTTGGTATCAGTCCTTCACGAATAATTGTGTGATCATCATTGATGAGTATTTAAAGCTCCTTTTTCACAGTGGGTTTTCTAAGGAGGCCACTGATGATCTTTTCAGATCTTGTCACATTCTTCTCAAGGATATTTAGGGCCTCCTTTACCTCCGGCTCGGGCTCTTCCAGGGCCATGTTGAGAAAGTAAGTGGCGTTCTTGATAGCCCCTATAGAGTTGCGCAGTTCGTGTACTATACCGCGGGCGAATTGTTCCAGCGCAGCCCTCTTCTCCGAACGCCTAAGCTGGTCTCGTATTTCCTTATTTTCGGCCTCTGAGGTTTCCCATTCAGCAATCCGTCGGCGCAACGTTACCAATTCATTTATGAGTTGCTGCTTGGTTTTATATGAATCTATTTTTGTCATTCTCTTGTATTTTTTACTTTCTCATTAATCCTGCTGTCCGCCTCCTTGTCCTTCACTCAGCCATCTCTTCAGACTTTCCCTATTAAATCTCCATTTGTTCAGGATCTTTTTTCCTGCGAAAAGAGGTCGCACCTATTTATTTTTCTCTACCGTGTAGGAAAAGAGGTCTAATCACTCACCATGAGATGCGAACTTTGAACCCCAAACTCCCTGGCGGCTTCCATGGAAAACATCAAAATATCCACTCGCCTCCTCCACCGCTTGTTCATCCTGTCCTCAAAGACAAAAAAGCCGTGCCCTTCAATTACCACAGTATCTCCAAACTTAAAGCCAAATTCCTTCTCGAGATCCCTGGACAGGGCAACGATCCCGAGTCTAACTCGTTTATTTGAAGCAGTAATTTTGGGGGTGCTGTCTGTCTGGCTTGCTACTGGATTGTAAGCGGTTACCACGACAGGGACAAGCCTGATATTCTTCATACGATATTCTGCTTGCTCCAAGGCCTCGTCAACTCTTTTATCCAGTATATCAACACTGTGGTGTAACTCACCAATGATCTGGCTATCCTCAGAAACTCCTTCTGTGCCTGCAAAGTCCCTCTGACTGCGGTTTTCATTATGCATCTTCTCCATCGCTGGCACGACCACGAGCAGCCAGCAGGGTATCGAAATTGCGGCCGCCACAACAATAGCCAGCATTGTCTTCCGTGTTCTGTTCATACTTTATCCCCCTTGATATCGCTGTGTTAAAATTTCAATAAGTTGTTTCAATACTATCCTGCTTTGTCAGGCTATTTTGGGAAAGACCTCTACAGCCTTTTCACGTAACTTATCAATAAGTTCGGGTACACTTGACGGCAAAGTAATTTTGGCCACATATTGTAAAGTGTGGGGGTTCGATTTATCGAACCCTTCCATTTCGGGCTTGATAAATCAAGCCCCTACAAAACCCGAAGTTTTTGAGAAGTTACCTTTTCACCCCTTCTCCATCTTATCTAAGGAATCCGCTGGCACAATTCTGAGTATTTTTTTTGTTTAAACCGAAGTCTCTTTCAGGATCTCCTCATCACCCCTTACCTTTTGAGCAAGACTATCAGAGACAGGTGAGAGGGCATCCTCTATAAGGGCCCTGATGTAATTAGTATCGAATGGCTTGGTGATATAATCATAGGCCCCCAATCTCATTGCCATCTTGGCGGTTTTCATTGTCCCATAACCAGTAATTATAATTACTTCTATATTTTCATCTATCCTTTTAATACGGCGTAAAATTTCAATTCCGTTCATACCGGGCATCTTTAAATCTAAAATTACTAAATTCGGCCTTTTCCTCTCTACCTGCTCTAACGCCGTTTTGCCCTTATTAGCCATAAGAACTGCGTATTCTTTCTTTTTTAATATCCTTTGAAAAAGCCTAAGCACAGCTTCTTCATCATCTACCACTAAAATAGTATGTTTCTTTTTCATTTTAATTTCCTTTCCTTAAAAAGAGTTATTGCTCAGATCATAAAATAGTTTACATTTTTGATTTCATATATTGGAGCCAAAATATCATAAAATGTAGGGGTTCGACCTGCCCGCCATCCGGCAGGCGGGTTTATCGAACCCTATTCCGGGCTTGATGAATCAAGCCCCTACGTTTGATTAATTAATTCTTATCCGGGTTATAAAGCACAATGAAAAATGTAAACAATATTATTCTCTCATTAATAATCTCTTGTTTTTTTCTTTACAGATTTACGTTTAACCTTTTTCTTAGGGAGTGTTATTTCTAAAATCCCGTTTTTAAAATATTCCACCGTCTTCTCAATATCTACATCTGGCGGCAGATCAATCTCCTCTTTGAACTTCTGTTCCCCGTGTTTGGCAAAAATAATATACTTATCAGGTTTTATACCGATGTTTACTTCGCCTCTTGAAAAGCCGCCCATATCTATTATAATCTTCACCTCTTTTGCTTCTTTAAACACATCCACAAGAGGTTCTCTTATTTTCTTAAAAATAGGCTTGGTTTCATATATCCACTCTCGCGGTCTCCTGTAAACCTTCGGCTTAAACCTTTTGTCTTCTCCCCCCTTTTTTAAACCGGTAAGTTTTCTACGCGGGCCTATACTTGTTATCGGCGGTATGCTCCTAACCATAATCGTTTATCCATTTTCCCTTCTATCCTCTCCGGCAATTTTGCAAGCTGAGAAATCAATCGCCAAACACAATATCGCCTATCTTGTTCAAATCACCCACCCCCCTGACCTCATGGGAAAACAAGGGCACCTTTGTGATGCTATGGCCGGAAAATCTTGAGTGAATCTTCTTGATGTATCCCTGCTGCTCCACCCTTCTGGATGAGCAAAAATCACAATCTGTTTGCGGAACGACCATATTAATTACCACATGTTCACAGGGGATCTTGGCATTATCCAAAGCACCCATGAGTCGTTCCAGCTCAAGGAAACCCATTGCCTCGGGGATCGTGACTGCCACGAAAGCCGTTCTTTTAGAGTCTACCAGGGCCTCTTGAATCCTCCTGACATTCCTGGACATGGCCAACGCCTTTTCAGCCGCCCCGGCCAGCCTGACCACTCCCTTATATTTCAACAACAATCTGAAGAACGCCTTCAGCCATTCCCTGACCATCTCAGGAAGCTCTAAAAAGCGGAGAAGGTGACCTGTAGGAGAGGTATCCAGTACAAACACATCAAATTTCCCTTCCTCTCTCAGGTCCATGATATTATCCAGAGCCATGATCTCGTCAAGACCCGGAGGCGCAAGGGTAAGCAGTTCTGTCATGACCTCACGATCAAACTTGATGTCAACCCCTTTACCCAAAAATTTGTCAAAAATATCCTCTATGTCTTTTCTGTAGTCCTGCTTGAAATCTTCAAACAGCTTATCTGCATCTATCTCCAGGGCAAAGAGATTTTCAATTTTCAATTTATTGCTGCCCACCCTCCAGGCCATATGCCCATCCGGGCCGGAGGCTGCCCATTGTATTGGCGTGATCTTATCCCCGATGTCTACCTTAAAGGAATCGGACAGGGAATGGGCTGGATCTGTCGAGAAAATAAGGACTTTTTTCTCTGGATTGCGCTGGGCCAGATGAACGGCGGTGGCAGAAGCAAGGGAGGTCTTACCCACTCCTCCCTTGCCGCCAAAAAGGATGAACTCCAGATCGGGATTAAGGGATAGTAATGCCTGAGGCTCTTCATCTGTGGAAAGTTCTTTGGATGGTCTATAAGGTTTGGGTCTCCCTAATAGATAATCCCCCAGCCCCTTCAATTCCTCGAGTCCCTGAATTTCCCTGGGAAACACCGGAACTTTGATCAATCTATATTGAGAAAAAACTTCTTGGATTTCTGACAAAGGCTGTCTCTGATCCTCCTTTTTTGAAGCGCAGAATGCACAGCAAGCCTTATTCGCTACATGGTTTACAATAATCTCCTTCACCGGAACGTTTATCTTCTCCAGAGAGCTAATCAGCCTCTTTGTTTCATAGATACTCATGGGTTCAGGGATAGTTACCGGGACAAAGCGAGTTGACTCCCTGTTCGAGAGCATCTTTTTAACCCTATTGATGTCCGAGGAGAAGTCATCGAGAAAAATATCACACTCGTCTTTCACATATTTTTTCCCGGTAAAGTGCTCGAACATATAGCGGTGCTTGTGCTGCATCAGGTCCATGACCTCAACCCATTTCTGCATCTGATCAGGCAGGTTAAGCATCCGGACAGTATGCCCGGTAGGGGCCGTATCCAATATCAAGATGTCATAGGTTCTTTTCTTTAAAAGGTTCGCCATCTCGATGATGGCCATGACCTCATCCATGCCCGGAAGTGAAAGATCAAAAAACTCGGCAATATCCTGCCGGTCGAAATAGGTTCCCCTCTCCGCGAGTTTCTTGATCACAGGGTCGTTTTTTTGTTTGAACTCTTCTAACAACCTGGCTGCATCTAATTCACGCGCGTAGATATTTTCAATTTTCAATTTATTACTGCCCACTGCCCACTGCTCACCCTCCGGGCCGTAGGCCCATCCGGGCCGGAGGCTGCCTACTGAAATAGGTGTCACACAATCCCCTATCTGGATCCCAAAACTATCCGACAGGGAATGGGCAGGGTCGGTTGATATCACCAACACCTTCTTGTCGTTTTGAGAAGACCGGGCCAGGTGAATGGCAGCAGTTGCAGCCATGGTGGTCTTGCCTACTCCGCCCTTTCCACCAAAAAGGATCAACCGAAGGTCTTTGTTTTGAAAATATTCAGGTACCATTTTAATTGACTAATGATTATTGACTATTGACGATTGATTATTGCAATGAAAATGATCATTATCTTCCTTTATCATTTCTAGCAGTTTTCCTTGAAGAGATGAAAATGGCTATAAGCTCCTCTGCTTCTTTTAACAAAGGTTCAACAAGCTTTCTTTCCAACAGGTTTTCATCAACAGTAAACTCCAACCAAAAATATGATTCATCCCACGATTGACTATTGACAATTGAATGTTAAATTTCTAAACCCTATTTTCGTAACTGCTCAATAAATTGGGGCAAGCGCTTTGGTATGCCACCTTTATGGATTCCCGCCTCCGCGGGAATGACAGGCACTCAGCTTATCTCGTCATTCCCGCGTAAGCGGGAATCCAGTAGCTATTACCCCAACTTATTGAGCTTTTACCTATTTTCATTCCTCATTTCACCTTCATCAATTATCAATAATCAATATTCAATCTTGATAGTTTCGTAAAAAGTCAGATTATGTGAATGTGTCATTTCGACCCCTTCGCTTCTGTCATTCCGAACGAAGTGAGGAATCTTAGCGTTTACGCTCAGGGCAGGCTCCGGGAGAAATCTTATTTTTTCGTTATGTTAGATGAGCAAGATTTCTCGCTTCGCTCGAAATGACAAGTTGTTGAGACTTTTTACGGGGCCCCCAATATTCAATCCCTGGCCCAGACCTGGTTTGTAATGCTTGGGCTTTACAGATTCCGCTTCCGAAGTATTACAGCGATAACAGCTTGTTACAATCATGTCGCACCTCCCGATCCCGTCCCGGTCTCGGGACGGGGAGGGCGGGCTTCAGTCTTCAATAGTTTGATTTCCAGCAGATTGTTTTTTAGATGCATCTGGTGGTTATCAGGGTTCACATCAGCGGGGAGATGGATGATTTCCTTCCATGCGGAACCGGTCTTCTCCGATCTTATTGTAAGCTGGTCTCTTTCGACCTCCAGCCTTAAATCCGATGCCTCCATTCCTCTCACTTCCATAATTACCTGTATGTGGGAGCCTTCATCGAATATATCCAATAGTTGGTCTTCACTCTGTGTGCGTTTCTCGTGTTGCCCAATCAGCCACCAGCTAAATAAGACCTTTTCTCCAGTTTCCGGGTCTATTTTTGACCTTTCAAAGGAGAGAATCGGAATGCCAACTATCTTTTCCGCAACCGGGTTGATCGTCTCTCTGATCTCCATGAGGACATGCATATGGCTCGGGGCTTCTATGAGTTCGGCCAGTTGATCAATCCTGGCGTAATGGTTCTCCCACAGGTACAACAATATATCCCTGCCATCCGAACCTAATTGAGCAGCAATCTTTTGAATGGTCTCGATATTGACCGTTAAAAGAGAGGTTTGAGAGATTATTCTCTCCCTCCACTTTTCCAAATCGTTCACAACAAACCAGATCCTCCCTTTCTCTGATCCCTCTCTGGCTTTATAAACTATACATAAGGATTCTCTTTTTCTGAGAACATAGTGAAGCCTTTCCACTGCTATGCCCTTAATGTCGTTGAGCGGGATCTCAAACCTAATTGCAGGCCTTTGGTACATAATGAGTCTCTGGTTGGTCAAAAGGCATTGGGCAACCTTCCAACCAGAGCGAAAGTTATTCTTATATGCCCCCTGGCTTTCTAAGATTATCTGCTCGCCTGCGTGAAGCCTGGGGATACTCGTTTTTTGGAAATTTCTTTGCATAGCTCTTCATAATTGACTATCGACTATTGAAAATTGTCAATTGTCATTTGGCCTTCGGCCGCCATACTGTTGTCATTGGGCTTCGCCGTCATTTAGTTGTCATTCGGTGGTTTTTCGTTTTCCGATAGATCTGATATAGTTATTGAGCTTTACAACAATATCATTAATTTCCATCATGAATTGATGAAAGAGCTCACCAGTTATCAAACCCCTATTATGTGCCTTCGTAAGCCAGGCCCTGGTTTCATATAACGAGCCTCTTGAATAATATCCAAAATTGATTGCTTCCTTGTAATGATACCTCCCAAATCCTTCGCTCAAATTCGAAGCCACAGAATCAACCGCTCTTACCAGTTGTTTTCCAACCGTGTCTTTTTCGAAGTAGTTCCACTCCGCTACAACATTCCATACCTTCTCACCCATTTCCATTGAAAGGGTATAAACCCTCAACTCTTCTAACTGCATCCTCACACCTCAAAAAAATGAATATCACATAACCATTGAATGACTACCGAATGACCATCGAATGACGTCCCGAAGGGACTAATGATGACCACTTACCACTTACATCTTCCCCAGCAACTTCCTGAGCTCTTCCGTTCCAGCTTTGATAACGCTGCTATCACCCTCTGCCAGGGCCTCTTTCAGGTTCAATATGGCCCTCTCGATCTGACGCAGATAGGAGGCTGGTATTTTCTCCCGTTTCTCCTCCATCATTGATTCTGCCGCCCGGATCATGTTGTCAGCCCGGATATTGACCTCCACCTCCCCGCGTCTCTTTATGTCTTCTTCGGTATGCGCTTCAGCTTCTTTGACCGCCTGTTCTACCTGCTCATCCGACAACAGGTGTGAGGCGTCAATCTTTATGCCTGTCTGTTCTTCGGTATAGAGATCCTGGGCAGATACCTTTACTATTCCGTTCACATCGATCTCAAAGGTGACCTCCACCTGTGCCTTTCCCCTGGGAAGAGGTGGTATGTCGGTCAACTGGAATTGCCCCAGGCTTATATTATCTATGGCCATCTCCCTCTCACCCTGGAGGACATGGATGTCCATCACGGTTTGATTGTCCTCAGCGTTTGTAAATATCTGTCCGGCGGATGTGGGAATGGTGGAATTGCGGGAGATGATCTTAGAAAAAAGGCCCCCTTCGGTTTCTATCCCTAATGAAAGTGGGGTTACGTCAACCAGTATAACATCGTTTATCTCTCCCATTAAAACCCCTGCCTGGATGGCTGCTCCAATTCCTACCACCTCATCGGGGTTGATCTTAATAAATGGCTTCTTATGAAAGGTCTTTTCCACCAGATCTCTCACAGAGGGCATCCGCGTAGAGCCGCCTACCAGCACCACATGATCAATGCCATCCGTAGTCAATTTGGCATCTGCCAGGGCCTGCCTTGTCGGGCCGAGGAGCTTTTCCCTCAAGTCTGCGGTTATAGCCTCAAATGTCTCACGATCAATTGAGGCCTCCAGATTTTTAAGCTCTTTTTTACCCGTTCGGATAAAAGGCAGGGAAATACTCGTGCTGGGTTTATAAGAGAGTTCCCTTTTGGCCTTTTCGCTGGCCTCCCTCAGGCGCTGGAGTGAAATTTTGTCCGATTTTATATCAAACCCATGCTCATTCAAAAACCTCTCAGCCAGATAATCAACCAGCCTTTCGTCCCAGTCATCACCGCCAAGTTCAATATTGCCATTAACAGCTTTTACCTGGAAGAGACCATCTCCCAGCTCCAGGATAGACACATCAAATGTTCCTCCTCCCAGATCCCAGACAAGAATAGTCTGAATGTCTTCATGATCCAGCCCATAGGCCAGGGAAGCGGCTGTGGGCTCGTTGATTATCCTCATCACATCAAAGCCAGCCATTACACCGGCCTCTTTGGTGGCCTGTCGCTGTCCATCATTGAAATAGGCTGGAACTGTAATGACCGCCTTTTGTACCTTCTCTCCCAGGTAATTTTCCACGTCTGATTTTATCTTGCGCAAAATAAATGCCGATATCTCCTGGGGGGCATAGGTTCGGCCATTCAGGGAGACCCTATAATCCGTGCCCATGTGCCTTTTTATGGATATAACCGTCCTTTCCGGATTGGCTGCGGCTTGCCTCCTGGCTACAGAGCCGACCAGTTTATACCCCTGTGCCGTTTCTGCAACGACAGAAGGGGTCAGGTTCTCACCCTCGGCATTTTTAATAATTTTGGCTCGGCCATCTTCTATTATGGCTGCCACCGAATACGTGGTTCCAAGATCTATGCCAATTGCTTTGGACATGTTCTTCCTTTCTAACCACTAACCACTGGCCACTGGCCACTGGCCACTAACCACTCTTCTTGGGCTCACCCCGTTAGAAATATCTTCTTGTCATTATTGCATCTCCAGCCCCACCATTTAGGCAAGGGCTTTAATTTTATGCACCTCTTTATTTCTAACGGGGCTCACCCACCCGCACATGGAGCATCCTTGCTCTAATAACTCCTTTATGGAAGCCGTTCTTCCGCACTGAGGGCAGGTCTCGGTTTCCCTATCTTCGCCTGTCTGGCCTCCCATAGATATGGTCTTATTAAGGGCATTCACCCATTGTTCAGTCTCTTTTCCCGAGAAACTAACTACCTCCTTAAAACCAGTACCATTGTAAATTACATCCAGTACCTCTTTATCCTTTAATACGGTGCTCAAATTCCTCCTCTCCTTAGTGGCTCCGGTAATCTCTTCCACAGGAACCTGGAAGGCTATCTTACACCCGAACTCATACCACCAGCATAACCTCTTATTGGTGAGATAGAGGTAGCCAGGCTTCCAGGCATCAGTCATAATCCCACCCTCGGGCAACAGGTGCCATATCTTTCCAGTGCAGAAAATCTTCTCCCCGTCCACTAAAAAGGAGCTTGCTCTTTCGTCAAATTCCTCCATTAGGGCAGCCTCACCATCCAGGATTACCCCTGCCTCCTCCACCAGATGCTGGAGTTTGTCCTCAAACTCTACGGTCTCCAGGACGCTTACCCGGGCTATCTTTCCTCCTTCTAAAGACAAGTATATGATATCTCTATCTTTTCCGGTAAATGATCTTTCGCTTCTTATCGCCATGGCTTTTATCTTATTCAGTGGGGTCTCGAAGACTATCTCGGCAATATCTTGCTGATAAAGGAAAAGCCTGGTAGTAGTAAAATAGAATCGCCCCGATTTCCAGGCGGTATAGATTCCCTTTGAATAGTAATAGGAGCCGAAGATTTTAAGAATGAGTTCTTCTCCATCTCTCAAAGAAACCTCTTTACTCTTCCTATGCTGGGCCTCCCACATGCGGGTCCTGGCATCCATATCCTGCATTAGCCCGTATTCCAGCATGGTCTCCATCCCAGCTAAGGCCGCCCTCAGATTGACCCCGATTAGAGGGATGCCAGCCACAGAGATAATGACATCGGCATGGATCACAACTCCCTTGTCAAAAACCCTGTCCAATAGATCAACTAAAGTAGCTCTACCCTTCCATTCTTTAACTGGTTCCATCTGTCGCTTCGCTCCTTTGTCAGAAGTCAGATAATAGAAAACAGAAGTCAGAAATCAGAGATCAGAAAAATTCTGCCAGTTTTTCATAAGAGTGAACAGCATTGCACTAATTTCATCGTAATTTCCGTCCAATTTTTTATGCTTCTCTTCAGGTATGTATTTACAACTCTTGGCAAAATCTAACCAGCCTCGAGTTTCCTCGGAAGAACCAAGAGCATCATTTAAATGTCTAATAAATACCTGTTTATATTTTCTCTTTGCAAATCCTTCTCTTATATTTATAGCTACTGACCTAGAAGATCTTCTTATCTGATCAGTCAATGTATATGTCTCTTCTTTAGGAAATTTCTTAGTTATTTCAAATATCTCCATAGCTAACTTATATGCCATTTGATACACTTTCAAATCTTTACAACTTTTTATAACATCTGTTCTCATCTTCATCCTTTCTCACTTCTGTCTTCTGTCCTCTGTCCTCTGTCTTCTGGGTTCAGACAAACGAATACGGTGGCCAGGGTCCGGTGAAGCGAACAAAAAAACCATCCATATTGTTAATCTTTTCCAACTCATCACCTAAGATCTTAGCATCTTTATCAGTCAGGCAGGATAGGTTCATAAGCATCTGTCTTCCCGGTTTTTCTTCTTTCTTCGCCTTTTCCACCTTGATTTCATCGGTGACTCCTTTAATCATTTCATAGAAGTCCTTGAAACATCTCTCCGCCTCTTTCCCTATTTTTTCCCTCATTAACTTTTCTAACTTTTGCTTATACATATAGGCCATGCCTTTTGGTTTAGATTTAATCTCCTGGTCTAAATCTTTAAGTTCCTGGTCCTTTCCTATAAGTTTTTCGCTGACAATTTTAATATCCCAGGAAACTTGAACTCCATATTCAACTTTACCTTTTACTTTATCCAATTTTTCCTTGAGTCTTTGGTAGTCTTCCTTTAACCAGACTTTAACCATCTCCTCCGGGTCTTTTTCTTCATCGGCTTTAATTATAGTGTCAAACCCTAAGGGGAGAACTGTTCCAAGCCTTTCCCTGGCTGTCTCTACAACGGTTTCATGTGCCATAACCCAAACTTCCACCACTTTATTATCCTTTGATTCATAGGGTTGAGCAGGGCAGTTATGGACCACCCCAGATATGTCCTGGTAAGGGATCGTGTAGACATTATTTCCATCTATACCAATACTACCTAAGTCCGTTTCTTGAGAACCTTCAGCCACACAATAAAGATATCTTCCCCTGGTATCAGCTTCTGAAGGGACAACTTTAGAGTCAGCTTCTTGAGTTTCTCCACTCACTTTTTAACCTCCTCCTTTGCCCATCTTTCAGGGTTTACCATCTGATCTAAGACATCATCCACAAGATCATCCAGCCCATCCCTCACCGATTTGACCGTCTCGGAAATTCCCTGCTCTTCTTTCAGGTGATCGATGGCAATATCTATCTCCTCAAGGGCGCTTCCTAACCTTTCTATCTCATCATCATTCAAACTTCCGCCTTCCATACGTCTCAAGGATTGATGCTTGAGTGCATCTCTGATTATCTCTACTAAAGCAATAACCAGACCTAAGAGTCCGTGTTTTAAATTATCTTCATTAATATCAATAGGCATCTTCTGGTTTCCGATTTTAGATTTTGGATTTTAGATTTCCGATTTTGGATTTACAGAATCATCGTTTGCAAATTCGGCTGTCCAATTATTTTTAATTAGGACGCAGATTGTCGCAGATATTCGCAGATATTTTTTAATATATTTAAAATCTTGTTAACCTGCCCGTCATCTGGCAGGCGGGTCTGCGTCGATCTGCGTCCAAAAATGGGATTTCTATACTATTAAAGTAAAAAATTACTCACCAAGATTTTTCCAAGATTCTTTTAGGATCTTGACATTCACTTTTTAAAATGATATTTTTATTTAAATTAAAGAAGGACAGCAAAATGGATGATATCAGCAAAACAGTAAGTGGTTTCCGGGCTGCCATCCAGGATCTTTTGGTCCCTGAGCTTAAATCTATACAGACAGAGTTAAAACACCACAGCGAAGAGTTTGCCAAGATTGATAAACGATTTGAGGCCATTGATAAGCGATTCGAGGCCATTGACAAGCGATTTGAGGCTGTCTTCCAATCCTTACACCACTTGGAGATGACACAGGGCGAGATTTTGGCTAAGCTTGATGTCAAAGAAGAAGTAAGCCGATATACTTCCAAGACCAATGCCCTGGAAAAACGGATGGATGATCTCTGGGCATTACTAAAAAACTCACGACTTTTCTCTTCCACTTAACTATCTCCCTTCTTCTGGTTTCCCCGTTAGAGATAGGAAACGCTTTAATCTATTCTTCAAATATCGTTTACCCATGCCAGATTTTAAATATTTTTCTCTATCTTTAGCGTCTTGCTCATTTAAACAAGCTTCATAGTAAATGAGTATAAATGGTCCTCTATTCTTGGTTGAAAACACTTTTCCCAATCTATGCTTATTAAAGCGTTTCCGTAAATCGTTCGTAAAGCCTGTATACCATTTCCCATCTTTTTTACTTTGAATTACATAGACATAATACATTGCTTGTTATCTCTAACGGGGTTTCCAACCACATATATAGCAACCCTTGCTGATCAGCTCCTTTTGAACCACTCGTCTCCCGCAAGCAGGACATTCCACCCAGTAGGAACTTCTCTTTTTTCGTTCCGCCTCCTCTTTCGCTTCAGCCAGAACTCTTTTTAAAATAGTGCCAAAAACCATAACATACTCACGTTGATGGCGTGACTTCCTGTGCCAGTGCCTTTGCCTTGGCACTGACCCACCCGCACCAGGGGCAGCCAGTGGTTGTAAGCTCTTCGACGGGGACCCTCTTTTCACATTGTGGACAGTTCTCCTTGGCTACCATAGCCTCTTTCCATGCTGCGGTCTCATAATTGGTCCCTGAAGGAAATTCCAGGCCATATTTTGCTGCTGTCTCAAAGGAGGCCAGGGCGGCCCTGATCTTGATGCCCAACAGTTCAACACCGGCAACAGATACAGCTATATCAGCATTAATCACCAATCCCTTGTCCAGGATTTTGTCTATGACATCAGCTAATCCGCCGCCACTACCACCATCACGGGATGGTTCTATTGCCATTCTTGATCTCCTTTAAGTTTCCTGTTCCTGTATTGTTGTAACCATTAATCTATTCTATCCTGAAATTTCCTTCACAATATTTGTTTCCCCCTGGAAGACTTGATTCAAATTCAAAACGAGCTGCTGGATTGATGGCTCGTGCTACGTTATTGATATAGTCGGTGCAATAAAAAGAGCAATTTACCCAACCAGGATCTTGATCCAGCCCCATACTTCTAATCACCGAATACTGCCAGCAAGCGCTCACTCGAATAGTCGATTGTGTAGCCCCTTTCTCTACAACCTTAACTTTTGGACTTCCAATAATGGTAGACATTGCTCCATAGGTGTTAGCTATGGCAGTGGCATCATCCCCTTTGATGCCCAGCCTCTCCTTGGAAGATAAATATTTTTGCCCAATTGAATCCAAGGCTATTTTTTTTGCTTTTAAAAGGCCCTTCCAGGTACCTCCATGCCTTTTAATCAAATCCCTCTCCATCTGATAATTAGCCTCCGTATACTTGACTAAGTACATGATCCTAACCCAATCTTTGCTTGCCAACTCGAACTTTTCTCTGGTGGGAAGCTTTTTTATAACTTCTTCGATTGTATTAAAAAGACCATCCTTGATTTCAGGCATTAATTCCTCAAATATTTCACGTGCCCGGTGTACATATTCCACTGCCTTTTCATGTTCTCCTCTGGCCTGGTGGATTTCGCCCAGAGTTACATAGGGAAGTGTTTTGTCCTGCACATCACTAATTGCTTTCTTTGCCTGCTCCACAGCCAGATCAAGCTGACCGGTGTTCATATATGAATCTGCTAAATTATTGTAAATAAGTGCGGCGTTATCTGAACCTCCATTTAAGGCTTGCAGATAATGTTCGATTGAGGCTCCATAATCTCCTTCATAAGCGCACCTATATCCCATTTTCATGGAATCGCTCCAGCCTATCCTGTCCAGGGCATATTTAACCATCACAGCACCCCGTTAAATTAGCGTCCTTCGGGCGGACTTTTCTGACAGGATTAATCCACCAGAAGTATGGCGGATTAACAAGATTTACATGATTTCTTTACTTTCCTGCCTGCGGCAGGCAGGTCTTATATCCTGATCATCCCTGGCCCAGACCTGACTTACAAGGGCTGAGTTTATGATTACCGCTTCCGAAGTATTCCAGCGACAACACAGTGTTCTATGCAAGTCGCACCAGGGCGGGCCTGTATATCCTGTCAAAAAAAGGAAATTCCTATACAATCAAATTTATGCGAACTGGTAGAGCATTTCTTTAAACTGAAATTCGTCAATGGCTCTTTCATATAGATTATTGAGCTCTTCATTGGTTATATTTCTTAATTTGATAACACCTTTTTCAAGTTGATATGCGTATTGACTCCAATCGGAAGTTACTAACATGTCATTCATCTTACAGTATTCATATAAAGGGGTTCCAGGGAAGGGGGTCACTATTGAAAATCCTGCGCTATCCAAACCATGATTCAATCCCAGATCCTTGGCGAGGTTTATTGTATCCTCAACTGTTTCAATAGTCTCTGTAGGGAAGCCCATCATGAAATATCCATAAGAAGATATGCCCGTCTTTGAAGTTATGTCTATAGTTTCCCGGGCTTGCTTGATGGTGAATCCTTTCCGGCACAGGTCAAGTATCCTCTGGTTTCCGAATTCAATGCCATAGAAAATTACAAGGCAGTTGGCTTTTTCCATTTCCTTAAGCAGTTCTTCCGACATCAAACCTATCCTGCCGTCACAGGCCCAGGCAAGATCATCAAGACCTCTCTCGGTCATACCCCTGCACAGATCAATGGTCCACTTTTTGTCCACAACGAGAAGGTCATCAAGGAATCTGATATATCTTACGCCAAACTCTTGATAGAGTTGCTCGAGTTCATCCAGGACATTCTCCACGGATCGCCTTCTGTGTTTTGTTCCCCATATACGTGGAGAAGCGCAGAATGCGCATTGATATGGGCATCCTCTTGTTGCTAAAACAGGACTGAATGTCTGGCCTTCAGTCCATAACCCACGGTACGCGGGATTGTGGAGTAAATAACGGGCAGGAAAAGCGAATGTGTCAAGATTCTTAACAAATGGGCGATCCGGATTAACAATTATATCATTGCCGTGTTTGAAAGTTATACCTTTAATTGCGGTAAGATCGCCCCCTTTTGATAGACAATTTATCAAATCCAGACACGTTATCTCGCCTTCACCCCTGACGCAAAAATCCACGGAGTCATTATTGATAACAGTTTTATGTTCAAAGTGTATATGAGGCCCTCCCAGAATTACCTTTACCCCGTTAGAAAATATCCTGCTGCCTTTAGGTGGTTTTCTAACGGGGTTTATATCCAGACTAATTTTCTTTACTTTTTCAGCGAGGCAAAGAGCGCTATTTATGCGCGCTGTAATAGCTGTTATGCCGACGAATTTAGGGGCTTCTTTTTCAATCTTTTCAATGACTTCATCATGGGAAAGGCCTCTTGTCCGAGCTTCAATTAAGCTGACATCTATCCCATTTTCCAGCAGCGTTGCTGCAATATATGCGAGACCAAGAGGGGGATATACTTCATGCATTTCAGTTGCCCTGGGGGTTTCCCGGCTTTTAGCCATGTCTGAAATCTGATCGGGAGGATCAACCAAAACGCACTTGACTCGTTGATCTTTTCTAATCATCTTTTTCCCCTCTTGTTTAACGGCCTCTACAGCCTTAGTCCCTTCCTGGCGCTCTTTTGGCTTCTAATCCGGAGCATATTGTACTTTATTCCTGCAATGTCTACATTCCATAACCCTTCCATCAGTTTTGAGTACTATATCTCCATCACAATGTGGACATTTCTCTTTGCTTGTCGGCCCAGGTGGGGGCTTTTTGGACTTGCTTTTATGTGGCTTAAGCGGTGCTGGAGTGTAAAGCTTAATTGGCACAGGTGTATACGGCTTAAGCGGAGCTGGGGCATAATCCTTCAGCGGTACAGGTTTGTATGGCTTGAGTGGTACCGGAGTATAATCTTTAAGCGGTACTGGCTTATAGGCCTTCAATGGTACTGGGGTATAATCCTTCAATGGTACTGGAGTGTAGTCCTTAAGAGGCGCTGGTGTGTAATCCTTTAATGGCGCTGGCTTATAATCCTTCAATTGCACTGGGATGTAATCTTTAAGGGGTACTGGCTTGTAGGCCTTCAATGGTACTGGAATGTAAGGCTTCAATGGTACTGGCTTGTATGGCTTAAGAGGCGCTGGGGTGTAATCCTTAAGCGGTACTGGCTTGTAGGCCTTTGTCGCTGGGGTGTAGTCCTTGAGAGGCGCTGGGGTATAATCCTTCAATGGTACTGGCTTGTAGGCCTTTAATGGTGCTGGAGTGTAGGGCTTCAATGGCACTGGTTTATATGGCTTAAGCGGCACAGGGGTGTAGGCATTCAGTCGCTTAGGCCTATAGGAAGGCCTGGCCTTGGTAGGCCAGCCTTCGCCAGGTTTTATGAATTCCCCCCTCACCCTTTTATCCTCAATTATCTGCTGAACTTTTCCTTTCATTTTGTTAACTCCTTTCGTGAGCGGCCAAACTCATTATGCACGTATCCACCTTCTGTATCTTTCGTCCGGTGATTCCACATACTCCCCCTCAGAAGATAACCGTCTTGTTTTGCCTAATTCTCTTTGCCCTTTAGGTGTAAGTTCAGCTTTTCCTGATCTGTATCCGCCTCTGCCGGCAGCAAATACAAGGATAAACCCCTTCCTGCCTAATTGCTCTAACACATTCTTTAAACTGTCAATTTCTGCACCCATTTTACGAGCTAATTTGGATATAGTAATATACGAGCCTTCATCAAGGATTAGGCTTAGAATTGTTTTTTCATAATTAGTCACACTAAGTAGCCTCTACTTATTTTTTTACTTCCTCGACTTCCCCAAATTTGTTAAAAATTCTTCACCTTTTGAAGTGATTTCATATCCTGTTAGAGTTGTTCCCCTTATATAGCCACCCCTCCATAAAGACTTGCAAAGGGTGGCTGCATACTCGGCTGAGAAACCCATTTCTTCGCCTATCTCATCCGGCCTGGTCTTTTCTAACTCCTGAATTATCTGGAGAGCATATCGCTCACTTCCCACCACCCATGCCATTTTCCCTATCCCTCATACTTTATAGGTTTTATAATTTCCTCTACTATCCTTAGAACCTTTAATTCAGTGGGTCCCAACCATGCTTTTGTTTAATACCTCCGAATACGTGGCCGTTTAAGGGGACCCCGCAGGGAGTTTTCGGATGGAGAGCAAATTATTTTTGAGCTACTCTGGTAACTCCTTTGCCTCCACAGGTAACACAGGGCAAAACAGAGCCATCGATTCGAGCCTCTCCACTTCCTTCACAAGCCTTACAGGTCTCTCTGGATTCCGGCACCGTAGCCCTTCCTTTTCCTCCACAAACGCTACATGAAAGCCATTCCTGACCGTAATGCCGGCCTGTTCCCTCACAATAGGCACATTCTATGGAGGGCTCTCTAACGGCGACTACTCCCTTTCCACCACATGTAGTACATGTAGTCCTCTGGCGAGGATGTTTACCAGTTCCTTCACAAAAGGCACATTCGAATACGGGTTCAGAAACCTTTACCGTACCCCTGCCACCACATACCTGGCATTTAGATCGTGTCGATAGAATCCCGAAAGGATCCAATCCCTCGCCCTCGCAATAGGCACATTTTTTTTCAATAAACATGATTATCTCCTTTCTGTTTTAATAAGGCCAAATTCTTATGTGCCTCGGCAAAATCCGGGTCAAGCCGGATGGCCGCTTCATATTCCCGGATGGCCTCTTCTCTCATCCCCGTTTTTCTATAGGTCAAACCCAGATTGAAATGAACCTCTGCATTATGAGGAGTCAGTTCTATGGCCTTTTTGAATGCTTTGATTGACTGATCAAAGGCATTCATTTTTCCATAGATAATGCCCAAATTGTAAAAGGCCTCCATCAAGGTGGGGCCAAGCTGTATGGCCTGATTGTATGCATGAATAGCATATTCATACAGGCCCTTATTCTCACAAGCGGCTCCCAGATTGTGATATGCCCTGGGATTATCCGGGTTCGTCTCAATGGCCTTGTGGAATGCCGCAATGGCCTCATCATTTAGCCCCATCTCCAGATACACGACCCCCAGATTGTCATAGGCCTGGGATTGATTGGGGTTGATTCGCAGGGCCTCCTGATATGTCTCTATGGCATTATCATACCGGCCCATGTGTTTATAAACGATGCCCAAATTATTATAGGCCTCTGGCAAATGCCCATTTAGTCTTATGGCTGCCAGGTATTCAGCTATGGCTCGATTGTACTGCCCCTCTTCTTTATATTTATTCCCTAAACGAAAATGGGGCAGGCCCGACCGCTCTTCCGCCTTCGGCGGACTCGCGTTGGCGGGCAGGGCAAATGGCGGATCTTGCTTACCTGGCCACCTGGATGCTATAAAAATCTCCCTCTTTTTCATAAGTTAATAAGGAATTGGTTTTCAGTTCCTCAATGCAGCGAGCCAATTCGTCTCTGGCCTCGATGATTCTTGTCGCAGAAATCCCAGAAGACTTTAGAAGGTCACTTTCCCTGATTCGAAGTGCTTTCCGTTTCCCTCTATCCACAATAGCAGAATAAACCTGAAACGCCGGGGCGGAAAGGTTATCGCGCGTCTGGAAAAGCAATTTGTCCATCTTTTCTTGCAGGCCCAGATTGGAATTAATATATTTTACAATGGCAAGGTACTTCGGGTTTTTTTCTTCTACTACAATTTCGTTAGCAATCTCCTCGTATTTGAGCTTAAATGTCTTTTGTAATTGTACTCTATCCCCATCCTGTAACAGCCTGGTCTCAATATCTTTTATCTTTCTCTTAAGGCTCTCTATGGTCATAAACATTTGATTAAGGCCTTGCACTTTTGGTATTATTTCTTCAACAAACTGATTTATTCCCCGGGTAAATTCGTTCTCCTTTTCCTTTACTTCTCTGAAGATAGGAGCGATTTCACTGTCGATGATTTCCATTTTTGCCTGCCATTCTGCTTCTTTGAGAGCCTCGGATAGCTTTTCCAACTCCTGTGTGCTTGCTTCTTTTTTCTCTTCAAATCCGGAAATTTCCTCTCTTTTTGTTTTGATGTTTTCTTGCAATTCTTCTATTTTTTCGTTCACCATTTCTCCCTCCTTGTCCATGATTAAACTCTTGCTTCCTCTTCTTGATCTGCCCCTTTCTCCGCTTTTACATGCACTACCCCTTTGCCATGACAGTCCCAGCAAAAGAGCTTGCTTCTGTAATAAACACCGGTGCCCTCACAAGCTGGGCAGGTCTCATAAGGCTTTATGACATAAACTGTTTTATGGCCGTTGCAGACAGGGCAGTTTGAAAGAGGAGATAAGAGTTTAAATGGGTCCTTGCCCTTTCCCTTGCAAAATGCACAGGTAATCTTTTCCATCTCAGGTGATATTTTTTCTGCGGACTTACTCCTTCGCCTTTTAACCATCTTTTCCACCTCCCTTTTTAAAATCAGCTTTTTTTGACAGGATAGACAGGATAGACAGGATGTTCAGGATATAAAGAAAATAAGAAAATCTTGTTAATCGTGTTAATCCTGTCGAAAAACATTCCGCCGCAGGCGGCTAAGTTCTTTATCTTGTTATCTTGTCAAAGATTTATCCCTGGTGAACGGTTACTGAAATTCAATAATTTTTTCCCATTCCTCAAGGTTCCTTGCAAAAAGGTAGAATA
>JAUWZV010000153.1 GCA_030615105.1 Desulfobacteraceae bacterium
CTTTTCATCCCGGACGGTCGGATTTTCCGAGTCCGGTTGGCGACCCTGGCTTTCCCCAATGGGTCTTCCCATTACCACTGAAGCTTAAACGCTGATTCGTATACACCCCACGTAATAATGGTTTACCTATTGGCTCGACACTTTACGGCGGTGACCAGCTTATCAGGCCCAGAGTCCTGCGCTGTGCCGCTTTAGTGCCCGTCAAGTGCCGAGAGCCCCTTTGCCCGCAACAGGTGTTACCTCTTACAGCGTGACATCTCGTATCACGTCGGAAGGCATTACCCTTCCTTCATCGCTCATGCTGGCTCATGGGCCAGACCAAATCCCTCCTGTCGTCTTCAGTCATCCCTATTACGACAGGTCTTTGCAGGTTGTTGCCAGTCCCTGCTGGGAGATGGCCCTTCCCGACGTTATCTCTGTAATCCTTGCATAGGTGCCTGGACCCTTACCCCGCAGTATCTTTTTGGTGCATTTGCCCGTTTCTTCCCAAAAAGCATCGGCCTCACATTAGATCTGAGATGTTCGGCATACCAAACTCCCCCTGCAATGCAACTTCAACAGGGCACGCCTTTTCGGGACTGCAGCCATTCCGTTATGTTCAGGCTCCCATGCTTGCTAGACCCCCAGATTGCACCCACCGCTGAGGCTCAATGACCTCAGGGCAGCCGGGCCGTTTATGCCACGCAATGGACATGTGGTTACCCAACATGAACTGTGGTATCGCTACATGTCTGAATCGGGCAATTGGCATGGCAGGACTTTCACCTGCAGGATTACAGCCTTGTCGGCTGCTCCCCAGATCCCGGCGTGCGGTTTTCCCGCACCGGGCTCCTCAGAACTGCTCGCTTTGCACTAACTTCGAGATCATGCAAATTCAAACTTGCCGATTCGCGGTTGTTCCGTTATTCGGGGAGATGGGATTGAAAAATGCTTCAACAATTCCTTGAAGCCTTTCCAATTGTGGCTTCGCCTTTGGCTCCGCCTGTTCAGCCATTTGAATAATATATCCAGCGTCTGATCATAAAACGCCTTCAGACTGGCAGAATTACCGCGAACACCATAGTAGTTCCAGTATCCACGGTATTTGGATGCAAGGGTTCTAAATAGCTTCTTCTTCCTCTGGTTACGGCTCTCTTTGATCCATTGTGTAAAACTTGCAATGGATGACTTGAATTTCTTCCGCGAGGTTCGGCGCTTTACCTGCGCCTTTCCTTTACTGTTTATACCCCATCGGTATTCAAATCCCAGAAAATCAAACCCTTCATTATTCTCCAGTTTAAAACGGCTGAAACGTACTATTCGGGTCTTCTCAGTTGACACTTCAAGCCCAAATTTCGCCAGACGTTCTGCCAGGTCACGATAAAACTCATCCGCTTCCTGCTTGTATTGAAACGCACAGACAAAATCATCGGCGTATCGAACGATTATCACCTTACCCTTACACACAGGCTTGATGCGCTTTTCGAACCACAGATCCAGTGCATAGTGCAGGTAGATATTCGCTAAAACAGGTGAAACTATCCCACCCTGTGGTGTTCCAGTTGCAGGGTGAACCACCTTCCCATCGGTCTCCAGAATACCAGCTTTGAGCCATTTCCGGATAAGGTTGATAAATGCTCTGTCATCAATCCGTTCTTCAAGCATCCGTATCATCCATTCATGATCAATATTGTCGAAGAATCCTTTGATGTCTGCATCCACTATCCAACCAAAACTTCCGTACTGCAAATCCAGAGTCAAATCCTGTACCGCATTCAACGGCCCGATCCCTTCCCTGAATCCATAGCTGCAATCCAGAAAGTCCTGTTCGTATATGGCACTTAATATCTTTGCCACACCAAGCTGCAACAGCTTGTCCTCTATGGCAGGTATTCCGAGTGGACGATACTTTCCCGGTGATTTGGGAATATATCGCCTGCGAACCAGTTTGGCACGGTATCGCTTCTGTTTAAGCCGCTCTACGAGATCATGGATATTTGAGTCCAGATTCTTCCGGTAATCATAATAATCAACTTTATCCACTCCTGGTGCAGCGCTTTTCCTGAGCTGATGAAAACACCATTTGAGGTTATCCTCGTTTAACACTGATTTTCATACAGATATGCGCACCCTACTTTATTATTCATAATACCTGAATCATACTTCAACTTATAGCCAAAAATATTGAAAAGTCAATGAGTTACAAAATCAATGAAAAATATGGAAAAATATTATGTTAGGGTCTATTGTCTGAATAATAAGTATTATTAGCTGAACTAAAAGGAAAAGATAATTATATGAGCCAATTTAAGAGATCGGATCGAGCTTTATACCTGTCAATAGCCAGGACCTCAAAACTCGATCAACCCATTTTTTGCCTATTTTTGCCTATCTTAATTTGTCGTTTTTTCCTTTGAATTGACCTATCCTGTCTTTTTTCTTCCCTTAACCCTCATGTCCTTGATACAACTGTCCTATCTTCAGACCACGAAAAATCTAATATTTGCGGTAAATAATTGTTGACATTATTAAAGCCATATGGTATGTTGATGTTTAGAGACAAGGGTTAGGCATGGAAAAAAGCTCTAAAAGTGTAAAATCCAAATTGTTTCAAGAATCTGATTTTTTTAAATCTGATGACAGGGGACAGGTAAAATATGAAATGCTCCGAGCCCAATGTCATGAAGGCCGTTTTATTACTAGGGTCTGTAAAGAGTTTGGTTACTCCCGTGAGTCCTTCTACCAAGCATTTGAAGCCTTTCGTAAAGAGGGACTGACAGGTCTGGCAGGTAGAGCTAAAGGTAAAACAAAGCCTGACAAAGTAACACCGGAAATCATTGGCTATGCCATTTACCAAAGAGCCAAGTACGGTCTTTCTGGAGCGGCAATCGCAAAGGAAGTCTTTGAAGAGTTTAGGATCAAACTTCATAAAAGAACCGTTGAAAGAATATTGGGTTATTACGGCATCTTAAAGCGATAGGAAAAAGCGGCTTGAGAAATCTGACGCCTTTTGCCATTGGTAATATCGTCAAAAAGCTCAACCGAGTGCATGTCCAGATTAGTTCCAAGTATAATCATCCTTTTCCCAAACCCCGGATCTTCTGGCTATCAGAATATGTCTACCAACGACGTTACATTAAAATCCATCCCGATGGGCGTATCGTCGGAGGGCTTTCCCGGTTTATTTCTTCCCTGGTAGACTTTTCTTTTATTCGATCCATCGTTGCACATAAATACAAGTCTTGGGGATTTGCTTATGACCCGGTCAGCCTCTTTTTATTAGAGTTGTTTCGTTACCTCGAAAAATATTCCAGAATGAAAGACTTCGTGGAAACAATTCGCGATAGAGACAAGGGGAGGCATTATAGGCTCTACGCCGGCATCAAGTATCCTCATTGGCCTTGTGAAGGTACATTCACCAATCTCAAGGACCGATTAGGTGAAGAACTTTATAACCAGATCCTCCATGTCCTGGTGGAAATCGCTGAACTCCTTGGTTTCCTCTCATATAAGATCCTCGCTACCGATGGCACCCTTTTCCCAACTAATGCCAGGTATAAAGGCTGCACATATTTCTGTAATGATTGTGAGTTTATTGAGTTCAAAGGAATTATCGAAAATGTACGCCACAGAATCCTTAATCGACTCAACAATCCAGAAAAAATTATCCCAGGAAGAGAGATCCGTATCAGAGTGGAGTGCCCTTCCACCAACTTTCCAGAGGATGTCCAACGGCCCAAGGTGGAAGTTTTGACACTTTCCCTTGAAGAGACAAGTCCTGAAAAACCAAGTATCTTTAACCAGATCTTTAATCTCAAACAAAAGCTTCAGAGTGCCGGTCTCGATCTTGTAGTCAAAAGAGGTGTGCTCACCAAAATCGTTATGGGTGACAGTACCTATACCGATTCATTCTTTTTTCGATGTCCCAAGCTCCCTTCGGATATGGAGGCCAGAATCGGTGTGAGGAGAAATCCCCAAAATCCAAATCGTAAACAGAAAATTTTTGGATTCAACGCCGTGATCGATACCTCCATCGAACTGACACTTGGAATCGAATTACCAGTGGCTTGCACTACAATCGCCGGTAATGCAGAAGAAGGCCGCCATTATATCACCAATAGAAAGCAGATCCTTGAACATCACGGCAAAACCTCAAAAATAGATCTTGGTGATGCGAAGTACGATGAGCACCGCAACTATGAGCTCTCCAGAGCCAATGACGCCATACCTATTATCGATTATAATCCCCGTAACGAAAACCTGACCTCAGTCTCTTTGAAGGAAAGGGGGTATGATCAAAACGGTTGGCCCTATGCACCCTGCGGAATCCTCACCAGGCCCAATGGATTTGATTTTAATTGTCAAAGAGCAAGTTTTACCTGCCAAAGGCAGTGTGTATCATCAAAAGATCCAAAGATCATTGAATATGCAAAAGGTTGTCCTTGTTGGATCAACTATCATGGCTTCACCAAACATATGTCAATCAAACAGTTTCCACGATTGATCACAGAGATTGTTCGCGGCACTTACAGGCACAAAAAACTCAAGACCCTCCGCTCTGCCTCTGAGAGGACTAACTCCACTGCCAAGGATGACTTCTGTATCCTTGCTAAGCCTAAAATCCGTGGCATAAAAAACGCGGGCATTCTTGCCCAGATAGCTGTCATCGTGGTTTTGCTCAAAAGAATCGCCAAGTTCATCATCAAAGTAACCCTGGACCTTAGAAAGAAAATCCAAAACAACAAGTCCCCGCCCAGATACATCTATATCTCTGGTCCTAAAGTGCCTAAGTTTGTCTGGAACCTCATCCAGAGGGAATAACCCTAATACCTCAGTCTCAGTTTGGTTCCTCCTTTTATAGGGATTGGTGTTTCCCAAAAATTTTAACCGATCCTTCATTAAGCCTGTCTCGCAAATTTTCCCACAATTTCTTCCGAATAATGCTTCCTTCAGCAACACATTCGATGCTCATTACCGTTGGTTGGGGACAATCATAGGCTAAAAGCGTGCTTCTTAAATTGACTCTTGATGAGAAGTCCGATTCCTTGTTTAGACAGGATTTACAGGATTCATTGGATTCGTTATTTTTCCCTTTCCGTATGAAAGGGAAAAAGACAATCCGCCTGCGGCGGAGGTAATTTACGGTGCTTGCTGAGGTTGGCGGTATTTTCTTTTAACATCTACGCCGTTTGAACCAAAGTTGATCAATAGGCCTATTTCCTTTTTTAAGCCATTGAGATAATTAACCAGTTGAACCTCCCCAGTTAAATAAAAGCACAAAGGCATTTAACGGGGCAGGCATGTTCTTTGCCCAGGTTCTGGACTGATTTGAGTTCCA
>JAUWZV010000130.1 GCA_030615105.1 Desulfobacteraceae bacterium
TACTGCCTACTGCTTACTTCCATTGCAGAATTTTGAGCCATGTACCGTCACATCATCCACCTTCATATACCTGCTTTTCCTATCGCTGTGGAACGTGTCTCCCAGCCAGAGCTCAGGGGTTGCCCTGTGGCCGTGGCCCCGCCGCATCCATCGTCTCTTATGCCTTAGGCTAATTTTTAACAGTTGAAAAAAATTAGTATGAGGTGAACATCCGTTTTAAAAAAATTTTAGTATCTTTACTATCTTTGAGATATAAAGCCAATCAAATGATAAAATTGAAAGAATAGACAGGGAATTTCACCAATTGAGGGTCTTGGGTTGGTCAGGTGTTAGGAATAGATGTAAATATTGACTTTATTATATTGGCAATATTTTTAAAGGCGGTTTATTTTATAATAATCACGATACCAATTAAGGAATTTTCTAATGCCTGTCCTGATTGAGGTTTTGGGATTAAATCCCAGCATCTTTTTTGTCTTTTCTATATTAGCATAAGTTTCAGGGACATCACCAGGCTGAATGGGGAGGAAGTTTTTCTTTGCCTCTTTCTCCAATTCCTCTTCAATGATCTTTATAAGTTCCATCAGTTCCACAGTCTTTGAATTGCCAAGATTAAATATTTCATATCTAAAAGGGTTATTTAATGTAGAGATTGTTCCATCCACAATATCATCTATGTAGGTGAAATCCCTTTTCATTTTTCCAAAATTATATATGTCTATTGGTCTTCCATCCAGGATAGAGCTGGTAAAAAGAAAAAGGGCCATATCCGGCCTTCCCCATGGCCCGTAAACTGTGAAATAACGGAGCCCGGTTAAAGGGATGTTAAAAAGATGGCTGTAAGTGTATGCCATCAATTCATTGGATCTTTTAGTTACCCCATAAAGGGAGATTGGGGTGTCAACATTGTCTTCAACACTAAAGGGAAGCTTTTTATTATTACCATAAACAGATGATGAGGAGGCAAAAACGAAGTTATTTACAGGGAATTGCCTTGCCATTTCTAATAGATTAAGAAAACCCCCAACATTACTCTCCTGATAGATAAAGGGATTTTGGATTGAGTATCTCACTCCTGCCTGGGCTGCGAGATTGCAGATTCTACTTATTTTATGATTAGAAAATATCCTTTTCAGGGCATCAAGATTGTTTATATCTTCATGATAGAAGGTGAAATTGTGATGAGAAATTATCTGTGCCAGTCTGGCCTTTTTTAAAGAGACATCATAATATGTATTGAGGTTATCTATTCCAATTACAATATCAGCCTTTTCAAGTAGTGATCTGGCTATATGAAAGCCGATAAAACCAGCTACACCTGTAATTAAGGTTGTTTGTTGATTATCTATCATCTGGATACTTGAAATTAACAATTTAAAATTAGCAATTAACAATTGAAAATTGAAGAATGAGAATTGACAATTGCAAATCTTCAATCTTCAATCGAAAGTCTAATAATTCCACAATACCTAAATTCCTTTAGGCTTGTTGTGTTAATGACTAATGACAAGCCTTAGGCACTTCAGGTCCTATAGTCTGCATTAATCCTTATATAATCATATGTTAGATCACAGGTTATTATTCTGTCTTTATATCTTCCCTGATTGAGATTAATAGTAATTGTAACTTGTTCCTTTTTCATTTTTTCAGCTGCCTTACTTTCTTCTTTTTCACTGGTCATAATGCCTCCATCTACTACCTTGATTCCATCTATCCAGATCTGAACCTTATCTTCCTCCATCTTGACTCCACTCCTACCAAGGGCAGCCATAATTCTCCCCCAGTTAGGATCCTGGCCAAAGATAGCTGTTTTAACAAGATTAGAGTTGGCAACTACCCTGGCTGCTGTATTTGCATCATCACTTGTGGCTGCACCATTCACTTCAATAATAACAGCCTTGGTAGCACCTTCGCCGTCCTTGGCAATCATATAAGCTAACTCTCCCATGACATCTGTTAAGCCCCTTTCAAAGTCCTTTATATCTGACATATCTAACCTTCTGTTTCCTGCAATCCCGTTGGCCATAATTAGAACCATATCATTGGTGCTGGTCTCTCCATCCACTGTAATCCGATTGAAGGTGGACTCCACAGCTGACCGGAAAATAGGCCATAATGTTTGGGAATCAATATTTATGTCTGTAAGCAGAAAAGAGAGCATTGTCGCCATATTTGGCATAATCATACCTGCTCCTTTGGCTAATCCCAATAAGTGAAAAGGGTGTCCGCCAGCTCGCCCTTCAAAGTAACTCATTTTAGGAGAAGAGTCTGTGGTCATCAGGGCCTTGGCAACTGATTTGAATCCGTTAGGGGACAGATTTTTTACGAGATTTGGAAGGGCATTTTTTATCAGATTGAACGGTAGATAGGCTCCGATAACTCCTGTTGAGGCAACAACTATTTCCTCTGGATCGATCCCTAATTCCTTGGCAGCTATGTCTGCTGTTTGAATGGCATCATTTAATCCTCGAATGCCTGTGCAGGCATTGGCATAACCGGTATTGGCAATAACCGCTCTTAAAGATCCTTTCTTTATCCTTTCCTGACTCAAGAGCACTGGTGCGGCCTTCACCCTGTTAGTTGTGAATACCCCTGCTGATACTGCTTTTTTTTGGGAAAAGATCAGGGAAAGATCCAGCTCACTGCTCTTCTTGAGTCCAGCAGAAATGGCAGAGGCGAGAAATCCCGGAACCGAATAGTTATTGTCTTTCTTCATCGTAGCACTTCACCTACTTAATTATTTTGCCACCAAGGCACAAACAATTGAAAATTGACAATTGGAATTGGTGACTTAGTGGCTGAACTATTATTTTTCATCTACCACAGCAGTGTTTGTATTTTTTCCCGCTCCCGCATGGACAGGGATTATTTCTGCCTATCTTAGGTGCCTTACGCCTGACAGGGGTACTGCCTCCGTTGCCACCATGACTTAGAACTATTTCCTTTTTTGGAATTACAATGGAGGGTTGTTCCTGGGGGGCGAGTCGAATCCTAAAAAGCGGTCTGAGGGTATTTTCTTTAATTCCTTCTACCATTGAGACGAACATGCTGTAACCCTCTTTCTGGTACTCCTTAAGAGGATCCATATGGCCGTATCCCCTCAGGCCTATGCCTTCTTTGAGCTGATCCATACCCAGAAGATGATCCATCCAGAGTTCATCAATTGCCCTTAACATGGTAATTTTTTGTAGAAAAAGGAAGGATTCAGGATCGGCCTTTTTCTCTTTTTTCTCATACAGATCTGAGACCTTTTGTTTTAATCTATCTATCAAAATATCCTGAGTTATATCCTTTATCTCTTCCTTGGAAAATTGGGTCAAGAGGCCAAACACATTATATATATAATCTGAAATGGGGCCCAAGTTCCATTCCTCTGGAAAGATTTTGGGATCAGTGTTATCTAAAACCGCAGTTTCTACCAGCTCGTCAATCATATCCGTAATTGTCTCTTTAAGGTGCTCTCCCTTTAATATTTCCCTCCTCTGGCTGTATATTACCTTTCGCTGTTGATTCATTACATCATCATATTCAAGAAGATTTTTTCGGATGTTGAAGTTGATACCTTCAACCCTTTTCTGGGCTCCTTCAATTGCTTTAGAGATGATTTGATGTTCTATTGGTTGATCCTCTTCCATGCCAAGTCTGTCCATGACCGAGGCAATCCTCTCAGAGCCAAACACCCTCATGAGGTCATCTTCTAAGGAGAGATAAAACCGCGAAGAGCCTTGATCTCCCTGACGCCCTGAACGTCCCCTCAGTTGATTATCAATCCTTCTGCTTTCATGTCTCTCTGTGCCCAGTATATGCAACCCACCCATTTCTGGCACCTCATCGCCTAATACTATATCGGTTCCTCTGCCAGCCATGTTTGTAGATATGGTAACAGTTCCCTTTTGTCCGGCCTGGGCAACAATCTCGGCCTCTCTTTCATGGTTTTTGGCATTCAAGACCTGATGTTTGATACCCTCTTTTTTTAGCATCTTACTCAACATCTCTGATTTTTCGATTGATATTGTACCAACCAGTACAGGTTGACCCTTTTTATGCAATCCCTTGATTTCTTCCGCAACTGCCTTGAATTTCTCTCTTTCGGTTTTGTAAATAACGTCTGGATTATCGTGCCTGATCATTTTTTTATGGGTTGGTATTACAAATACATCAAGGTTATAAATCTTTTTGAATTCCGGGGCCTCTGTGTCTGCTGTTCCTGTCATTCCAGCAAGCTTTTCATACATCCTGAAGTAATTTTGAAAGGTTATGGTAGCCAGGGTTTGATTCTCTTCTGCGACATTAACACCTTCCTTTGCCTCAATGGCCTGATGTAGTCCATCGCTCCATCTCCTGCCTGGCATAAGTCTGCCGGTAAATTCATCCACAATTATCACCTGCCCATCCTTGACAACGTAATCCACATCTTTGCTAAAAAGCCAGTAGGCCTTAATGAGTTGTTGAGCAGCATGCATTCTTTCAGATGTTTCCGAGTATTTTGCCTCTAATTCTCGTTTCCTCTTTTTCTTTTCCTTAAAGTTCAGTCTCGGATCATCATCGATTTCTTGTAACCCTTGGCTCAGGTCAGGGACAACAAAGGCATCTTGTTCGTTTCCGGACAATAGTTTTAGACCTTTATCTGTCCAGTTTGCACTATGATCTTGCTCCTCGATGATACAATAGAGTTCTTCATCCATAGCATTGAGGGCCTTCTGAGATGAAAGGAAGGATTCCATCCTGTCGATCCTTTTTTTTAATCCTGGTTCCTTTGCAATGATGTCGAGAAACTGTGGATTCTTTGGACTACCCCTCTTAACCTGAAGGAGCAATTCGATTACCTTATCATCATCTTTACCTTTCCTCATCAATGTCTCTGTCCTATTAAGGATAGTTCTAACTACCCTATCTTGGTGTTCCTTGAGTTTAAGGATCGAAGGCTTTACAGTAGCATAAAAGATGTCTTCACTATGCTCGATTGGACCTGAGATTATCAGGGGAGTCCTTGCTTCATCAACGAGAATGCTATCAACCTCATCAACAATGGAAAAATGGAGGTCCCTCTGTACACATTCTTCTAATGATAACTTCATATTATCCCTGAGGTAATCAAAACCGAATTCATTGTTAGTGCCATATGTTATATCAGAGTTATAGGCAGTCTTTCTTTCTTGATCATCCATATCATGCAGAATGACTCCAACAGACAGCCCCAAAAATCTATATATTCCACCCATCCACTCGGCGTCTCTTTTGGCAAGGTAATCGTTAACAGTAACCAAGTGGCTGCCGCGTTCTAAAAGGGCATTTAAATAGAGGGGGAGGGTAGCGGCCAGGGTTTTACCTTCCCCTGTTTTCATTTCTGCTATTTTACCCTGATGAAGTACAATGCCTCCTAAGAGTTGTACATCAAAATGTCTCATGCCTAAGACCCTCACCGAGGCTTCTCTCACAGCAGCATAGGCCTCGGGCAATATATCATTCAGGGACTCACCCTTTGCTATCCTTTCTTTAAATTCCCCTGTCTTGCCTGTCAGTTGGGTATCGCTTAGAGCTTTGAATTTGGGTTCAAGTTCATTAATTTCTGTAACTATTGGAGCAAGTTTTTTAAGCTCTCTTTCGTTTTTGCTTCCAATGATATTTTTTAAAAGTTTACCTAACATAGAAATTTCCTTTTAGTCATCTTCTCTTCTGATTAAACTTTTATGAAGAAAAATTCAAGTAGGAATTAAAGGTTTTCTATAATGGTAAGATTAGAAAAGAATTAGAGCGGTTTAAAAATAGAACCGAATAGGTGTAGCTCAGTTCAGTATGTAGCGAAGAGGATTTACAGGGACACCACTTAGAAGTACCTCATAGTGGAGGTGTGGGCCTGTGCATCGGCCAGATTTTCCGACCTCTGCTATTATTTGGCCCCTTTTAATATGTTGCCCCTTTTTTACCAAGAATTTATGCAAATGTCCATACCTTGTAATAAGGTTATATCCATGATTGATAGCAATCATCTTGCCTAAGTTACCTTCTCTGCCCACAAATACAACTAATCCATCGGCCGGGGCAATTATAGGTGTCCCGATCCTCGTTGCTATGTCGAGTCCTTTGTGAAATTCTCTTTGATTGGTAAAGGCAGAGATCCTGTAGCCAAATCCAGAAGAAAGCCAGCCATAGGTTGGCCTGATAGATGGTGAACAGGCCAGAATGGATTTCTGCTCTCTTAAAAAATTGCGCAATTCTGCTTGGGATATAGAGGCCACAGCTATTTCTGTTTCAATATTCTCTAAGGATTTGTGCATTTGCTGTATTAGTCCCTTATGAATCTCCTCCAACTGATAGTCTGATCTAAAGGTGCCGATGTTTGAGCCTCCAAGGCCTAAAACTTGGTCCTGTTGCCCAGATTGCTCTATGTTGGTCATTATCCTTAACTTGTGGTCAAATTCCTGGAGCTTGACCATTTTTTGATTAATTTGGTTGATTTTTTTACTCAGGGTGATCAGTTGGATTTTTTGAACTCTGTTTTCTTTTTTTAGATAATTTAATTCCGGGATCTGGGATTTAATCCTTTTGTAATCCGTGATTAGCCAGCCAAACCCCAGAGTTATGAGAAAGATAATGAAGGTAAAAATAGAGATTAATCTATTAGGAACATTAATTTTTCTTACCTTTTTTGATCCTCCGGGAAGGAATAGGATAGTAGATTTTTTAGAGGCCATAAATAAAAAAAATTAACTCAAGTGAAACTCCCCGACCAAAGGTCGGGGCTTCTTGGCGCAAGTTCTCGCAGTATGCCGCTCGAACTTGCTTAGCAATGCCTTCGACATTGCTTGCTTATTTTGACCATTCATCCCCGACTAAAAGTCGGGGCATTCTGGT
>JAUWZV010000030.1 GCA_030615105.1 Desulfobacteraceae bacterium
CTTTCACTTATTTCCACCATCAGCATCATGGCGGCATTCGGAGCACCAATAAAATTACCCACCCAGATTCTTCCCTCCTTCATGCTCGCCGTAAGTGTAGGTTATTCAGTTCATATTCTGGCCCTCTTTTACCATCACTTCCGCAAAAATCGTAACAAGGAAGATGCTGTAGCCTATTCCATCGGCCATTCAGGCCTTGCGGTCTTCATGACGGCTGCCACCACCGCAGGCGGTCTTTTTTCCTTTTCAACCTCAGATGTTGCACCCATTGCCGACCTGGGAATTTTTGCAGGTATCGGTGTATTGCTCGCCATGGTCTACACTTTGGTACTTCTACCTGCATTACTTGCAATCGTGCCTATTAAGGCTCCCAAAGGCAAAGAAGACGAACTAAAAGACACAACGATGGATAGATTCCTTGCAGCAGTGGGCAGAATCGCAACCGGACATCCGTATAAAATTATTATGGTGTCCGCTATCATCATAGCTTTATCCATAGCCGGGGCAATGAAAATCCGCTTCTCCCATGATGTGCTAAGATGGTTCCCTAAAGATAATTTCGTCCGTATTGCAACTGAAAAAATTGACAAAGAGCTTCGCGGTTCAATCAATCTGGAGATAATCGTAGATACCGGAAAAGAAAACGGACTGTACGATCCGGACATACTAAACAGACTGGAAGAAACTGCCGCATATATGGAAACGTTAAAAGTCGGCAAAATATTTGTTGGAAAAGCCTGGTCCCTTACCACTATTCTAAAAGAAACAAACCGCGCGCTGAATGAAAACCGAAAAGAATTCTACACCATTCCCCAGGACAAAAAACTGATCGCCCAGGAATTACTACTTTTTGAAAACAGCGGATCGGATGATATGGAGGATTTTACTGACAGCCAGTTCAGCAAAGCGCGTCTCACGATAAAACTGCCCTTTGAAGACGCCATCGCTTACAGCAATTTCCTTGATGTGGTAAACGAGCATTTTCAACAAAATTACCCGGATGTAAAAATCACCATTACAAGCATGACAGCACTACTTTTCAGGACAGTCATCAATGCAATTGCAAGTATGGCAAGAAGCTATATATACGCCTTAATTGTCATCACGATTCTTATGATTCTCCTCATTGGCCGCCTGCGCATCGGCCTTCTCAGTATGGTGCCCAACCTTGCGCCAATTATTATTATGCTCGGAGTTATGGGCTGGTTTAACATACCCATGAGCCTATTCACCATGCTCGTAGGTAACATAGCCATCGGCCTTGCCGTTGATGATACTATCCACTTCATGCACAATTTCAGAAGATACTTTGAAGAAACCAAAGATGCGAAATTTGCTGTTATGGAAACCCTGCATACGACTGGTAGGGCAATGTTAGTTACATCCTGTGTGCTGTCCATAGGATTTTTCATGTTCATGTTCGCAAGCATGAATAATCTCTTTCATTTCGGCCTGCTCACCGGTTTTACTATTGTGATGGCACTGCTTGCGGACTTTTTTATTGCGCCGGCACTCATGGTGGTGGTTAATCGTCGGAAAACATTTGACAGGATAACAGGCCCGCCCTGGCGTGACGTGAGAGATTTGTTTTGCGTATAGCGATTAAGCATTAAATAGTGGATGACGGTAGCAGCTGATCGTGTAACCAGGTCTGGGCCAGGGATGAACATGATTAAAAAATTGTCTTGTCAATCCCTGGCCCAGACCCGCCTGCCACCCGCCTGCCGGATGTCGGGCAGGGATGGCGGGCAGGCCTGAATTTCAAGGATTAAGTTATATAGCTTCTCCTTCCGGGGTATTACATAGACAATATAGTGTTCTACGCAAGTCGCGGCGGGCCTGTAATCCTGTCTAAAAAAGCTGAACTCTTGTGGCAAAAGGAGGAAGACTATGAAAAACACAAGGCAAATATATCTTGCAACGATTCTCATTCTTATCTCAGCCGCGATTTTTGCAGCCACCTTGGCACTCGCTGACGATCCTAAGGCACGGACCATCATGGAGAAGGTTGACTCCCGCGATGATGGCGACAACATGACAGCAGACATGAAAATGATCCTTATCGACAAGAGGGGCAAGAAAAGGATACGCCGGATACGTACCTTCAGTAAAGACAAAGGCGAGGATACACTCAAACTAATGTTCTTTCTGGAACCTGCAGACGTCAAGGATACGGCCTTTCTAACCTATGATTATGATGATGCCGACAAAGATGACGACCAATGGCTCTATTTGCCGGCCCTGCGAAAGACCAAACGCATAGCATCGAACGACAAGACCAGCAGCTTCATGGGTTCAGACTTTTCCTATGCTGACATGACCAAAAGGTTCCTGGAAAACTATGACTACAAGCTGCTCAAAGAGATGGAGGTCAGGGGCCAGAAGACGTGGCTCATTGAATCATTGCCCAGGACCAAACGCGTAATTGATCAATACGGGTATACCAGGTCAGTCTTGTTTGTCCGTCAAGACAACTTCGTGGTTATTCGCGCGGTTCACTGGGTCAAGGAAGGAAAGCGCCTTAAGTACATGGATGTCAAGAAGCTGGAACTTATTGACGGCATCTGGCAACCCACCGAGATTCACATGACCACCAAGAAGACCAAGCATACCCTGCACAAAACAATTATGAAGTGGCACAATGTCAAGTTCAACCAGAACTTAGGCGAGGATCTGTTTACAGTGCGCCAGATGGAAAAGGGATTGTAATGGAAAGAATTCGATTGGAGAGGAACCTTTTATGGATAGACTGATCTTGAATGCAGGTGTCTCCTTACTGATAAGTATATTTATGTTGTGCTGTATCTCAGGAACTGCAGCCGCCCAGGAAAGGCCCAGGAAACCTTCTGCGGACAGCGAGCTGGAGGTAGTTTTGGAAGGCTTTGATGATCAACCCAGTACCGCTAAGGGAAACAAAGAGCTTAATGATGTCCTGAAAGGGTTCGAAGAGGATGAGGGTGCAGCAGAGATATCAACCCAAAATGAAGAAGCAAGAAAACCTCCTTTTTGCGACCTCAGTGGGTCTGCCAGCTTAGGTGTCTCCTACAGTTTTGCACATGATGCACCGAAGCCAGGTGAGACGGATTATCGCGGATTAACCCGCCTGCGCCCGGATGTTCATCTCGATTTGGATCTTACCCTTTCAGAAAACTGGAAGGCATTGATCAAGGGCATTCTACGATCTCGCTTACGAGATCAAAGGCCGATATAAATATACGGATGAGGTCTTAGATGAATATGAGAAGGAGGTAGAGTTTGAAGAGGTGTATGTACAGGGCTCCCTGCTCGCCAGTCTGGATCTCAAGGTGGGCCGCCAGATTGTTGTCTGGGGCAAATCAGACAACATTCGTGTAGTGGACATTCTGAATCCCCTTGATAATCGTGAACCAGGTCTGGTCGATATTGAAGACCTGCGCTTACCCGTGACTATGACCAAGCTGGACTATTATCTTGGGAAGTGGAACCTGACTGCGATAGCAGTGCATGAAATCCGCTTTAACAAGAATCCAGTGTTTGGCAGTGAGTTCTTTCCTTTTAAAACTCCCTTGCCGGAAGAGAAGAAGCCAACCAACTCCCTGGATAATACAGAATATGCCCTGGCCGTGAACGGCATCTTCAGGGGTTGGGATATATCTTTTTACGGGGCTCGATTTTTTGATAAACAAGCGCACGTGGAAATAGTTTTACCCACACAGCTTGAACGATGTCATAGTCGTCTCAGCATGGTGGGTACGGCCGTGAATGTCGCCTTAGGAAACTGGCTTTTGAAATCGGAGGCGGCCTACTTTAAAGGTTTGGAATTCTTTGCTGTGCCTGGTGAAAAGAAATCCCGTTTAGATGTGCTGGCTGGTATGGAATATTCAGGTTTTACTGATACCACTATTTCCCTGGAAGTGGTGAATCGGCATTTAAACGATTTCGACTCCACCCTGAAGGCTCCACCGGACAATGCCCAGGAGGATGAATTCCAGACCGTGCTGAGGTACTCAGGCGATTTCCTCCATGACGCGCTCCATTTGGTAATGCTCGCATCAACATTCGGGGTAACCGGGGATGATGGGGCACTCCAGCGTTTCTCAGTGAAATACGATGTAACAGATGCCTTTTCCGTAAAATTGGGCCTTGTTACCTACCAATCTGGTGATAAAGCCCAGTTTAGAAACATAGGGGATAACGATCGCTTGTTTTTGGAAGCCAAGTATAGTTTTTAGATAAAAGATATATTTCCCACCCATCTTTAATATATTGTTTGGAAAACATACGCTTTGGAGGAAAAATGGAGCAATAAACACGTGATACATTGTATAATGATACCTGATTTGAATGTAGGGTTCGTTCCCAGAACGAACCTCTCCAAAAAGTTCCCCGAATGAATCCCTATGGGCAAATAAGACAACGGATGGGATGTGGAAAATATGATCAAACATCGAAAAAGGATGCATCTAAAGAATTTCGACTATAAGGACCCCGCCGCTGTGTATTTCATAACCATACGCACTGCTAATAAAAACCCTATTTTTATGATGATAAAATAGCTGCAGTCCTGGTAGATGAAATGGAATTCAGGAGAGATGCTAAAGAGATAAAACTATTCTGTTATTGTATTATGCCGGACCATTTGCATATACTATTGTCTTTAAACGCGGATTATAATAAGGGCCTTCAAAACTGGGTATTGGCATTTAAGCATTATACATCGAGGGTAATAAATCAATCACATGGAATTAAGTCATTATGGCAGAAGAATTTTTACGATTACATTGTAAGGAAAGAAGAATCACTTTTGAAGGTAGCTAAATATATAGTCAATAACCCGGTAAGGAAGAGTATGGTGTCAATATGGGAAGAATATCCCCATAGCAGGATGGTTGATCCTTTGCCGTTATAAGGTATAGGCTCGTTCGGGGAACGAGCCCTACAAGGGGAACGAGCCCTACAGTGAGCCCAAGAAATATAGACAGGAGCCTCATAGCAGGGAAACAGCCTTTTAATCGGACAGCAATGGCTGCCCATAAATGCACATTCAGTAGGTGAAAAATGATGTCATGTGTTTTGGGGATTGATATTGGTTCAGCCTTTTCAAAAGGTATAATCATGTGTGATCAAAAGATCGTAGGGTCTTATATAACGCCCTCTGGGGGAAATTATAAGCTCACTGCTGATAGGGTTAGAGAAGAGCTCCTTTCTAAGGCGGGCCTATCCTCAAAAGATATTATCTACACTGTTGCTACTGGATATGGTGCAAAAAATGTGACCTTTGCAGATGATGTTATAACCGACATATCCTGCCACAGCAGGGGGATCTTTTATCTTTTCCCCTCGGTAAGAACAATAGTTGATGTTGGCGATCTCTTTAGCAAGGCCTTTCGAATTAATGAAAGAGGAAACTCGCTAACGTTTTTACTGAGTGGCAAGTGCGCTGGAGGGTGCGCAAGGGTGTTACAGGTGATCGCCAGGGTTTTACAAATCAAGGTTGATGAGATTGGAGAGCTATCATTAAGATCCAGAAAGAGGATTGATTTTAACACTGGATGCGCTGTTTTTGCAGAGACTGAGGCGGTATCAAGAATAGCTGAGGGGGCTTCTAAAGAGGACCTTCTGGCCGGGATTCATAGGGCTCTGGCAGCTCAGATTAATAGCCTGGTAGAGAGGGTAGGAGTTGAAAGGGATTATGCCCTTGTTGGTGGTGGGGCAAGAGATATAGGCCTAATTAAGGCACTTGAAGAGATAACAGGCTTTAATATTGTTGTACCGGAAGATCCCCATATGACAGCCGCTCTTGGGGCTGCGATTATAGCCGGTGGAAAATTTAAAAGTGCCTAAAATTTAAAGTGAGCTAAAGTTAATGAGGAGATCACATCAAGTCATTTTCCCTTTTAACTTTAGACACTTTAGCCCTGGCCCAGACCCGCCTGCCGGATGGCGGGCAGGCCTGGCAAAACCTGACTCAGCAAAGATAAACCCGCCTCAGGCGGGTAAACCAGGATTGATGATACATCAGAAGCAAGCCTATATTCAAATCACGTCGCACTAGGGCGGGCTCACTTTAGACACTTATAACTTTGATTAGCTTATCTTAAATACCATAGCGGCTGCTGTATCGCCTGCGGCGCAACCAGCCCAGAGACAATACCCGCCGCCAAGCATAACAACCTCTTCTAATAACTCAATAATGATTCTGCCAGCTGTGGGACCTTGAGGATGCCCATAGATCATAGAATTTCCATAATTGTTCATCCAATTAACATCCATACCCATCTTGGCGGCCATATAAATGTCATTTATGGCAAATGGTTGATGGGTTTTGACGGCCTTAAGATCCCCTACTTTTATCCCTGCATATTCAAGTGCCATCTCTGATGCAGGAACAGGGGCCTGAGCCATATAACCCTTTTTGGCCCTTGAGAAACCGTATGAGACGATCTGGATCTCAACATTTGGATCTGCACTCAAATCTTTGGCCTTATCCTTGGTGGTCACTATAAGACCGCAGTTCCCATCTGCAGGAAAGGTCTGGGCACCAAAGGTATGGACACCTCCTGGTTCGACTGGTTTGAGTCTTGCCAAGCCTTCGGCTGAGGTTTGTGTAACGCCCTCATCTTCTTCCACTAAAACGGTCTTCTTTCTGGAGACTCTAACCTCTGGAGGGAACATGTACCCTTTCTGAAAGGCCCTGTCATTGGCCAGGGCATCTTTGTACTGCTCATATCTCCTTAGGGTGACAGCATCACATTCCTTCCTTGTTGTGCCCAGTTCTTTGGCTACATTTTCTGCTGTCTGGATCATTTTTTGCCCTGCCCAGGGATCTTTGCTGAAATTGTCCATCATCCAGTTTTCCGATTCCACTTCTCCACCTGGACCGAGTGGTTGTGGCCAGATAGTATGTGGGCCATTGGAAGCCCGATCTGCCATAAGGGCAAATGCTGTTTGATAAGTTCCGGTCTCTATATTTATTGCAGCAAGATGGATACAGGTGGTTGAGGTTGTGCATGCCTGATTGACCATGAGGGCAGGTAAGTCCTTGGCACCATTGACTAACATGGCTGCTGCCCAGGTATGGCTATAAAAAAGGTGGTGCTGTGCTATGGTTATCCCAAAATACATATAGTCAAGTATGGTGGGGTCAAAATTATTTTTTGTAAGCCACCTATGGGCCGTATTTGCGCCTAAGGAGATGGAATTTTCATTTGCCATGGTCCCCTGCCAGCGGCAAAATGGGGTTGAATAATAGCCTTTGTATGGTATAAACGCTTTTGTCAACATATCATTTTTCCTCCCTATTATACGATTTGTAGTTTCTGCAACTTGGTTGTATAGGATTTTCCTTTTTAAATACTTGTAGGGGCGGCATTTATGACGTCCCGCAAAGCGGGATTCGATAAACCCGCCTGCCGGATGGCGGGCAGGTCGAACCCCTACCTGCCCGCCATCGTCTGCCTGAGGCGGACTCAGGCGAGGCGGGCGGGCATGTCCGGCACCGAAGGTGCGCTATGTTCCAGGAATTATAATGCTTTTAGTGGCAATTGATTTCTGTAAACTCCGTAGTAAGCAGTAAGGATTAAGCAGTATGCAGCGATAACCATAATGTTTTGGTGCTTACTGCCTACTGTTTCCTGCTTACTGCCTACTTTTTTAGGCATCACTCCACTTACCGTATTTCTCTCTCAGGATTCTGTGTAAAATCTTGCCAGTGCCTGTCCTTGGCATCTCTTCTTCCTTGATGAAATCAATGGATTTTGGTCTTTTGAAACCTGCAATTTTACCTTTGGTAGAACTAATAATATCCTTTGCAAGATCATCGCTTGGTTCATATTTATCATGCAAGATGACAACGGCCTTTATTGCCTCACCCCATTTTTCGTCAGGAACGCCTATTACTGCGACATCCTTAACAGCAGGGTGGGCCCCGACTGTATCTTCTACCTCAGATGGGAATACATTCTCCCCACCAGTTATGATCATGTTTGCCTTCCTGTCAACCAGGACATAGAAACCATCTTTATCCCTTTTTGCCATATCTCCAGCGCTTGACCATTCACCTTCAAAGGCATCTTTGGTCTTGTCCGGCTCTTTCCAGTACTCCTTGAAGATCATGGGGGTCCTGTAAAAGAGTTCACCTACCTCACCATCGGGTACAGGATTTCTATTCTCATCCAGCAACTTGATTCTGTCTGTACCAAAGATCTCCTTGCCTATAGAGCCAAGCTTTTCAAACTGATCTTCCGGCCTTAAGAGTGTTACCAGACCGCCCTCTGTTGTGCCATATGCCTCCCAAAGCTCTGCATTTTTAAAGTAATCCATGATCGCAAGCTTCAGGTCTTTTCTGGCCGGAGCTGAGGATATTAATAGCTGCCGCATTGAAGATACATCTATGTTATTTTTCACATCATCTGGGAGGCCAAGCATCATGATATAGTGTGTAGGCACAAGGGAGGTAAAGGTGATCTTGTATTTTTCAATTGTTCTGAGCAGATCTTCAGGATCAAAGCCAACCATATTGTAAACAAATACCGGGGCACTAACCATGGTATAGGGAAATGAGTAAAATATGGAGTTCACATGACACATGGGCATAACCAGCATAACCTTATCAATTGGCCTGACACCCTGGTTTATGTTATTGAGTAGATATTGGGCATGATAGCTCTCATGCGTTTTTATTACACCTTTGGGTCTTCCTGTTGTTCCTGATGTATACATAAAGGTCCAGGTGTCATCTCCATCAACTATTATATCAGGTTCTTCCGGGGATGACTGTTTTAGCCAATCCTCATAACCAATGTAGCCATCTGGAGCAGGATCTTCTCCTAAATAGATATAGGCATCCTTAGGAACGGAAAGTTTATCTTTTATGCTATCAATCATCTCTACGAAAGGCTTCTCAACAATAAAGGCCTTACATTCTGCGTGATTGACAATATATTCCATATCTGGTGGTGCCAGGCGAAACATTATGGGAACTATTATCTGTCCACCTTTGGCACACCCGGCATATATGTCCATCCACTCACCCCGGTTATATGCTAATGCGGCAAATCTATCCTTAGAGCCAACACCTATGCCTGGCAGTCCATTGGCAACCCTACAGGCCCTCTCATTCCATTCTTTGAAGGTATACTCTTTATATTTGTCCTGCCATCCTAATTTATCTGGGAAATTGATGGCGTTCATCTTAACAAGGGTGCCTGCATGCATCCATTTACTTGTTGTCATTTTTATCCTCCTTTATTAGTAGTTTCTTGAGTTCGATGTAACTTCTCAATAAGTTCGGGTGATCATAACCGGATTAAGGTCTTGAGCGAATGACAATGGCTATATAGCCTTTCGGAGTTTAGGCCTGCCCGCCATCGCAAACTCAGGCGAGGCGGGCGGGCGTAAGCCTTTTATAAAATCCTTACGGATTAATAAGCCTCAGGCTTATAAAATCCACCCGAACTTATTGAGCATTTACAGTTTGTTGTGTTAAAATGCCATAAGTAATAGGAACTCAATAAACTCAACAAACCCAATAACACAATAAACATTAGATGATTGAGTTAGCAACTATCTCGGTAATGTCCATTACCTTGATTTTTGGCCTTTCATCTTTGGGGATGGTCTTTATCCCTTTTCTAAGGTTATCCTTGCAGGCGGAACACCCTGACACAATTATCTCTGCACCTACCTCCATGGCGTCCCTTACCCTGATTGCTGCCATATCTGCTGCGAGCTCTGGTTCCAGGGCCATGACACTTCCACCGCCTCCACAGCATCTGGCCTTCAAGCGGTTTCTGGACATCTCAACAAAATCAATATCATGGATGGCCTTTAGTATATCCCGTGGACCCTCGAATATTTGAAAAGTCCGGCCCAGGTCGCATGGATCATGGTAGGTGACTTTTTTACCATCCGCCTTGGGCGGACCACCTAATTTTATCTTTTTCCCATCTATCAGTTTTTGGATATAGTGAACAGAATGAAAGACTTCCAATCCTAAATCCCCGGCCTCAGGATAATATTTTGCAAATGTTTTATAACAACCGGCACATGGAGTTATCAGCTCTTTTGCCCCGGTTTGCTTGATAAGATCAATGAGGTTTCTGGCAGTTTGCTCAAATTTTTCCTGATCCCCCATCAGGTGTAATGGAAATCCGCAGCATATCTCTTCAACTCCAAGCATTGTGTAATCTATACCAGCGGCATCCATGATCTTAAAAAAGCTTGGGATTATTTTCATATCTAAGTAGCTTGAAACACAACCCATAAATAGGAAGGTTTCTGCCTTCTTTAGCTCACCTGTTTCTACCTTTTTCTTTGTAGATGATGGAAAGATCGCGATTCTGTCTTTCCTTGTAGCGGAATAGACATTATCTGTATTCAGGATGCTATCTCTCAGCGCCATAACCGGTTCAGGGGCAACACCAGATTTAAAGAGCTTTTCACGGCCTTTTTGAATAATCTCATCTACCTTGATCAGGGCAGGACAGAAATATGTACATGCATTACAGGTAGTACATGTATAAAATGATTCTGCCAGTTCCTTGGAGGGCTCAATTGTCCCGGTCATTAAGTTGAATGCCAGGATTGTCCTGCCCCTGGCATTCCTTGACTCTAATTGGGTGACGTCATAGGTAGGGCATCCCAAGCGGCAAAATGCACAGTTTATGCAAGCAAGGATCTCATTGTCCACATCAAAACCAAAGGAGTTGAGGCCCTCTGGGTGCTCTAAGAGGGGTTTGAAGGCAAAATAGTCATAGATATCGTGTTTCTTTTTATCAAGCCCCATTTTACCCGGATTCAGTATACCATTAGGATCAAGGGCCTTCTTTATAGACCTCATGACATCCAATGCTGGTCCTAATTGTTTTTCTATATATGGTGCCCTGGCAAGACCGGTTCCATGTTCAGCGGTAATGGTGCCTCCCATCTCAAGGGCAATTTCAGCAAGTTCATCAGCAGCAGGTTTGAGCCTGCCCCATTCATCCTGGCTTCTCATATCACATACAAAGGTGGTATGGACATTCCCATCCCCTATATGGCCAAAGGTAGTAAGAAGTAAGTTATATTTATCTGCTATTGCTTGTGCCTTCTTGATCGTTTCAGGGATCTTTGTTGGAGGAATACCAAGATCTTCTGATATGGGAACAAGCCTATTGCCGGGTTTGATTCTTGAGAGTGTTGGGACCAGTTTTCCCCGTGCCTCCATTATTTCGGCAGTTTTGGCTGGGTCATCACTCCAGGTGAACTCTTCCACATTGTATTTTTTACATATCTCTTTAATCCTTTCCATATCCCTGATAACTGTTTCTTTGACGCCATCTGACTCAATGATCAGCATGGCCTCTATCTTGCTTACATCCTTGCCAATAACATCTTCCACAATCTTTAGGCTATATTTATCCAATATCTCACATGCAGTGAGTTGTATTCCTGAGGTTATTATATCGGTAACTGCTATTCCAGCGGCGTTCAGGTCATGGAAGATTGCCAGGGCAAGGGCAGAGTATTCTGGAAGAGTTTGGATTTTTACAGTAATCTCAGTAATAATCCCGAGTGTTCCCTCTGAACTGGCAAATACATGGTTCAGATCATAGCCCATAGATGATTTGGGGGTTTTAGAGCCAGTTTCGATGATAGTTCCATCAGCCAGAACTACCTTAAGAGCTTTTACGTAGTCCCTGGCTGTGCCGTATTTAACTGCCCGGTGCCCGCTTGAGTTGGTAGACATCATACCACCTATTGATGCGATGAGCTCGCTACCAGGGTTAGGGGGAAACATCAGCTTTTGTTTACCCAGGGCCCTGTTCAGGTCCATACAGATTACCCCTGGTTCCACTCTTGCATAAAAATTGTCTTTATTGATTTCCAGAATCTTGTTCATCCGATGGACATCCAGGAGTATGCCGCCTTCTACTGGAAGGGATGCACCGGTTACGCTTGTCCCTGAACCCTGAACCGTAACTGGAATTTTTTCCTGATTACACAGTCGCATAATAGCAGATATCTGCTCGGTAGTTTGAGGATATACCACAGCATCAGGTATCCCCACATGCACTGACATATCGCGTGAATTGGCTATACATTCCACGCGATCAGAAAATATATTTACTTCTCCTACAATCTTCGAAATTTCGCTAATTATATCCATAATTGTACCCCTCAGGTAATTTAGACCTCAAGTTATAAAATTCGTGTTTTTTGGCAGAAAATAAATACCAAATTCTAATGTCTAAATCCTAAATAATATCAAAATCCTAAATCTAAATGTTCAAAACATTTACAATATCGAAGAAACTTGAGAAACGAGCTAATTATGATGTTTTGAATTTTGTTTTTTGTCATTTGAATTTGTTTAGTATTTCGTGCTTAGGATTTAGGATTTCAAAGTTGAACATATAATCTGTAATTCAACTTTTTGAGTCCTATTTGGTTTCGGCTTCCACTGGTTAGTAATATAGCTACTTTTTAGCTACAAAATAACCATAAATAAGTAGTCAGTACTCTGTCAAGTTAAAATTGGAGTTTCATAAGGCGATTTTTAGAAGAGAATAATTGGAAGTATTCTCTGGAAGTATTCTCTTGATTCAGGTAGCCAGAATGTAGTATATGGGGTCACGGTGTATTACTGTACACACTTCTGGAATTCGAGGGTAAAGAAGATTAAGGGATAAAAAAATAATCATGGGATGGACTGCCCGGGCTCCCATGAGAAGAAGAGCCCAGGAGGAATCCCTCAACGGAGGGCACTATGGGAATCTTAAAAGTTGGATATTTTCCAGGGAATATTATCTTCATAACATGTCTGCTTGCCGCCTTCGGGATATTTAGCTATTTGTGCTACAACTTGGTTAAAATTCTTTTATTAGCCAAACCAGAGGAAACCAAAAGGTTTGACCAGATTTTTAGGCGTATTATAAACGTTATTTACTATGTGTTTGCTCAGGCCAGGGTGGTGAGAGAGCCTGCAGGTGTGGGGCATTTTTTCATATTTTGGTCTTTCATATTCTTGAGCATTGGGTATGTAGAAGAATTTGTGAGAGGCGTCTATCATGGATTCTCTTATGAAGGGATACTGGCTTACTTTACTGGCGAGACCATAGCTGAGCTGGCATATGGCTCTTTCATACTTATCCAGGATATATTATGTTTTGTGGTCTTAATTATTCTTTGCATATCCCTTTACCGGAGGTATATTCAGAAGCCCCTTAGACTCAAGATCGATGATCCACATGCCATTGTGGACGCAACTATTATTATTGGATTAATTATGTCACTGCTCGTCCTGATGTTATTCCTGCATGGTATCGAGGGTGTAAAAAGACCTGCATTTGCCTCAACATGGATGCCCATTGGTAAGTTTTTTGCGAATATATTTGATGGCCTATCCGAAACTGGCTTGGAGAAGGTGCATACTATCCTATGGTGGGTACATGTCCTTATTATTCTGTACTTCCTTACCTATTTACCACGTTCAAAGCACATGCATTTGCTGGGTGCTATACCAAATGTGTTCATGCGTTCCTTTAACTCTACCGGATATCTCCCTAAATTAGACATAGAGGATGAGGAGGCTGAGACCTTTGGCGTTAACAAGATGGAGGACTTTAGCTGGAAACAACTCATGGATAGCTTTGCATGTACAGAATGCGGGAGGTGTCAAGTAAACTGCCCTGCTTTTCTGACTGATAAACCATTAACTCCTTATGCCATGGTCCACCACATGAAGCTTCATACACTATCTAAAGGGAAATTGATGTTAGAACAAAAGGCAGGGAAAGAGGCGGAGGATCCCGAAGAGATCTTGCAAAAGACGCTGATTCCCGATGTTATAGAGGAAGATGCGGTAATGTCCTGCACTACCTGTGGGGCATGTATAGAGGAATGTCCTGTATTTATTGAACATATTCCTAAGATAGTGGATATGAGGCGATATCTTGTCCTGACAGAGGCAAAGGTATCATCTGAAGGTCAGTTGGCCTTTAAGAATATGGAGAACCAAAGCAACCCCTGGGGTATAGGTTCACACACAAGGGGGGATTGGGCCAAGGAAGCAGGAGTGCAGACCATGGCTGAAAACCCTGATGTTGAGTACCTCTATTTCGTAGGTTGCTCTGAATCATTCGATGAGAGAAATAAGAAGATTGCTATAGCAGTGGCCAAGATACTCAAGGCAGCGGGTATTAGCTTTGCCATCTTAGGAACAGAGGAGGGCTGCTGTGGGGATTCTGCCAGGAGATTAGGGAACGAATATCTATTTCAGATGCTGGTAGAGGCAAACATAGAGGTAATGAATAAATATAAGGTAAAAAAGGTCATCACCTCCTGTCCTCATGGCCTCAACTGCCTGAAGAATGAATATCCTCAGTTTGGAGGAAATTATGAGGTCTATCACCACACAGAGGTAATACATAGACTCATGGAGGTAGAGATACTTAAGCTGACTAAGCCGGTAGAAGGATTTAAACAGGTTACCTACCATGACCCCTGTTATTTGGGGAGACATAGCAAGGTTTATCACCCTCCTCGTTATATTCTGAATCATGTTCCAGGTATCGTGACGCAAGAGATGCCCAGAAATTCCAGAAAGAGCTTCTGTTGTGGAGGCGGGGGCGGCAGAATGTGGTTGGAAGAAAACCTTGGCAAGAGGATCAATGTGGAGCGAACCGAAGAGGCCCTGGAGACAAAACCGGAGCGTATTGTTATTGCCTGCCCCTTCTGTCTCACCATGTTTGATGAAGGACTGAGTACAAAAGAGGCTCAGGAATACTGTAAGGTCCTGGACATAGCAGAGATTGTGGCTGCATGTATAGAAGAACCGAGGCTGGCTGAGGCCCCTGAAGCAAAGAAATGAAAGTTGCCTTTTCTTAGTGACAAGCCTTTATCAAGGCCTGGGTGACTTTATCCCCGGGCCTTCATTGTGTTTATTGAGTTTGCCTACCGTGTTGAGGAAGCTTTTTCACAGGATGAGGCTTTTAAATTTATTATCTTAAACTTGCTCCATTGTGGGTAGATTTTTTAATTAACAGGATCTGACACCGGCGCTACGCTTCGGGGTTATTCATGGAAATAACTTTATATCTTAAAAAACAATTTTCCAATTTAGCCCCATATGTTGTAATCAAAGTTTCACTATGTCCCAATATACATTAAGTTACTTAGGAGGGCGAGGAGCGAAGCCTGCCCGCCATCGCTCTCGCTCAGGCGAGGTGGGCGGGCGACGTGGTCCCGCATAGCGGGACTTCACATTCGTTCGCAATGACCTCTATAAATAGTAGCCGTTTGAACGCAACTTGGTATTAGCCCTGGCTGGAAGTGCATTAGGATAAACTATGCTTGAACAGTTCGAATCCATTATATCCACATTGATTCAACCAAAAAAGCAAAAGACCTTCGCCATTTTTGATCCCGCCTATCAACTTGATGGAGAGCGCACCGACGATGCTGGTATAGCTCAGGCACTAAACGCCGCGTTCCTTATCACTCTCGCAGGTAACATGCACCCGGCATTGGAACGGGCAAAAGGCTTTATGGCCCGCATGAAAGACTCATCCGAATGGGCAGACATAGCCAAGTTTTATATGAACGGAATAAACCTTGTTCATCGGGAAATTGAGAATGTCTGCAAGAAAGACCCCAATTTTTCGTACCGTCTAAAAACCCTCTCCGAATGGGTTTCAAACAAAGAAAACATGAATAACACTGAAGAAACAGCCGAAAAAATCTGGTCTGTCTTTTTCCCGGAAGCAAATGGAATCCTGGCAAATAAACAAGAACGTATAAAGGCCTTACGAACAAAACGTACTGTCACCATTACAAGACTGAACGCCACACCAATCAGTGACCCGGCTCGACAGATACTCTTTACCTCGAATGTGCTTCTCACAATCCCCCCTGTATCGAAATCTCTGGCTGAACTTCCTTTCAGCGACTACCTCAAAGAAAAGCTCCTTGAGATCATCCGCGAGCCCCAGCTCTACTGGTACGACCACCCTATCCAGATTGGCGTCGAGCAGGAAAAAAATGAAATACTTTATGGCATCCGAGGCTTAGATATGGCCTTTGACTTCGAGCGTGACCGCGGCAATATGTCACTGGATGCAAAACCAATCTGCGTGTTATCGGTCTCTATAACCCACCAGGGTCTCCAGGGTATTGCCAGAAGGTACCTCGAAGAAGAATTCCTCAGATCAGGCAGCCTGAAAAATATTGATGTTTACGTGTTCACCGAAGTAGACACACAGCAAATAATAGAGGAAATTCTTGCCCCCGCTGCAGTGCATTACCTGCAATGTGAGGATGCAAAAGAACTCCTCGGCGTTTTTGGTGTGGACGGCGAATATGGCAGGCACTACAGCTTCCTGAAAGCAATCGCCGCATTCTGGAGCATCTTTATCCAGCCGGAAATAAGAGCAACGTTCAAAATCGACCTCGACCAAGTATTTCCACAAAAAGAACTTGTTGAACAGGCAGGCGCTTCCGCTTTTGAACATCTCAAAACACCGCTCTGGGGAGCACACAGCCTGAATTCTAATGGACAATCTTTGGAACTCGGTATGATAGCCGGGGCCCTTGTCAACGAGGGAGACATCGGCAAATCATTATTCACCCCCGATGTTCCTTTTCCAAGCCGTGCAATTTCCCCGGATGAATATATTTTCTTCAGCGCATTGCCGCAGGCTCTATCTGCCGAGGCGGAAATGATGGCTCGCTACACTCTGGACAAGCTGGACGGTAAAAAAACATGCATCCAGCGAATACATGTAACTGGCGGAACGACCGGCATCCTTGTTGACAGCCTCCGCCGGTATCGCCCTTTTACTCCATCCTTCTTTGGCCGGGCAGAGGACCAGGCGTATATCCTCTCGGTGTTAACCAAGCCAGGCACAAAACTCGGATATGTCCACAAGGACGGGCTCATTATGCGCCACGACAAAGAATCATTTGCTCAAGAGGCGATCCAGTCCGCTTACATAGCCAAACTTGTCGGTGACTATATACGAATAATATACTTTCCCGCGTTTGCCAAGGCGCTCACCCACAATGTCTCAAAGCTGAAAGATATCATCGATCCATTCACAGGCTGTTTCATATCCAAGATTCCAACAACTGTTGTCTACCTGCGATTTGGCCTTAAGGCGGCATCGTTTTTTGCAGCAGGCAAGGAGGAGCAAGGGCTTGAATTCATCAAAATAGGTGCAAAGCGCATTATGAAGGCCCTCGATTTTGTACGCGGTGACAAAAGTATGCTCAAGGAGAACTACAAAAAAGAACTCCTCAGCTGGAACCTTTACTACAATACACTATCAGCAGTGGAAGATGCGCTAAAGAATGGCGATGGCTTTGCGCTGGAGTTGCGTAAAAAAGCTGAAAGCATCATTAATCAATGCTCCATCAGATTCGGATCGATATGAGGGAGTTAGGGATTATGGATCGGTTTATTTCGGCTTTTCATTCAACTTCCTTACCATGCCGTCTCGTTTCAGATGGTCACGATATCCCCCTTCATGATTTTCCAGTATGAATTTAAGATAGTTAATATGGCTTTCAATGGCTTCTATATATAAATTCCTGTCCACCTTCCAACGCACCTTAAAATGGTAACGCATATACTCATATATACTATCTAACTCGCTGACAAATCTCTTCCGGGCCATAGCGTAGAAATCTATGGTTTTTTTCAGTAGATCCAGCTCATTATCATATTCATCCACACCTCCCTCCCTGAACTCATAAAACAGGAAAAGCAATTTCTCAAGATAGGTTCTGTCTGCCATCTGGCCCAGGAGATCAGCAGTGCCCAGCATTTTACCCAGCAGCTCAATCTGCCGGGATTTAAATTTCATTTCGTTGACCTTTGTTTCCAGACTAGTGCAGGTGAGGATATCGGGATAATTCTTGAAATCCTCTTTTGACAATCCATTATCAGCTATATATTTTTCCATAAAGATAATGCTTCGCTTGCTATCTATATGTATGTATTTAGCGCCAGTTCCAACATTATCATCAAGGGTTTGTATATATCCCGTATCATGTATAAGTGCACATATTAATCCCAGATTTATATTTTCTCTGGTAAGATTCTCTCCGTCCACAAATGCACCGTGAATGAGCCTTGCCATGGCCAGAAAGGTATCTGTAGCATGCTTCAGGTCGTGGTATTCGGTATTACATTTGCGGTATCCCGGGTACTCGCCATGGAAGAGGCGCACAATATCTTTGAATACGTGCTCTACAGTGTCAAAATCAAATTCTGGGAACATCATGAGAATGATTGCCCTGACCTCATCCAGAACACGCTGAGGATCTCCCATATCTACCATGCGTGAAAACTGAATTTCTTTCATTCTTATCCCCACAAAAAGGTCTCGTTCAATAGTTTTTAGAGTAAAGGTCAGTTATCTCTAACATGAAATTACAATATGGGTCAAGATGTACTTTTTCCCCAAACTCCCATATTGATTTAAGCAGATCAGAGAATCCTGGTCTGCCTGCCAATTCTGAGCCTTTCATCTCTCGATATAAAACCAGAAAATTAAGTTTTATTTGCAAATACCTAACAGAGTAAATACAATAATCCCATGGGATCGATTCCTTTTGAAAATCTATTACCCAATGAAGGGCCATCCCCGGAGTTAAAAAGTTGGGTGGCAAAATGGCTAAGTGAACGGGCTATTACAGTTCACGATAGGGGAGACTATTTACTCTTTCAGATGGACTTTTCCTACATCGCTATCTTTTTTTGCCGTATTAGTCTGTCAGGGAATACCATTAACTGTCTCAGCCTGCATTCCTATATCCTCGGGAGATTTGCTGCTGGGTTTATTGACAATGAAGACCTGGCCGAACTTAATCGAAGGGCCTTGGTGGGCCGTGTGGTCAAAAACGCCAATCTTAATCTTTTTCTAATATACAACATGGTAGCCGAAGGAATGACCCAACAAATTTTCTTTCACAACCTTGAACTTTTTAAGCAAGGGATCGATATGATAGACATGCAGATTGCCAGGCTGCTGGGATAAGAGATTTGTGAGCAATTAGTTTCGGAGGGTAAAATGAAGGTTGTTTTTCATGAGGATTTCTACCAGGTTTATACCTTTGATCCGGCTGCTGCTGCCGGACGAATGGAGGCCGTGATTGAGGTAATTGAACCCCATGTGGAGTTTGTTGCTGCTGAGCCGGCATCAGAGGCTGATATTGTTGCTGTCCATACCAGGCCCCATATAAACCATGTCAGGGGCAGAGGTCTATATCCCATTGCTGCCCTGGCTGCAGGAGGGGCCATCCAGACAGCCACCATTGGGTTGACAGAACCATCTTTTGGGCTCATCCGACCCCCTGGTCACCATGCCTCCTCTGGCTCCTCCTGGGGCTTTTGCTATTTCAACAACATGGCCATTGCCCTTGAGCAACTAAAGCGAGCAAAAAAAATCCAGAGTGCTTATGTGCTGGATATTGACCTGCATTTTGGGGATGGTACGGTTAATATCCTGAAAAGCAAGGACTATGTTACTATCCATAACGTGTCAGCCAATCTTCGGGAAGCTTACATGGATGAGATAGCAAATAAAATGGAGCACTGTCAGGCAGATATGATTGGGATATCGGCGGGTTTTGACAACCATGAAGAGGACTGGGGCGGGACGCTTAGGACAGAGGACTACATGGAAATTGGCCGCATGGTTAGGGAGGCTGCTCAGCGGTGTAAAGGGGGATGCTTCGGTATACTCGAAGGAGGTTACAACCATCAGGTTCTGGGTCACAATGTGATGGCATTGATAGATGGATTATCAGGGGAATAATATTGTCCTCAAGAAAGATCACTTTCATTGTTAATCCCAGTGCAGCAATGGGATCTACAGGCAGGGAATGGCATATAATTAAGGCTTTGGCAAAAGACCGGTTAGGGCCATTTCAGGCCTTGCTCACCACCGGTCCGGGAGATGCTATTAGGCTCACCCGCAGAGCTCTCCTTGAAGGCGCTGATCTAATTGTTTGTGTAGGTGGAGATGGAACACTGAATGAGGTTGTGAATGGTTTTATGGAAGAGGATAGTTCCATTCGACCAGAGGCCATGCTTGGGTTCATTCCCCGCGGCACCGGATGTGATTTCATAAAAACCGTTCCCATACCCAGGAAACTGAACAGGGCATTGGATTTAATCATAGACTCCCATGCCAGGCCCATTGATCTGGGACGGCTTAGATACAGGGACCATCATGGTCATTACTCCAGCAGATATTTTCATAACGTTGTTAGCTTTGGTCTGGGGGGTGAAGTAGATGAACGTGTCAACAGGACCACCAGGGTGTTTGGTGGTTTTATTTCATTCATCTGTGCCACTCTAATCTCCATCCTTATTTATAATAAAAAGCAAATACACCTTAAGGTGGATAACTGCTTTGATCAGAGAGTAATAAGCTGGAATGTGGTGGTTGCCAATGGGCAGTATCATGGTGGCGGCATGTGGGTAGCCCCCGGGGCGAGTGTGGACGATGGCCTGTTCCATGTGACTGTGATCGGGGATCTTACCCTGGCCGAGGTCTTTTTGAACCTACCTAAGCTTTATAATGGTAAGATTTATCAGCTTAAAAAGGTAAGCACGCTTGTAGGCAAGAGAGTGGAGGCCTATTCGGATCAGCGGGTCCTTTTGGACGTGGATGGAGAGCAACCAGGCCTACTGCCTGTTATCATTGACATTGTGCCAGAGGCATTGCTCCTTATTACAGAAAAATAGAAATCCTAAGACTTCACATGGCTTAGCATTAAATAATATGACATCTTTTTGTAAGGGAGAGGCGGATTATTCATAACTCTTCAGATGCGGCTGCCTTCATATAAACGTATTACTTCTTACATAAGATTGACTGACTATCAGACAGTCAGAAGTCCTTATCCACCCGCCCCTTAAAAAGAAAAAGCGGCAAAAGATAAAACCTTCAACCGCCTTCTATTTGGATTAAACAGATATTTACTTATTTAATCCCGCCCCTCTTCTCAAATATTTTTCAAGCGCTTCAGTTACAATCTTATTAAGGTTAGTGCCCTTGGTTTTGGCGAATAAAGCCGCCTTGCGATGAAGGTCACTTCCTGTTCGAACATTGAAACTACCCTTAAAGGGTTTGTCTGGTTTTCTTCCTTCTTCTGCGCAGAGTTCAAGATAATCGTCTACCGCCTCTTCAAACGCCTTGCGTAAACTTTCCGCATTACTGCCTTCATAGCTTACAAGACTGCGAATAAATTCTATCTTACCATGAAAGACACGATCTTCATCGCTGTAATGAACCGAGCCATAATATTCTTTATAACACATCATATCTTTCATAACATTTCCTCCTGTTTGAGAATTTCGAGAATATCATCGATGATATACATTTTGAGAATTTTTTTGGGGTGTGGCTTATGCAAAATGATGGTTGCGGCTGTTGGGTGAACAAATCGTCTTCTAGAACCTCCGGTTTTGCCGGGTTTTGCTTGTTTATAGCCAAGAGAATTTAATAATGTTGTAAGTTCATTCCATGTAAAATCCTTTGGTCGCTGTTGTAATCTTTCTAATAGTTTATTTTTACGACCCATAAGCCCCCTTTCTCCTCAAAGCTTATAATAATCGCATAAAAATAGCAACTATTTTTAGTTACGAAGTTTATCGAAAGTGAATATGAAAATGGTAAGAACCTGAATTACCTGTCAAAAAATTGCATGTATCTTCAAAAAGGGTTGTTAACCTTGAAGAATTATATCTTATTCCGCAGAAAATGCCACCCAAAAGATATGGGAAGTTCCAGGGACACTATACTTAACATAAGATTGAGAGATTATCAGATGGCCATCAGCCTTCCCCCCTGCCTGTCTGCCTATGGCAGAACCACCCTCCCTTGAAAAAAGAAAAGGCAGTTAAAAGAAGAATCTCAACCGCCTTTCGGTCAGGCAAGTATAATGAGAATTTCAATATTTCAGGGACGTCCCACCCCTAGATGTCAGGCAATTTCTGCACGAAGTCCCCCTTTATCACTTCTTTCTTCCTATAATCAGGGAACGTCGAACGATCCCCAGGGTTCGGTTTTTTTGCATATGACTCACCATGTTAGGTAGGAATCGTTGTGTAGAGAGAGGGCAATCTACGATATGGGTGATTTCCCACCCGGAATCCTTCAGAAGGTCAATGTAATCTGAAAGAAGAATACTCTGTCCTGGATCTTCCTCTACGGCTGCGATTCCTTGAAAGTCTCTCCAGTCAGCATTCATGAAGGCAATACGTGCATGAGCCTTTGTATATTCTCTAAATAGAGGAAAGAGTTCTTTGAAGAATTTCAAATATTCTTTGCGGGAAAGACTTGAGATACTGTCCTTTGTGTATTGGTTTTCCTGTTT
>JAUWZV010000021.1 GCA_030615105.1 Desulfobacteraceae bacterium
AACCATTTGTGTCTCTAATTAAAAAAATGTTTGAAGATGTCGGCCAGCTCGGTCCCACATATTTAATGAAATAAAAATCTTCTTTGATATTATTAATCTTGTACACAGATAAAAATATTATACGAAAAAGTTGACAGTACCCTAAGTCCTTCGATTCATAAGTTCGATTACGAACTTGTTTACTCAGGACTTAGTGCTGAGTGAGCAATTGCTATGATCTAACTCGTTAAAATACGTCACTGTATTTGCAAATCGAAGCACTAAGCTAACCAGCGTTTTCTTCTCTTATAGTGTTTAATATCCTGGTAGCTCTTCTTCTGGCCGACCTCGGAGAGTCCGAGATAAAATTCTTTTATATCCTCATTATCCCTTAACTTATCAGCTGGTCCATCCATCACAATCCGTCCATTTTCCATGACATAGCCATATTGTGCAATCGTTAAAGAAGCCGTGGCATTCTGCTCTACCAAGAGAATCGATGTTTTTTCCTCTTTATTGATTCGTTGGATGATTCTAAAGATTTCCTCGACTAAAAGGGGGCTAAGCCCGAGGGAAGGCTCATCCAGGAGCATCAGCTTGGGATGGGTGATCAGGGCCCGACCCATAACAAGCATCTGTTGCTCTCCCCCGGAGAGAAAGCCGCATGTATTTCGGCGCAAGCTTTTCAGTTGCGGGAAATAGGTATAGATCATCTCCAGACCCTCCTTCACGGTCGTCCCTTTAGAGCTAACATATGCACCTACTTTCAGCTCTTCTTCCACGACGAAATGTTCAAAAATTCTTCTTCCCTCCTGTACCTGAACAATCCCTTGATTGACAATCTTGTGTGGGCTGACTCCCTTTATCGTATGACCTTCAAAGGTAATGTCGCCGTCGGTTACCTCACCTGTCTCCGTATAAAGAAGACCGGAAATGGCCTTGAGAGTTGTCGTTTTACCTGCCCCGTTAGCTCCCAGAAGGACAACTATGTGGTTTTCTTGGACCTCTAAAGAGACACCCTTCAAGACAAGAATGATATTGCTATACATTACTTCGACGTTGTTTAGTTCTAACATGCCAACACCTTTACTCAGTTCCTAGTTAACACAACAAAATATGCCATACTTCTAATATTTAAAAGGCCATAATCGAAAATAGCCCTTGATGATTTCCCAGCGGTGAGCCAGACCTCTGGGCTCAAAGATGAGAAAAACCAGAATAATCATTCCAAAAGTGAAAGGGGCCAACCCGGCTGCAGTATCCTGAGCTAATTGTGGCGGCAGAAAGCTGGTCAGTCTCGGACCAATAAGGATTATACTTATATCAAAGACTTTAATGAATAATACTCCATAAACCACCCCTATGACACTTCCCATACCGCCCACAATGATCATGCCCAGATACCAGACAGATTCCATCAAATTAAATTGATCAGGAGAAATGGCCCGCATCCAGTGCGCCCAGAGTGAGCCCGCCACACCGGCGTAAAAGGAACAGATAAAAAATGCCAGTAGCTTATACTTCGTAAGGTTGATACCCATCGTCTCAGCAGCCAGGTCATTGTCCCTGATGGCTAAAAAGGCGAGACCGACTCGACTCCGAGTTAGATTTCGGATCAAGAATATAGATAAGCAGGTTATAGGAATAATAATATAAAATATGGACTGTTGATCATTAAACACAAATCCACCGATAGATGGTGCCGGTACATGCATGGCTTGCGATCCGCCTGTCAAGTCTGTCCGGACGTTCGTGACCATCCACGGGATTAGGAATTGAGCAGCCAATGTAGCCATGGCTAAGTAAAAGCCTTTAATTCTCATAGCAGGGGCCCCAAATATGGTTCCGATAACAGCAGTGATGATAGCCGCACATGGGAGGGCAAGGAAGAATGAAAAATTTAGGTGAACTGTCAATAAGGCCGAAGTATAAGCTCCCACACATACGAAGGCTGATTGACCAAGGGAAATCTGACCTGTAAAACCGGTCAAAATATTGAGGCCCTGTACAGCAATCAAAGTGATCCCTAAAAGATTAATGAAGTGAAGAATACGTCCACTCAAGTATAATGGAAATGTCAAAAAAATAAATAAACCTATAATAATCAAGATCCAGTGCTGGCGAGTTCTCACAATAGCTATGTTTTTTGCGTAGGTTTCATCAAACAAACCACAAGGACGAAACATGGCTAAATCCTTTCTATTCTTTTTAAACCAAAAAGGCCTTCTGGCCGAAATAACAGTATGAGTAGCAAGATGATATAAGGGGTAATTTCAGAAAATTTAGGATCAATGTATCCCCCTACAAAGCTTTCGAGGATGCCGACAATTAGACCTCCAATTACTGCTCCTAATACCGATTCCAAGCCTCCAAAGAGAACTGCAGGAAAGGCTTTTATCGCTACCAAGGGTAAAGTACCAATACCTATACCGAACCGGATCCCTAACATAATCCCACCAAAAGCGGCGATCATAGCTGCGATAGCCCAGCTGACTGCAAATATACGTTCAACATTAATTCCCGAAGCCTGGGCCAGGTCATGGCCTTCTGCAGTAGCTCGCATGAATAACCCAGTTTTTATAAATCGGAAGAAGAGGCTCATGGAAATAAACACGCTAATGGTTATCAAAAATGTACAAATCAATTCATTGCTGAGGAAAAGCTTACCGACCATGGTGGCCTCACCGGGTAAAATTCTCTCAGGATAGCAGATAATCGGTGAGCCCCATGCGAAAAAAACGATTCCTTTGAATATTAATGAAAGTGCTATGGTGGCCATAATAGCTATAAGGATCGGCTGTCCGATCAGAGGACGTAGTGCCAAACGCTCTATAAAAAATCCTATAATAAGGGTCGAAATAACAGTCATAGGCAAAGCAATCCAAAGAGAAAATTTGACCGTAGCTAAAAAAGTATACAAGATGAATGCACCTATAGCCATCATCTCACCTATTGCAAAATTAAAGACCCTTGTCGATTTATAAATCAATACTATGGATAAAGCGATCAGGGCGTAAATCCCACCTACGAGAATCCCATTTATTAGGAATTGAACGAATAATAACATTTTTTATTCTTTCTTTTTAAAGAGAACAGATTTTTATAGATCTTTTCATAACCCCTTTCCTGCCGTCTCGATAGACAACAGGCGTTTCGACTTCTAACTCATTTTTACCGCTATAGAGGGCCTTGATCAGATCGCAATACCGGTCTTCCAGAAAGGTGCGGCGCAGCTTTCTTGTTCGGGTCAATTCCGATTCATCGGCGTCAAACTCCTTATGCATGTTAAGGAATTTTTTTAATCGGGCCTCCTCTGGAAGTGTACTGTTAATCTTTTCTATTTCGGCCCTGATTAGCTCAATGACTTCATCTTTCTGGGACAGGTCAGCAAATGTTGTATAGACAATCCTGTTAGCTTCAGCCCATCTGCCTACGTTATCCAGATCAATATTCACTAAACATGATGCATATTCCTTTTCCTCTCCCCCTACAACGATGACCTCCTTAATAAACGGGCTAAACCTGAGCCTGATCTCCGGGTATTGAGGGGAGAATTTTTTTCCTCCCTTCAGAGACCTCAGGTCATCCATTCTATCAATAACAATCAGATGGCCATAATCATCAATATAACCATAATCTCCGGAACAATACCATCCATCGGAAAATTTTTCCTCATAAGCAGCATGATCTTTATAGTAATCCGCAAACATCCCCACGTTTTTAACCTGAATTTCGCCTTCTGGGGATAAGCGAATTTCTGCACCCGGCATTGGTTTACCGGATGTCTCCGGCTTGATATCCCCATCACGGTGGGCAGTTACCAGTCCCATCTCCGAGCTTCCATAAACCTGTTTAATGTTCACACCAATACCCTGAAAGAATCGAAGAATATCAGGGCTTACAGCTGAACCCGCGGTGTAACCCACCCTGAGTCCGGATAGACCAAGGTTGTCCTTCAGGCGTCTGAAAACCAGCCAATAGGCTAAACCGCTTAAAAACTTCAAGATCAATCCAGCTTTTTTTTGGGACAAGCGGGTCTCGCCCATTTTGTATCCTGCCGGAAGACATAAGTTGTATATCTTTCTTTTCAACCAGGTAGTGTCCAATATTTTTGATTGCACCATCCTATTGATACTTTCCCACTGCCTGGGTGAAAAGAAAAGAATCCCAGGCCCTACTTCCCGAATATTTTCAGTAACGGTCTCTGCGCTTTCGGGAAAATTCACAACGAACCCTGAGATCACAGATGAGGCAATACCAATAATCTGTTCAGTTATCCATGCAATCGGAACAAAGGAAAGATAATTATCACTTTCCCCATAATGATCGACTTCAATAAAGCCTTTGGCCGAGACAATTAAACCTTTTTGATCCAGCATAGCTGCCTTGGGTTGCCCAGTAGTTCCTGAGGTGTAGACGATAACGCCAATATCATCCCCTCTCCCCTCTGAAATTCTCTTCTCAAATAACCCTGGATGCTTTTGATCATATTCTTGACCAATCTTTAATGCCTCTTCCATGGACAAAAGTAGGGGATCTTTGTAATTCCAGAGTCCCTTTGGATTCCAGAAGATAGTTTTTTTGACCTGTGGTATTTCCTCTTTAATGTCCAATATCTTATCTACCTGCTCCTGATCATGTGCAAAAATAAAACTGGAATCGGAGTGATTAACAAAATACTTTACCTCGTTAGGAACGCAGTCGGAAAAAACTCCTACAACAACTCCTCTTGCCGCCTGTGTAGCAATTTCAGCCCAGTAAACCTCCGGCGTATTCTCTCCCAGTATGGCTATCTTATCCCCGGGTTCTAACCCAACACTGATCAAAAAAAGAGATAGATATTTGACCCTACGATAGCAATCCGACCAGGTGTAACTTTTCCAGATACCACGGTCTTTTTCCCTCATGGCAACCTTTTTATTGCCATAGCGTTCGTAATTTCGTTTAAACGATTTTGGTAAAGTATCTATCTCATGCATGGATGTTACCTTCCACCAAATTTAAAAATTATCAAGGGTTTTTTACGGTTATTCTGTCTTTGCCGTTCCTAAGTAAGCCTTAATAACATCTGGATCCTCTTTAATCTCAGCAGGAGATCCCTCGGCGATTTTCTTTCCAAAATCAAAGACAACTACACGATCTACAATATCCATAACAACCCCCATATCATGCTCAACCAGGATAATAGAGGTTCCCTTCAGCTCATGGATATCCAGAATGAAACGAACTATATCCTCTTTTTCTTCCACGTTCATCCCAGCCAATGGCTCATCCAAAAGTAACATCTTCGGCTCAAGAATTAATGCACGGCCAAGATCCACTCGTTTTCGCTGTCCATAGGGAAGAGAGCCTACGAGTTTATCCCGAATAGCCTGCATTTCCAGCAGGTCAATGATATCTTCTACCGCCTCTCTATGCTCTATCTGTTCCCTACGGGCCTTCCCAAAAAAAATGGACGAGGAAATGGCGCCGGCTTTCATAAGAATATGCCGTCCAGCCATCAAATTTTCCAAGGCTGTAAGGCCGGAGAACAATTCGATGTTCTGAAAGGTTCGGGAAATCCCGAATTGGGCAATCTGGTGGGTTCTGCTGTTGGTGATATCCTTGCCTTCAAAAAATACCTGACCTACTTGTGGTCTATAGAACATTGTTATACAGTTGAGCATGCAAGTTTTCCCTGCGCCATTGGGCCCGATGAGGCCCAAGATCTCCCCATTTTTGAGGTTAAAACTTACATTGTCCAGAGCTACGTTCCCCCCAAAATTCAGCTTAATATCAATGACTTTCAATATTTCCTTACGGTCCATTCTTGTTCACCTTTACCCGACAAGATTTTTTGGTCTATGATAATTTGACTATATGATCCCAAGTTTGACAAAATTTTGCTATTTTTGACATTTAATGCCAATAGATCTATCTATTATCCTCCTAAGTAACTTAATGTATGTTGTGACATAATGAAACTTTAACTACAACATATGGTGGTAAATTAGAAGATGGTTTTTTAATATATAAAGTTAATTCCATGAATAACCCCGAAGCGTACCGCCGGTGTCAGATCCTGTTAATGAGGCTTATTACCTTATTGGCGGGTTGTATCTAATGCCCATTATTTTATAAATATCTTCCCAGTGGGCAAAATATTATCCATACCTTTTTGCAGCCAGTTTCTGTATATGATCTACAATTGCCTTATGTGAGGTGCCCGGCCCGAAATTACCACTTACTCCCATATTTTCCAGGACTGGGATGTCCTTCTCCTCGATAAATCCACCGGCTATAATCGGAATATCACCAGCGTTCTGCTTTTTCGACTCCTTTATCACATCCTCAGCAATCTCTGGCATCACCCCGCAATGGTCTGATAGGGCTATGATGTCGGCATCCTCTTCAATGGCTGCCTTAACAACTGATTCAGCCGTTTGAAATCGTCCCAAATAAATCACCTCTATACCCGCTTCTCTTAAGATGTGTGAAAGTACTATAACACCCCTGTCATGGGGATCAAGACCCACCTTGCCTATTATGACCCGGATCTTAACTTGATTTGCAGACATTACTGCACACTCCTCTTTATTCCAAATGTTTCAGATATTCAGGGGTTGGAAGTATCCCGTAATGATCATAGGGAAAGCCATGGGCAATTCTAAGAATGCCAACTAACTCACCCACTGTGGCATAAGCTTTACAGGCTTCAACACCTGCGCGAATAACATTTTCATTATCTTTTTCAGCCGTGTACATGGATGTTAGGGCATCAACCAATTTCTTTTGATCTCGCTCTTCCCGTAGTTTTTTTACCTTGGTAATAGCCACCTTTCTCTCCTCTGCAGGGGGGACTGGATAAGCAGATTCTTTTAAGGCCTTGCTGATTGGACCATTATCCCCCTTGAAGGCATTCACACCAACGATTAATCTCTGACCCTCATCTATTTCTTTTTGAAGGGAGATGGTCGTTTTGTTGAATTGATCCACGAGCCAACCCGTCTTGAGACACTCCCACATGCCACCGATGCTGTCAATCTCATCAAGCAGTTTCAGAGTACCTTCTTCGATTTTGTCGGTCAACGATTCCACATAATAGGACCCACCCAAAGGATCAACTACCAATGGTATACTGCTTTCATGGGCAATAATATGCTGGCTGTCGAGCCCGAAAATCCTTGCCTCTTCTGATGGGAGTCCAAACGCCTCATCAATGCCAGCCAAATCAATGGATTGTGCTCCACCCATGACTGCTGCTAGGGATTGGAGGGTGATCCGGCTGGTGTTATTCAGCGGCTTTTCAGGAAAAGATATGCTATTCGCTGATATTCGCGCCCCTATACGGCTGGCCATAGACCTCGGGGTGATCGCCCCAAGGCGTTCTTTAGCCACTCTGGCCCATATTCTTCTCAGAGCACGGAATTTGGCCACAGCCTCGAAGAAATCCGCTTCAATACTTTGCGAAAAGACCATGGGCCTAAAATCATCCAGTTTAACGCCCCGCTTTTTTATTGCGTCACCATAGTACTGAATGGCATTACCGATACAGAATGCAAGTTCTTGAAAGGCGTTGATTCCAGCATCTCTCATATCATAACCACATGGGGTGCAAGGAAACCATTTGGGCGTATTTTTGGCACCGAATTCAATAAGATCAAGATTGACTTTTCTGGCAAGTTCCCATTGATCGTCTGAAAATTCAGGACATCCAAAGACAATGGCCGCATGTATGGGATCATTGATATTCGTGCCACGAAGGTTTGAAATATCTTCACCCCTTTCGTCCATCAGGGCAATAAGAAACAGGTAAGTCCAAAAACTTCCTCCCGCAAGGGCACAAGCACTTTCTATATCCACATTTTCAAGTGGGATATCTGCAAGCATCTCCCGATATTCAGTGATTGCAAATGTGGGGTTTCCATTACAACTAATATCGTATCTTCCAAGGGGATGATCGGGATCAACACTGCTATGGGTCGTGGTGTCCACCAATATCCTTAGTCCTGTCTGACCACTGGCGATAAATTTTTTAAACGCCTTGTTGGTTTCCTTAGGGTGGGCATAGCAGGCAATTTGTGATTTGAGCCATAGCCTCTTACGATACATTTCAGGGAATATGCCTCGTGTATAAGGATAAAAACCAGGATCTCCAAGGTCCCTCTTGTAATCTAGAGACTTGATATCTTCAGGCCTGTAAAGAGTCTTTACCGGAATATTACTTAGCGTTGTGAATTTGACGAGTTTGCCACTATCTCGGTCATATTCTACAGCCATGAGGATGCACCTCCTTACTCTGCTTAATTTTAAACTTAGAACACATCCCTTAGATAAGAGATTTAATCAACGAAATGAGATCATTGGCTCAATAATTTTAGAAAAAACTCCCAAATTATTTTAAAATCACTCTGCCGATTGAGCCTTGGACCCTCAACCTATAAATATCACCTTTCCTCAGTCATTCTTGAAAATCACATGATATTCATAACCTATGAGGACTGATGGATTAGTCTTTTACAGGTCGAAAATAGAGGATATCCATAATACTCGCTTCGCGTTTATCTTTAAATACAATCTCCATAGGCATTCCGATCTGGAGATCCTCGGGTCGTGCCTCTCCGATGAAATGAATCAGCCCACCGTCACTTCCATTAAGCCTGACAATCCCCAACATCCAGGGTTCTTCAAGCCTCTTTCCGTCTGTAGAAAAGTATGAATCACCAAAGGTCATCAGAGTACCTTTCGGCTCTACCTCCACCCATTCCATGTCTTCCACAAAGCATTCCTCACAGAAAATTCTGGGTGGAACCAGGACACGTCCGCACTGCCTGCACTTTGTACCCATGATTTTCTTATTGTCTCTGAGCTCGGTAAAAAACCGCTCCCCGGCCTTCCCCAACGACCATTTGTATTTAATCTGTATTTCACCATCAATCGTCATTTCATTCTTTTTCTTGGTCATCTTTCCCTCCTCTCTTGAGGGTCTCTCTCAGGTTTTATTTGAGGGCCGAGAGCTAATCCCGACCAATCACCATCACGGCGTTATATTGATACATGCCGCCCCATCCATTAGCAACCGCCGTATTTACATCTTTGGGCACCTGACAGTCTCCGGCCTGGCCCTTGATTTGAAAATAACACCAGCAGAGCCTCGACATACCAGCACCAATGGGATTGCCCTCGCCCTGGAGTCCCCCGGAGGCGTTGACTGGCAATGCACCCCCTTTAAGGGAAATACCCTCATCAATCATCCGGCCGGCGCCACCCTCGGGACAGAGTCCCAGGGCCTCGCAATGCTGCATCTCCTTGTAGGTGAAGGGATCGTAAACCTCAGCGTAGTCTATCTCACTCATAGGATCTCGGATACCGGCCATGTCATAAGCCTGTTTCGCCGCCATATAGGCATAGTCAAGACGTCCAAGGTCATTATTTGTTCGCCCCATAAACCACACCGAGTCGGCCCCCCTTCCAAGCCCTTTGACCCAGACCGGGTCATCTGTCAATTCCCTGGCCACATCCTCGGAGGCCAGAATAACAGCCCGGGCACCGTCTGTAACTGGAGAGGTATCAAAGAGCTTAACCGGCCATGAAAGATAGGGTGATTTCATAACATCTTCCACCGTAAGTTTCATAGGCAGTTGTGCGTAAGGATTGGAAAGGGCGTTGCCCCGATTCTTTACCGATACCTTGGCCATCTGCCGTTCAGTAATACCGTACCGGTTAATGTAAGCCCTTGCCTCTAAACCGCACTGGATAGGAACGTTCAAGCCTATAGGTCGCACAAAGGCCTCATCGTAGACCGTGCTAAATACCGCTTGAGCAGATTCGTTCTCGCTCATTTTCTCGAAACAAACCACCATCACAAGGTCATACATGCCTGAGGCCACATGGGTATATCCCAGGATAGGCGTGGAGATTGCTGTTGAACCACTTGTGCTATTACGCATGGTGGGTTTTAAGAGACCTCCCGAGGCGTCTATGGCAACCTTATCTGAATTATGGATACCACAGAAAGCATCTACTGCTGACCCGAAGACAACGGCATCAATGTCTTCTTTAGAAAGATGGCTGTTCTCCAGAGCATTTCGAGTTACATCGAAAACCATCTCCTCCACGGTCTCTTTTTTTCGGAATTCAAATTTCTGCATTCCTACGCCGATAATAGCAACTCTTTTTGCCATTTTGCTCTCCGTTGTTCGAAAAATAAAAAAATGCCCTCTTCCGAATATCTTATCTTCTGTGTAAGCCTACCATTTACTCAAAATAGCCACTCCGGCCGTAGCCGAAGTTATCCCTCCCCAGGAATGGGCTAGACCTACCTTAACTCCTGGAACCTGGTAGCCATTGGCCTCTCCGCGGATCTGCAAAGCTATCTGGGCTACTCGAATCAGCCCTGAAGTACCAATGGCGTTTCCCCTGCCAAGAAGGCCGCCTGACACATTGATCGGTAAATCCCCATCCTTTTCAAAAACACCATCCTTAATATTTGCACCGATTTCATTCAGCACACAAAAACCGAGGGCCTCGCAGTGCATGAGTTCCCGGTGGGCATACCAATCGCTGATTTCTGCTACATCAATTTCTTTATCCGGGCACCGGATACCGGCCATATTATAGGCCTGGTGAGCTGCCCATTTTGTCTCCCTCGCAAGTCCTTGTTCACGGGAGGCCAGGTGGCTTTGATCAGAACACCAGCCGATACCCCTGATGAGAACAGGTTCGTTGCACAGCCTCCTTGCCTTCTTCTCAGAGGCCAAGATAATGATACATGCAGCATCCGTCTCCCTCGCCTTAGTCATTTTTCTGATCGGCCATGAAAGAAGATCCGATTTTAAGACAGCCTTTTTGTCTGGTCCCGATCTTTTTCCTTCGGGATCTAAAATAGTCATATTTTTGACGGCAATGCTTGCCACATCTTCTTCGTTCAGGCCTGCTCTCTCCATAAACACCCGGGCATCCATTGCGGCCAGAACGGATTCAAGGCCAAAAGGATTAGGGACGGCCTTACATACCGGCCTCGAAAATACAGGCTCCATGGAATCAGCTATCAGCTTCTGATAACCCAATCCCTCGGGATCCCGCTCTGAACTTTTTTGAACAGACGCAAGAACGACAACTTGAGAGGGGTCGGCCATAACCTCCATATACCCGGCAAAGATACTGTAAATGGCATCCTCACCCAGCCGCAAATCGCAGGGCTTCATGACACCACCAATGGAATCCAGGGTGTATTGATTAGATAAACTTCTGCCCTCAAGAAAATCATAGCTGGCGGTAATGGCCCCACCGATATCCTTCCTTTCCAGGCCGGCATCATCCAGGGCCTGCCGGGTAGCATAAAAAAGAAGTTCCTTATGGGACAGGTCTATTATGGGCTGGTCAGACTCAATCACTCCAATACCAATTATACATACCCTATTACTCATTTCAAATCTCTTATCCTTTTAAAATTTGTTCATGTTCACCTTATCTTTGATGGGGATTGTAATCCCACTCGAACTTCCACAGATATCTATCCTAAATGGGCTGGAAGTATCTAATATCAAGTATATGGCCCCCTTTCTCTTCACTCCAAACCGCCTTTACTCTTCTGCCGATAGGGAGTGTTTCCCTGACCTTATCGAGGAACCTCCTTCGTTATCTTGTAAATCTCCTCGTACAGGTTATCCTTGGACTCCGTGCCCACACTCTGGGCTACCTCTATAACCCCAACTCTCGTCGCCATTCCTACACCCCTCTTTCCTTGCTTTGCTATCCTGTCTATTCTACTGATTTGCGCTCAAAAAAGCCGTCGATTTCATCTTTTGTATATCCTATTTCCTTAAGGATTTTTCTTGTACTCACTCTGCTTGAACTTTTCAAACTGCCTATCTGCCCTGGTGTCCTAGACAGCTTCGGCGCCGGTGATGGTTGGAGGACACCGTCGACCTTAGTAAGAAGATTTCTCTCAAAATTATGTGGATGCTTATTAACCTCATCCAACTCCAAAACAGGTGTAACACAAGCATCTTTTCCATCAAAGAGAGACATCCACTCGTCACGCGTTTTGGTCATGAATAGATCAGCAAAGAGAGATTTCATCTCTGGCCACTTTCTCATGTCATTTTGATCTGGAAGGGATGACTCATCAAGCCCCAGTCCGTTCAATAGTTGTTTATAAAATTTACCTTCGACGGCCCCCACTGCTATGAATTTGCCATCTGCTGTTTCATAGACCTGATAATAATGGGCACCTCCGTCCACCATGTTTGAACCAATGTTGAGGGTCATGAGTCCGTTAGCAAGCAGGGAATAAAATACGGTAATTAGATATGACGCGCCATCAACCATGGCTGAATCTATCACTTGCCCCATCCCTGAATTATTTCTTTCTATCAGTGCCAGGAAAATACCCATCGCACAGAGCATCCCACCTGCTGCAAAATCGCCGAGAATATTGCTCGGAGGCAGTGGTTTCTCACCTATTCTTTTACACATGGACAAAGCTCCGGAAAAGGCGATGTAATTGATATCATGACCGGCAGCCCTGGCATATTGACCATTTTGCCCCCAACCCGTCAATCGTGCATAGATCAAGCGGGGATTTATCTTCAATGCATCTTCAGGTCCCAATCCAAGAGATTCCATCACCCCTGGTCGATAGGGTTCTACCAAAAGATCAGAAACCTCTATCATCCTCTTAATGATATCCGTACCACCAGCTGACTTGAGATCAATCCTGATATATCTCTTGCCACGATGAAAGAGGTTTTTCTTCATCAAGGCTTCCTTAATTTCTGAGCCGTCCCGGCCCAGGCGGTCAACAACGACAACATCCGCCCCAAAATCGGCCAAGATCATACCGCAGTAAGGCGTAGGACCCAGCCCGACCATTTCAGTTACCTTAATGCCCGATAAAGGTCTCATCTTATCCACTTTATCCACGCAACTTCACAAGTGCTACGCCGCAAAGGAAAAGACAGAAACAGATGAAAAGGTTTCATCCCCTTTTACAAAATGATTAACAAGATGCGGGTATTTCATACAAACTACTTCCCTTTAAAAACCGGCTTTCTCTTTTCTAAAAAGGCCCTGGGGCCTTCCTTTGCGTCTTCGGTTGCAAAAACTTCACGAGCATAATATGTCTCCAGGATATTTGCATAATCAATGGGCACCTCAAAACATCTCTGCACTGATTCCTTAATCGCCCTCACAGCCAAAGGCCCGTTCTCACAGATTCTCTCTGCCACCTTGATTGCTGTTGGCATGAGCTCTTCTTTTTTTACAACCTTGTTTATCAGCCCGATCTGTAAAGCCTCCTGTGCCGTTATGCGGTCTCCTATCAGAAGAATCTCCATGGCCCGACAGTAGGGGATCTGCCTCGGCAATCGAACGGTTGAACCGCCTCCAGGAAATAGACCCCATCTCGGTTCCGCAAGGCTAAAGGTTGCATGTTCGGCGGCTATTCTTATATCCGTGGCCTGAATGAGTTCGGTGCCTCCAGCAAGACAAAAGCCATTGATAGCAGCAACAATCGGCTTATAGAACTGGATGTTTTTCAAAAATGCAGGCATGGTAGGCGTTAACTTGAATCGGCCCGACGATATTTCTGGGATTAATTCTCTGAGATCGGCACCAGAGCAGAATGCCTTATCCCCTGCCCCGGTTACTACTGCAACCCAAAGACTGTCATCGCCCCTAATATCGATCCAAACTCTTCCCAGGTCGTCCAGTGCCTTAGGGCTTATGGCATTCATCACCTCGGGGCGATTTATCGTGATGTATGCTATTCTATCCTTTTTTTCATAGATAATTTCCATCTTCCATCCCCCTTTAACGATTAAAATCCCAAACGTCGCAAAATGATTTCTCTTTGAATCTCACTGGTTCCGGCACCGATTTCCAGGAGCTTCGTATCCCTATAAAATCTTTGGACCGTGTATTCCATCATTAACCCATACCCGCCAAATATCTGAACAGCATTCAGTGCGGCACGTGTGGCCGTTTCAGCCGCGAACAACTTTGCCATGGAGACTTCCGTGACCGAGTCCTGACCCATATTATCTTTCCATGCAGCCATATAGGTCAATTGACGGGCTGCACACACCTCGATTGCCATATCCACCAGCTTAAATCCCGTTGCCTGGAAGCTCCCTATGGGTTTATCAAACTGAACTCTCTCCTTTGCATATTTTAGACTTAATTCTAAACATGCCTGTCCCATACCCACACCCATAGCAGCCGTGATGATTCGTTCCTGAACAAGTCCTTTCATGACATGATAAAATCCCTTGCCATATTCCCCAAGCATATTCTCGTTGGGTACCCTACAATCCTCAAAAACCAGCTCTGCTGTATCGGAGGCCCGGAACCCAAGTTTTTTAAGTTTTCTGCTCACAGAGAATCCTGGTGTATCCTTATGGACGATGAACAGGGTCTTTCCTTTTTTACTCCTGCCTTTTTCGGTGGCACATACGACGACCACATGTTTACAAATTGTCCCGTTGGTTATAAACATTTTCGTACCATTAATAACCCACCCGTCACCATCCTTAACAGCGGTGGTTGTAATATTTGTTACATCAGAACCGGCATTGGGTTCTGTAATGGCAATAGCCCAGATTTCATCTCCCTTGATGGATGGAGGAATATATTTTTCTTTCTGTTCTTTGGTACCAAAAAGATCAATATATGGGGTGGCTATATAAGAATGAACCCCTAAACCTGCAAAGACTCCGGGGCAAACTTTCCCAATTTCTTCGGCAACGATGACAAGATTAAAATTATCAGCCGGGGTCCCTCCATATTCTTCCGGCAATTTGCAGCCAAGTAGTCCTATTTCTGACATTCTCGGCCATAAATGCATTGGATACTCTTCTTTTATGTCGTATTCTTCTGCTATGGGTTGAATCTCTTTTTCAACAAATTTCTTTACCATACTCTCAAAAATCCGATGTTCTTCACTTAGGCCAAAATCCATAATCCTATCTCTCTTATTAAAAATGAAGCTCCCCGCAGCCCCTATAAAGCGGGATCTCCGCTTTACTCCGACAAGACTTGTTGACTAGCTCAAGTCGAGTCGTTACAGTGTATTCTGGCGAAGGCGAGTCAAATTACCACCGCCAGAGGCGGTGGCTTGACATAATGCCCCATGATGGGGCGCTATTCAATTCTGATTACTCTTTTTCCTGGGGTACATAACTGTCTCTACCACTGTAAGTTCTAGTTCTGTCATTCCGAGCAAAGCGAGGAATCTTGCCTTGTCTCAATCTGACAAGATTTCTCCCTTCGGTCGAAATGACATTTTGGGGCTTGAACGTCTGAATCATCATTGAGCTATAATTGCGACTTAAAAAGCTCTGTAATGAATTGTGCTCCTCAGCCAAACATAGTGAACAGGCCGGTATAACCTATTAATGGTACCACTACCAGAGGTAGTGGTTTAAGCCCATTAATAAATGTATCTTTCGGGTGAATCTTAATCTACTCTTCACCTTCTCCCACTCCCCAATCATATAGGCTGGAAATATTTGATATCCAGGATGTGACCCTTCTTCTCTTCACTCCACACCGCCTTTACTCTTCTACCGATAGGGAGTGTTTCCTTGACCTTATCGAGGTCATTCATATCAAAACCGTCTACCAGGTGGAACATGCTCACATCAGCACCATCCAACTTAATCAGTCCTGCCGCGTAAGGCGGTTTCTTTGGCTGGTTGTAAAATTCAAAACTGATTAAAGCCCATGTAACCAACGTCCCTTCATTGGAAACTTGAACCCAATCATCTATATCAACAAAACACTGTGGACAGAAGCTCCTTGCCGGAACAAGAACCCTGTTACATTGATGGCACTTGGTCCCGAAAATCTTTTCCTCTTGTAGACCTTCAAAAAACCTTGTCCATGTAGGGCCATAAGCCAGACGGTATGGTAATGATAATTCAAAATCGAAAGTTTTATATTCCTTTTTTGACATAACAGCATTCTCCCTTGTTCTTGGTTAAAGTTCCGATCCCAAAATCATCAATCCATTAAATTGCATAACACCTCCCAATGCGTGGCTGAGGGCCAGCCTGGCTCCCTCGACCTGGCGATCTTGTGCCTTCCCGGTCACCTGCATGGCTGCCTCCGCAACCCTGATGAGACCAGCAGCCCCAATCGGATTTGTGCATAAAACACCACCGGAGCGGTCACAGGGAAGTTCCCCATCTCTATTGTAGAACCCATTTAATATATCGTCACACGCCTTTCCCCGTTCAGAGAAACCGAAGCATTCAAAAATGAGAAGCTCCTGAAAGGTAAAAGGATTGTATATCTCTACAAGATCCAGTTCTTTTCTGGGATGAGTAATCCCTGCCTGTTCATATGCTTGTTTAGCGCACTGGATAGCACTCTGCCATTCCACCTTATCCCCATCACCAAAGTTATATTCCTCACCCCTATAAGCCACCCCCTTAACCCAAGCAGCTTTTGTGCCGATCTTCTTGGCCTTCTCCTCCGAGGCAAAGATCACCGCACAGGTCCCATCTGAATTGGGACACACATCCAAGAGACGAATAGGATAGCTGATAATCGGAGACTTTTTCACATCCTCCACCGTAACCTTCCTCTTGATATGGGCATAAGGGTTATCAAGCGCGTTATCACGGTTAATCACAGACAGGAGGGCAGCAGCATCCCTTACCTTCTCCTCCGGGATGTTGTAACGGGTCGCCCAGTCCTGACACTGCATGGCAAAAATCCCCGGGGCACCGGAAGTGAAATACTTCTGATAGAATGGATCAAAACAGCTGGACATCACGGCCTGGCTCTCTCCCTCGCGCATCTTTTCATGACCCACGGCCAGAACCATATCCGCTTCCCCAGAGCAGACCCAATAATAGGCGGTATGGGCAATGGACATTCCAGTAGATCCGCACGTCTCAGTTTTTAAAATGGGTTTTCCTACTGCTGCCATTGCATCTCCCAGATAGAACTGGGTCATCCCAATGCCTTCCATCATTGAAGGCATCGTTCCAGAAACCACCCCATCTATGTCCTTTGGGGTAATCCCGCTATCTTCAAAAGCGGCTTTCACAGCTTCTCTGACCAACTCCGGGTAACTGACATCTCTACGATTTCCGTGCTTTGTCTGGCCAGTACCTATAATCGCAACCGGTCTACCCATAATAAATCACTCCTAAACGCCTAAAATTGCAACGGCATGACAATGTCCGGCAAAACCGGTTGTGCCGTGGGCTATAGCTGTTTTCATCTTATTCTCTACCTGTCTCTCTCCAGCCTGGCCTTTCAACTGTAAGACCACCTCCACTAATCGCTGGAGCCCTCTGGATATATAGGGATTATTAGCGAGAACCCCACCAGACGGATTGACAGGAATATCTCCGTCTATTTGGGTCCTTCCACTGTCGATCAACTTGCCCCCTTCACCTTCATCGCACAATCCCAAATGTTCACACCACAATAGCTCTTGAAAAGCATAAGGTTCACAGACCTCGGCCAAATCGATCTCTTTTTTAGGGTCACTGATATCAGCTTTTTTATAGGCCCTGGATGCTGCATCCCTCAATGATCCCCCCAATAGGTCCTTATCTCCAATGGAAAAGGTGTCCATTGAACACCCAAAACCCTTGAACCACACCGGTTTTTTGGTTAACCTTTTTGTCTTTTCCTCTGATGCAAGAAGAACGGCCACAATGCCATCGGATTTGGGAGCACATTGTTTGGCAGTGAGGGGATCGGCTATCCGTTGAGAATTGAGAATGTCCTCTACTGTGTATCTTCTCTTTCTGTGAGCATAGGGGTTTCTCAGGGCATTGCCAAGGTTTTTAACGGCCACCTTGGCGCATTGCTCCTCCGTAATGCCATAACGTTCCATATAGAGCCTCATCTGGAATGCCGCTACAACTGTCTCACAAAGACCAAGAGGCCTCTGGCTGAAGGGATCCCCGAATAGGGTGGTTAATGAGTCTGTCTCAGGGTGTTCCGAGCCTCTGCAAATCCCAACGACCAAAGCCGTATTATAATGCCCTGTCATGATACGCATTGCAGCATAATAAAATGAGAAAAGTGACTCCCCATCTTGCCTGGACCCATTCTTCAAAAAAGCCGCTGTAGAATCCCAATAATAGGCGTTGGCACATGAAATACCTGTAAAAATGTCTGATGAGGCACTGACCGCCGTATCCACATCCCGTATGCTCAAACCTGCTTTATCAAGGACTTCCTTGCTAATCTTATAAATCTCCTCGTATAGGTTGTCCTTGGACTCAGAGCCGACACTCTGTGCCACTTCAACAATGCCAACTCTTGTTGTCATACGCTTACTCCTTTCCGATCACTTCCATATTCTTTCAAAATAGTGATTTTTTTATCTGTTTTGGAATGGATTCCTTATATAAAAAGACCTGTGAATGTTGCTTCTCTGTTGATAGATATTACATTTTAAAGGCCCAACTCCGTGGCCACCATTTCCCGCTGAAAGTCCACATTACCAAAAGAAAGATCACCTGCCATGGATAGTCTGTGGTAAAGGTGCATATCATGTTCCTTAGTAAAGCCGATGCCTCCGAAGATCTGGTGACCCAGAATGGTCACCCTTCTATAAGCTTCACCCACCCGAGCCTTTGCCATGGCACTTTCCAGGCCAGCCAAACCCCCTTCACTGATCTTCCATGCCGCCTTGTAAACGAGATTCCTCGATCCAATAATATCCGCCCACATATTGGTAAAATGATGCTGGACGGCCTGAAAACTCCCGATTGGCCTGTCAAACTGAACCCTCGCTTTAGAGTAACTTAGGGCCATATCTATAACAGCCTGGGCACCCCCTACCATCTGTGCGGATCGGGCAACGGCTGCCTTTTCAAGCGTATGCTTTATTATGGGCCACCCTTGGCCCTTTGTTCCCACGATGTTTTCCTTGGGGACATGCACATCATCAAATATAACCTCACACTGCTTATCACGAGCCAAGGTTTTCAGAAGGGTACACTGAACCCCAGGGCTTTTTGCTTGAACCAAGAAAACTGTGATTCCCCTCTCGAGATCTGATGCATCTTCTGTCCTGACCGCACATAATATATAATCTGCAACGTGAGCATCCGAAACGAAAAGCTTGGTGCCCTTGATCACATACTCGCCATTTGACGGAGTTGCCTTAACTTGTACAGATTTGGCCTCAAGACCGTTATTGGGTTCGGTTAAGGCCAAAGTAATGATGAGTTCTCCCATAGCAATGCGGGGCAGAAGTTCTTTTTTCTGTTCTTCATTAGCGGCCATTAAAATCGGCAGCCCACCAAGAATAACGGTAGAAAAGAATGGGCTTGGACAGATGTTGTAGCCCATTTCCTCAAGAAGGATAACAAGGTCCAGAAAAGAACCATCAATGCCATCATATTCCTCAGGAAATACCAAAGCCATCCATCCCAATTCTGCCATCTCTTTCCACAGTTCTTGAGAGTAACCTTTATGGCTTTCTTCAAGTTTTTTCACCAGATCTTTAGGATATTTTTTCGCCAAAAAATCATGAGCGGTTTTTTTAAGCATTTTCTGTTCTTCGCTTAACTCAAAATTCATTCCATTACCTCCGGATTTCATGTTTTAAAAGTGCCCAGCATCTTAATCTCGAGGCAAACCTAATCCTCTAATGGCGATAATATCCCTTTGAACCTCTGAGGTACCTGCACCTATGGGGCCGGATATAGCATCCAGATAGCCAATGCTGGCCCACCCATCTAGCAGAGGTGCCCATTTGGAACCCCTTTCCAATTGCCCGTAAAGTCCCAAAATCTCCATTGCAGTACAGGCAATTTTTACGCTCAGCTCCGTACCGAACAACTTGAATACTGAGGCTTCCGTCTCAGAAAATTTTCCTTGATCCATCGCCCAGGCAGTTCGCCAATAGAAAGAATAGATGACCTCGATTTCAATGGCGATAGATGCTATTTTATTTCGTACTAAAGGGTCATCTTTTAATAACTGGCCATTATATTCTGTCTCTTTTACATATCGTATCAATTCCTCCAGAACTCTCCTGAATGCCCCCATACCCATTATGAGTCTTTCATACTGAAGGGCGAGCATCACGTTATAAAATCCCCTGTTTATTTCACCCACCACATTCTCTTCAGGCACCCTCACATCGTCAAAGAATACCTCGTTAAAGGAGTGAATACCCAATATATTTTCAATGGGACGGATATCTATCCCCGGTGTCTTGTTATCGACAATCATAAGAGTTGCACTTCCATGTTTTCGGGCACTTGGATCCGTTTTGGCCAATAACCAGCAGTAGTCGGTTACATGAGCTCCTGTGCCCCATGTCTTCTGTCCATTGACTATAAATTCATCTCCGTTTTTAACGGCCCTTGTTTTGAGGGAACCAAGATCAGATCCGGCGTTCGGCTCACTGTATCCCAACCAGAAAGTCGCTTCTCCGTTGGCAATCTTGGGCAACCACTCCTTTTTCATTGATTCGCTACCCACTTCTATGATCGTCGGACCCGAGATCCAAGTGGCGACTCCTCCATAAGGGGCCCTGTGATAGCTCATCACCTCATCAACGATAGCGTTCTTCACCCAAGAGTTCATGCCGCCATATTCCTTAGGCCATCCACAACTGAGCCAGCCTTTCTTTCCTATTTTGCGGTGAAACTCACTGGCATAATCAGCGAATTCTGTCTCCATTTGTGCCAAGGTTCCATATCCTGCCGGCCAATATGATGTCTTTACATCCCAGTCCGGCGGGAGCTCCTCTCGCACAAACTCGTCGACTTCCTTTCTGAATACTTTTTCTTCCTCTGTGAAATCGAAATCCACGATCAAAACCTTCAGCCAGAAGTTGTTGATTAGTACTGACTTGGTGTTTCCGATATACCAAGCATCTGTCTTGCCTGCTTTGGTGTGGCTATCTCCCTACCCATATCTTTGGCCAACCTCACTATCCTCTCCACAAATTGTGCATTACTATCAGCGAGCACATTACGCTTATAATAGACGTTGTCCTCCATTCCAACTCGAACGTGTCCGCCCATGAGAATACCCATTGTATTCATGGGAATCTGGCTGTTCCCTATGCCAATAACTTCAAATATAGAGTTGAGTGGGAGCTGTTGGATCATCATGAGGAGATTTAAAGGGGTGGGATAGGCCCCAGTAATAAATCCCATCACAAATTGAATAAAATAGGGCGGATCAATTAAATTCTTTCGAATGAGGTTGTTCACGACCCACATCTGTCCGTCATTGTAAACCTCCAGCTCGGGCTTGATCCCTCTTTCTCTCATTGTCTTGGCATAAAACTCTGTCTCATCATAGGTGACCGGCATGCAAATTCTTACCCGCATATCTTCCGGCCTTCCAAAAAGGGGAGGTTTCCTTGCCTCCAACTTAAAATCAAACATGAACGGACCGCAATTCAGCGAAGCAAGCTCGGGGTTCGCTTCGGTACATTTAATCCTTTCTTCCATAGGCATCCCCGGGGCCCCGCCCGTAGTATTGTTGATAATGATGTCAGGACATTTCTCTCTTACAAGTGAATTGACCTTTCTGTAAACATCCGGATTGGAAGTTGGCACCGCCGGATTTTCTGGATCCCTGGCATGAATATGGACAACGCTTGCACCCGCCTTGTAACATTTATAGGTAGACTCTGCCTGTTCTTCGGGTAACTCTGGGAGATTAGGGTTAACCTCTTTTCCGTGTACTCCTCCGGTTATGGCTACCGTAATAATTAGTGGAGGCATACCTGTCCTGATCTTTTCCAAATATGCATAATGGCTTGAATAATCCCAAATGTAGTCTTTCAATTCCATTCTCTACTCCTTTCCCTGCATGAGCTTTTAAGTCCAATTGATCTCCAACTGGTGTTAGTTTTATGAGATAAAATTCCAATGAAGCCTTGAATCAGAAGGCCATGGGATGTTTCTCGAAAAGGTCAGCCTACTTACGTAAGCTGACCTCCCAAGAAAAAGATGAATACCCAATACATCCTGTTATCGATAGGCGGCTGGTCTCAGATCCGGCATGGTGAGAAAGCCTGTGAGCGGCACGATCTTGCCATTTTTAACCTGAAAGACCTTTCCTGTAATTGGGGTGGGTCGTTTAGGCTCATAGGAGAAATGCCACAGGTCTTCCAAAACAGCAAAATCCTTTAGTCCTTGTAGTTCCTTTTTAATTGTTGGTCCGTCGTACACCTTTCCCCAACCATATTTATCAATGACCCTCTCCATAATTTCCTTGAAAATGATTACAGCGGCCCAACTTATAGGATATGTAGATGTCTTATAAGCTTCGGGTCTGTTATTCTTTTTCATCATATTCAAGATAATCTGAACACCTTTGCTGTCTGTTTCATTAAAATGGGCAGCTCCATGGACCGCTATGAAGCCTTCTGCGGCACCACCGGCGAGCTTTATACAAACGTTATCAAAGCCCATGCCACAGGCGAGTCCTACTTTATACCCCATCTCATTAGCCGCCTTGGCTATCAGAGCTGGGCCATGTGCCAAGGTATTTGTATAGATCCAGTCGGCCTTCTTGGCACGTATCCTCATCACCTGATTGGTCACAGCCACATCCCGGACTCCAGAAAGCTCAGTGGCCACCACGTCAATTCCCTTGGATTTGGCATAGTCCATAACTTCCTGGCCTAAAACGGCCTTTCCGAAAGTAGTATCCCAAGTACAAAAGGCCAACCGCGCCCTCTTTCCCTTCAGGGTTTTGGCCAGCCAATCAATGAACAGACCACACTGATCTGCATAGGTGGGAAAGGGTCCGAAGGCATATCCTTGGGGATAAATGACCGCCGTGGATGAACTCCAAAGAACGGGATATTTGTCCTCTACAAATCGTTTTCTCAAGGCCGCACCAAGGGGAGAGAACATCCCATAAATCATCGGAGGTCTTGGCTTCATGTCTTTGAGTTGCATATACTGCGCGATACCAATATCTACCTTGCCTTTCATATCGCGAGCGATAATTTCAATGGGAACACCTCTAATACCACCCCTTTCGTTGACGTACTGGGCTGCATCAACCAAAGCCGCATAAGTGGGAGCCAATGTGGCTGCGTATGGTCCTGTCATATCGGTGATCATAGCAAGATGGAGTTTTTCAGGCTTATCAGCTGCCAATACACTTGCAGGAACACCGATGATGGTTAGAGAAAAGATAAAAGAGATGAATAATGTACAAAGACTTACAATTATTTTTTTCATTTTTACCTCCTTTTTGTTAAAAGATATAAGTCCCTCAAAAAAACCGATCCTCTATTGCTAATTATTCACCCCCTTTGCAATGAAGGCGCTTCAGGTTTTACTGTGGGTACCCCCACCATTCTCGAATGAGCCGCAATTAAATTTCATGTTTAACTTGTAATTCCCCGTAGCTTGTAACTTGATCCAGGGTAATTCATATACCCTCTCCCCGGTTTTCTGACACCAGAAACCGTATGGTATTTGATTCGCTTGTTTATGTTCATAAATGCACATTTTATGCCTTTGCACGAAATTTTTTTCATAAAATGCCAAAAAATTTTTATAACCATCAATAAAGGATGATTTATCAGACACTTAGGGAGTGAAAACTTTTTGTTTCGGGAATAGATTATATGGGAAGGGAGATGTAGAAAAGCGCTCCTTGAACCGGTTCAAGCACTTTTTAGACATGCTTAATTCTAAACATGTCTAAAAAATAGACATAGATCGCTGCTTTTATTTATTAACCCTCTCTATAAAATATTTCCCTCTTGGATCATAACAAAAATAGCTTTCACGACACATCAAGATCTCCAACGTAATTTTGGGCACGCACGAAATATCGATGCGTGGAATGCCTATCAATCTTGTATTTCTTTAATTTATTATAGAAGGTTGCGCGGCACATATTCAGGTAAATAGCAGCCTGTCGCCTATTACCATTCTTGACGATAAGGGCCTGTTCGATCATAGCTTTTTCAGCGGCCTTTCGGTCTTTAAATGCGACTATTTTTTCTGGAGATCCAACCGGTTTCAACTTGAAATTGCCGGCCATCTTTCTTCTTATCCTAGAAGGCAGGGTTTTCATATCAATCAACTCTCCTGTGTTGAGGTTTATGGCCCCCTCCAGGACATTTCTTAGCTCTCTGATATTTCCCGGCCAGTCATAGCTGAGAAAATGGTCTAAAACTTCCTGGCTAACACCTCTCACCTGGCTGTTGCATCGCTTGTTAATGATGGGGATGAAATGTTCGATCAAAAGGGGCGTATCTTTGATCCTCTCCCTCAATGGGGGAATATGGATGTTAACTACATCCAAACGGTAATAAAGATCTTCTCTGAATTGACCTCTATTGACCATTTCCCATAAGTCCTTATTGGTTGCAGCTATGATTCTAATGTCTACCTCGTAGCTCGCTGTACCACCGACACGCTCAATCTCATTTTCCTGAATCACCCTTAGAAGCTTGGCCTGCATTCCCATGGACATATCCCCGACCTCATCGAAAAATATAGTTCCATTGTGGGCTAGTTCAAATTTGCCCGGTTTACCTTCCTTCCTGGCGCCGGTAAAAGAACCGGGCTCGTATCCGAAGAGTTCTGACTCGAGCAGGGTTTCCGGTATACCGGCACAGTTAATCCGGACAAAGGGACCGTTTCTGCGAAGGCTTGCCATATGAATGGCCTGGGCAAAAAGCTCCTTGCCTGTTCCCGATTCTCCCGTGATAAGGATGATGGAATCACCTTCGGCAACGCGGAGAGCCTTTTCCTTGGCATACACGATGGCCATGGAGTTACCGACGATGTCATCAAAGGAAAATTTGCAGCTAGAAATTCTTCTGGGATGTGGAGTATGCGTCCGGGCTTCATCCAATCTTTGCAGACGTGAGAGAAAGTTCTCGGCTTCAGCCATATCAGTGAAGATACTTCTGCACACAGCGCCTGATAGCTCGTTATCCTTATAGAGAGGGACAACCATCACCGGTACCGCTTGCTTGTGCGGTCTGGGTATCTTAGCAACCTGGGGAATACCTGTTTTTGCAACTTTTTTTAAAAGACATTTTGGATCAATGGTGGACATATCTCGGCCCAGGATCTCATTCGGAGAAAACCCCAAGTTTTGTGCTGATTTTCGTGATATATAGGTGAATCGCCCTTCTTTATCCACTGCCCCCAACTCCTCAAAGGTTTCGTCCAGTAATGTTTCAAGAAAATTATATTTCTCCCTTAGTGCTTCCAGTTCTTTCGCCATTGATAGCTTATCCGTATGGTTCATCATGACTTCCACAACAGATACAACCCTTCCCTGAAATCTGATGGGGATAGAACTGCACTTTAACCTTAATCCGTTCAGGGTCTTTTGCTTATCGTAAATTGGAACCCCAGTGGATAAGGTTTCAATGATTTGAGTTTCTGAACTTATCTCCTGGATCGGTTTTCCTATAGCGAGTGAAGGCTGAATTCCAATAAAATATCCGGCCATGGAGTTAAGAAAGCGGACACGGGCCTGTGGGTCTATAACGATTATACCCACATGGAGGTCTCCAAATGCGTCCCAAAAGGAACCAAAAATAAGATTATCAAAGACAAAAGCCCCATCACTCCAGTCGTTGTTTTCTTTCCTGTTACTTTTCATAACCCCTCCTTAAACCTGATAGCGATTATGAATATATAGCACTTTGTGCTTTCATTTTCGATATCGCTTATCAATTAAAGTAGATACCCACGGGCTTACGCCCGTGGCACTTAAACCTTAAATTTGAAGGTCAGTTGTCCTTTATCAACTTTTTCCTGAAATTCTACGTATCTTTTGATCACCTCTTCATCAATACCTACTGTGGAGGAGAAAAATCCT
>JAUWZV010000036.1 GCA_030615105.1 Desulfobacteraceae bacterium
CAGCTTATGATCTATGCCAGGGATATTTCTCAATCCTATATAAGGACGAAAGAAGAAGAAGAGTTAAGGAACAGGTTGAGCCGATATGTGGGAGAACACCTGGTAGAAAAGTTGATTAGTTCAAAGAATGGGGTATTCATTGAGAATGAAAGAAGGGAGATAACCATTCTTTTTGCCGACATCAGGTCTTTTACCACCATCACCGAAAGGATGGCGGCTGAAGAGGTGGTATCTATGCTTAATCAATTTTTCGGCGCTATGGTAAATATCATTTTTAGAAATAACGGCATATTGGACAAATTTGTCGGGGACGAGCTTATGGCAATATTTGGACTTATTCCCTCTGAAAACAGTGCTCCCCACGATGCCATTAAAGCAGCTATAGAAATGCAAGATGCCACAGAGGATTTGATGAAAGTAAGAGCCAAACAAGATAAAGAGACATTTGAGGTAGGCATTGGGATCAACACAGGAAGCGCGATTGTGGGAAATGTGGGTTCAGAGAATAGAATGGATTATACAGTCATTGGCGATACCGTAAACGTTGCCGGGAGATTACAGCAGATTGCAATGGGTGTCGAAATAATTATAGGCGAACAAACATATCGCCAAACCCAAGGTCATTTCCAGATGGAAAAAAAGGTCAAACTAAAGATCAAAAATAAAACTGAGCCGGTTATATGTTACAAAGTGTTGAGGTGAGACGAAGGCAAAAGGGAGATGAACAGGCGGGAGTATTTAATGGTCATAAAAAAAGGGCATTGTCATTGGCTATAGTACCTTTGAACAATGCCCTTTAATCGTCAGGCTATTATTAAGCCTTCTTGGTTTTTACTTTTTTTCTTGCCTTCTTTTCCTTGACTTCAATTTTCTTGACCTCTGTCACTTCATCCTTTGGGAGGGTGAGTTTCAAAATACCATCTTTGTATGTTGCATCTAATTCATCTGTTTTAACTTTATTGGGAATTCGGAAGGTCCGATGGAAAGAACCATAATGTCTCTCAACCCGGTGGTAATTTTCATCCTTCTCTTCCTTTTCCTCTTTCTTTTCACCTTTAATGGTAAGTAGACTATCTGTAAGCGTTATATCAAGATTCTTCGCATCAATTCCCGGAATCTCACCAGTAATAACATATTCTTTTTCTGTTTCAGATATATCAAATGCTGGTACAAAGAGTTTTTCCTCACCTAAAAGGTTAGGAAGTGTTAAGTCGTTGAAAAATCGGTCAAAAATATCAATCTCTGGAATTAAAGACAGAAAACTATTTCTCCTCGGTATTAACTGTAACATCCTTGTCATATCTGACACCTCCTTTCTCAGGTGTAATGATGTTTGGTAGAATAGTAATCATTATCATTTTTAATTCAAGGGGAAGGAAGGATAACTTTTGATTTAATTAAGATATTAATTGGGATTTGTTTTTTTGAATATGCTTATTTCTTATAGATATTTCAAATATATAAAATATTCCCTGTTTCCCTTAACACCCTTGATTGGGGATTCGAATGTGCCACAAACAGTCAAACCTGATTTAGAGAAAGAGGCGATAAGATCATTAACAATACTTTTTTGTAAAACTTTATCTCGAACAATTCCCCCTTTCCCCACCATGCCTTTCCCGGCCTCAAATTGTGGCTTAATAAGGGGAAGGATAAAACTATCTTTTTTTAAGTGTCTTACTGTGGCTGGGACAACCATCCTTAATGAGATAAAGGATGTATCAATTACTGCTCCATCAATTGTATCATCTATTTCTAATGTTGATAGATGTCTGATATTGGTCCTTTCTAACACCAAAACCCTTGGATCTCTCCTCAGTGACCATGCAAGTTGTCCATATCCCACATCAACAGCAATCACCTTTTTGGCACCATGTTGAAGGAGGCAATCGGTAAATCCTCCAGTAGATGCCCCCACATCAAGAATGGTAAGCCCCCTCACATCTATGGCAAATTCTCTTAATGCTGCTTCAAGCTTTATTCCACCTCTACTTACATATGGATGATCAGGATCAATGAGGTCAATAGAGGCTGAGAGATTCACAAGATGCCCTGGTTTATCCACCTTTTTTCCATCAACCCTGACCAGGCCGGCCATTATTATCCCTCGTGCCCTTTGCCGGCTCACCATTAATTCTTTTTCAACCAATAGCTGATCAAGTCTTTTCTTTGACTGAATCATCGAACTTAGTTCGCTTCGCTCACAATTGGAGTATTGGAGCAATGGAGTATTGGAGGGATGGGTTTACCTGCCCGCCATCGCTCTCGCTCAGGCGAGTCGGGCGGGGAGGAATAAAGAAATAGTTTCTTAGCGTTTTTCCTACCCACTACTCCATTACTCCAATTCTCCATAATTCCATGTTGCTGGCAGAAGTCGATTGCCACCAAAAGACCTATAATCTCAATATGTTGTAGAATTTGCGAAACGTTTAATTACATAGCTTTCTGGCCTCTGCTATGATCTTTTTTCTGTCAATCCCATATTTTTCTCTTAAAAGGTCCTGGGGGCCATGCTCTATAAATTTATCGGGGATCCCAAGTCGTTTTATTGTTACCTGTGACAATCCCCGATCTATAAAGGATTCCAGAATAGCACTTCCAAATCCACCAGATAGGGTATTTTCTTCTACTATTAGAACCCTTCCAGTGTTTGAAGCCATATCAGGTAGCCGGGGGTCTAATGGCTTTACAAATCTGCAGTTAACAACACTAATTGAGTATCCTTCTTTTACAAGCTCCATAGCAGCCTCAATAGAGGGATGAACCCTACTGCCAAGGGCTAAGATTAGAAGATCTCTTCCCTCGGTTAAAATTTCTGCCTCACCTATGGGGATTTTCTTAAATTCCTTGTCCATTGGAACGCCAACACCTCTTCCCCTCGGATAGCGAATGGCAACCGGTCTATGGAAGGCAAGGGCGGTGAATAGCATATGTCTCAATTCATTTTCATCCTTTGGGGCCATGATTGTCATATTTGGGATGATCCTGAGGTAAGACAGGTCAAAGGTGCCCTGGTGTGTTGGGCCATCCTCACCCACTATGCCACTCCTGTCGAGGGTAAAAATAACGGGCAGATCAGGAAGACAGACATCATGGATTATCTGGTCAAAGGAACGCTGGAGAAAGGTAGAGTAAATGGCAACTACCGGTTTAAAGCCCTCTGTTGCAAGGCCTGCGGCAAAGGTTACAGCATGCTGCTCTGCTATACCCACATCTATAAAGCGATCCGGATACACCTTAGCAAACTCTGTAAGTCCTGTGCCTTCAGGCATGGCAGCAGTAATGGCAAACAGTCTATTCTCTTTGGCCCCAAGTTCAACAATGGTTCTGCCAAAGACCTCTGTATAAGATGGCGGCTCTTTGGCTGATTTTTTGTTGATCAAGCCTGTAGCTATGTCAAAGGAACCAATACCATGAAAATAGGTAGGATTTTTTTCAGCAGGTGGGTAACCCTTTCCCTTGGTTGTCAAAACATGCACAAGAACCGGGCCCTCTAACTGGGCAACATCCTTAAATGTCTTGATGAGAAGATTAAGGTCATGTCCCTTTATCGGGCCTATATACCTAAATTTCAGCGCCTCAAAAAGCATGCCTGGTGTAAGGAGGCCAATCAGGGAGTCCTCACTCTTTTTAAATAGGGCAAGTATATTTTCTCCCACACCGGGTATAGAGCGAAAAAAATTCTCCAGACTCTTTTTTAGATTAACGAACCTGGGTTCTGATATCTTCCGGCTGAAATAGGAGGAAAGGGCGCCAACGTTTTTAGCTATCGACATCTCATTATCATTCAGGACAACAATCAAATCTCTATCGAGGTGACCTGTCTGATTAAGGGCCTCAAAGGCCATACCAGCGGTCATGGATCCATCGCCAATAACTGCAATGGCCTTATTCTTGTTTCCCTTAATAGATCTGGCTGTTGTGATGCCCAGGCCGGCAGAAATAGAGGTTCCTGAATGGCCGGTATTAAAGGAATCGTAAGGGCTCTCTTTTCTCCTGGGAAATCCGCTTATCCCTTTATATTTTCTTAAGGTATGAAATTTGTCCCTCCTGCCTGTGATAATCTTATGGGCATATGCCTGGTGACCAACATCCCAGATAATTTTATCTCGAGGGGAGTCAAAGACATAGTGGAGCGCAATAGACAGCTCCACAACCCCCAGGCTTGGGGCTAAATGTCCGCCGTTTCGTGAAACTGTCTCTATAATAAGTTTTCTTATCTCACCGGCCAGTATTTCTAAATCGGCTAATTTCAAGCCCTTCAGATCGGCAGGGCTGTTAATTTGATCAAGGATGGCCCTTGTTGATCCGGTTTTTTTATTCCTCTGGTTCATGTTTTAAATCGTCTGTTGTCCGTTGTCCGTTGTCCGTGGAAAAATTCCTCAATTCCTTAATTCAAAATTCCCAATCCTTACTGCCTACTGCCTACTCGTTCCTCTCCCTATGTCTTCCTTTTAATAATGTATCGGGCCAGGTCTCTTAATGTTTCTGCTCTTTCATTGAATCTTTTTAACGACTCTACTGCATCATCAATCAATCTCTTTTGAATATTTTTTGACTCAGTGATTCCAAAGACAGACGGATAAGTAATCTTTCCCCTCACCTTATCACTGCCTATCTCCTTACCAATAGCTCGCCTGTCCCCTTCTATATTTAAGATATCATCTGCAATCTGAAAGGCCAGCCCTATTTGTTGTCCATATCTGTTAATAGATTTTGCCTCCTCCTCACTTCCTCCTGCCAGAATTGTTCCTGCTGTAACTGAGGCAGCTATCATGGCCCCAGTTTTGTGTGTATGGATATACTCCACCACAGCAGGTTCCGGATTCTTACCTTCGTAGCTGATATCAACCACTTGCCCGCCTACCATGCCTTTGTAGCCAGCGGCTGAGGCAATCAAGTCAATCACCCTAAGTAGTGCTGTTTTCTCAACCTTTTCATCTACCCCATAGCCTGCCATCAGATTGAATGCCAGAGTTAGCAGTCCATCGCCTGCCAGAAGCGCTACTGCCTCCCCGAATATCTTATGGTTTGTGGGTTTACCCCTACGTAGGTCATCATTATCCATTATTGGAAGATCATCGTGAATCAGGGAATAAGAATGAATGAGTTCTATTGCACAGGCAACAGGTAAGACATCATCAGCAGATCCTCCGACTGCCTCGGCTCCAGCTATACATAGAATCGGCCTGATCCTTTTTCCTCCAGCAAATAGGGAATAATTCATTGCGCTGATGACATCACCTGCCAGACCGGATGGCTCGGGCATGAATTTTTTTAATGCCTCCTCTATAAGAGTTTTTCTGTCCTCAAGGTAATTTTCAATCCTTTTTGACATCTTCAGTCTCTTTTGCCTCAAATGGTTCTCTTTTAATGCCGCCTTCATCTTTAATCAGGATGGAAACCCTTTTTTCTGCCTCTTCTAATTTTTTAAAACAGTATCTTGATAACGCTACCCCCTCCTCAAATATCTTAAGTGATTCTTCCAGGGGCAGATCGCCACTCTCCAGGCGTTTAACAATATCCTCTAATTCTCTCATGGCAACTTCAAATTTTTTTTCTTCCATTATCTTTCCAATCTCCTGCTTATCTCAATTAGTTTTAAAGGGTCAACCCTTCCTCCGTTAAGCCTGATCCCAAAGTGGAGATGGGGTCCGGTTACCCTCCCCGAGGAACCAGAGAGCCCGATAATTGTCCCTTTTTCTAACAACTCACCAACCCGCACAAGAACTTGACTTAGATGAAAGTACATACTTTGAATACCACCCCCATGATCAATGACTACGCTCAGACCGCTAAAAAAGTGATCTGCTACCAGGACCACTATTCCACTATTGGTAGCCTTGACCGGGGTACCTTGTGATGCCTTCAGGTCAACACCTGAATGTGGGGACCTTTCCATGCCATTAATTATGCACCTGCATCCAAAAGGGCTTATAACCGTGCCCGGGACTGGCCTTATCCAGCTTCCCTTCCAGAATAGATATTCAGCAGAGCTTATAAAAAGCTCCTTCATTCTCCTGGATTCCTCCAGCACCCTTTTTAGGGTAGGGGGGTCAAGTTCAACCATCTCTTTTGGGAGTGTCAAGCGCCTGATACCATGATCCCTTGATAGCACACTGATTATTATTGAATGCAGATCATTTTTTAGACTGATTTGAAGTTTATACCTTCCTGGCCTTGTAGTCAAATCTGCCCCAATAAAGCCAGCCAAAACCTCATTTTTTTTATCGTAGAGCAGAGTAATCTTTTTCCCCATCCAGATTACCTTGCGCTTAGCTCCTCCTGTTTTCTGGATGGACAAAAGGCCTAATTCACCCTGCCCGATTTTGGATGGTTTTACAGTAATATCAAGTGCAGATGAAGGGAATGCTTCAACAGGCTGCAGGAGGAAAAGAAATAGAACTGCGAAAAGTAGAGGAATTCTCTTTGCCATACTCCTTACTGCCTCACGGTAACGTCAAAGTAGATTCTAACTTAGTTAAATAGAAGGATTCTCAAGACGCTTAAACCCTAAATCCTAATTCCTAAACCCTAAACAATTTCAAAATCCGAATATCAAATGCTTCCGAGTTCCGGATTCCGAAACTCGGAATTCGGAAACAAAACATTTCCGACATAGGCATAATAACCATGCTAAACTGTTGGAGATATCCTTAGTTTTGAATTTAGAATTTGGAACATTTGTATTTGTTTCGGCCTGCCCTGGCGCGAGCTTGCTTGAGCAAATCGTGCTCGTTGTATTAATTCGCAACTAAAATATATATACACATGCCTTGCAAGCCAGGTCTGGGCCAGGGATTTCGTGCTTAGGCCCGCCCTGGCGCGAATTGCCAGGAATATTATCTTGTCGGTGTATTATTTCGTAAGTGAAAGCTATATAACTAACACATTGTAAACCAGATCTGGGCCAGGGATTTCGAATTTACAAAAAATTGATTTAACAAATAATCTTGACATTACACCGAGTTACATCTTTGAATGACTTAGCCCTGCTTACTACCTACTTTCTTTTTAACCATGCAGTCAATATTGCCCCTGGCAAGGAGAATGTTGACCTCATCGTTAGCTTTTACCTGATTAGAATCCTTAACTATATTCATCTCAGGTAATTTTCTGGTGATACTATACCCCCTTTTTAGGATAGAGAATGGACTTAATGAATCCAGCCTATCCCTCATGGAGCGAATATCCCCTTTTTTTCTATCTAAAGACCCTTTTATTACTTGGATAAGAGAGCGGTTATGAAAGGCCAGTTCCTGAGATAGCATAGTTATAGTATGTGAAGGGCTATTCAATATGAGTGTTTCATTGACTGCCTTGAGGTGTTTTAGATTATTATTAATGCAGATCTTGCCTGTTTTGAGTATGCGGTTGTATATTTCGTCAAGTCTGAGCCAGGTATCGGCAAGATTGCGTCTCGGATCCCTTATCCGAGAAGAGATATTTTTTACCCTATCCCGGATTCTATCCATAATGCTATGTGCAGCTATCTCAAGCCTGGATGAGAGGTTTCTGAGATCTCTCTCAAGGCCTTCTTTTTCCCGGACAATTAGTTCAGCAGCACCTGATGGGGTAGGTGCCCTGAGATCTGCTGCCAGATCAGAGATGGTCAGATCCACCTCGTGGCCAACTGCTGAGACTACAGGGATTGATGAGCGCCTTATTGCATATGCTACCTCTTCCTGATTAAAGGGCCATAGGTCTTCCAATGAACCGCCGCCCCTTGTTAAAACAATAACATCTACATCTAACTCCCTGTTTACCATGTCAAGGGCCTCTACAATATCACCTGCTGCTTCATCTCCCTGGACCCTGACCGGGGCTATTGTAACATCCAGGTTTGGCATTCTTCGATAGGAAATCCTTAAGAAATCTCTTACAGCTGCCCCAGTAGGGGAGGTGATTACGGCAATCCTTTTTGGCAGAAAGGGTATAGGTCTTTTTTTGTCCTCATCAAATAGTCCTTCAAGGGATAGCTTCTTTTTAACCTGTTCAAATGCAGCAGCAAGTGCACCTACACCCAGAGGCTCTAAATAGTCAAGAATAATCTGGTATTCTCCCCTGGGTTCATATACACCTATTCTGCCTCTAACAATTACTTTCATCCCATCTTCTGGTATAAATTTAAGATAATGTGCCTGTATCTTGAACATAACTGCCCTGATCTGGGTTTTTTCATCCTTAAGGCTCATGTAATAGTGGCCAGAGGCAGGAGAGGCGAAGTTTGAAATTTCCCCTTCTACCCAGACAAAGTCAAACTCCTCTTCAAGGAGAGATTTTATCTCTGCAGTCAGGGCGCTAACTGTATAGATTCTTGGCGGTTGAAAGGATAAGTCCATAAATGTAGACAGTCCGTTGTCAGTTGTCCTTAGTAAAAAATATATGGAATTTAGTTTTATTAGTTCGATTGGTTATTTGTCAATTGGTATTCCCTCACTAAATTAAACTAATGAACCCCCATGCCCTACGGTCACAACGAAAAATGAAAGTTTGTCATTCCCGCGTAGGCGGGAATCTGACGAAGTGAGGACTTCCATATAAACTAATCTAACAAATTAAACCAACCAAACCAAGTTTAGCTGTGGTTTTGAGGGGAACTATTTTAACAACGGACAACTGACAACCATCAACGGACATTAGCTAAAATTCAAGATTTTTAGGTGTTCTGGGGAAGGGGATCACATCCCTGATATTGGCAAGACCGGTTACAAACTGGATAAGCCGCTCAAAACCAAGACCAAAACCAGAATGGACAACTGTACCATACTTTCTAAGGTCCAGGTACCACCAGTAATCAGCAGGGTCCAGATTCGCCTCTTTTATCCTGTTTAGTAAGGTTTCGTAATCATCTTCCCTCTGACTTCCTCCAATAATTTCGCCAATCCTTGGGAGAAGAATATCCATTGCCTTTAATGTCTTGCCATCCTTATTCACCTTCATATAGAAGGGTTTTATCTCTTTTGGATAATCAGTCACCACCACTGGCTTTTTAAATACAACCTCACACAGATACCGCTCGTGTTCTGACTGTATGTCTTTTCCCCAAGCAGGAGGAAATTCAAACCTTTCTATAACCTTAGACAGTATCTCTATTGCCTCTGTATAGGTAATGTGCTCAAATGAAGTGTTAATAATACCATCTATTGTAGATATAAGATCTTTATCAACAAAACGATTGAGAAAGGCCATATCATCCCTACAGTTTTTTAAGATATAGGAAAGGATACTTTTAATAAATTCCTCTGATAGTTCAATGTTTTCCTTGAGATCACAGAATGCCATCTCAGGCTCTACCATCCAGAACTCTGCTAAATGTCTATAGGTGTTGGAATCTTCTGCCCTGAAGGTTGGGCCAAAGGTGTACACGTTACCTAAGGCAAGGGCGTAGACCTCTGCTTCTAACTGCCCGCTGACCGTCAAATTGGCCTGTTTACCAAAAAAATCTTCCCTAAAATCAGTTATACCCTGTCTTTTTGCAACTCCTTGGAGATCAAGGGTAGTTACCTTAAACATGTCACCAGCACCCTCACAGTTGCTACCTGTAATGATCGGGGAGTGAAGATATATAAACCCCCTGTCCTGAAAAAAGGTGTGGATGGCGTAGCTCATAGAATTCCTGATCCTGGCCACTGCTCCAAAGGTATTTGTCCTCGGTCTTAGGTGGGCTATTGTTCTGAGATATTCAAAGGAGTGCCTCTTTTTTTGTAATGGATATGTCTCGGGATCAGCCCAGCCAACTACCTTTACTTCTCTGGCCTGAACTTCAACTTTCTGCCCCTTGCCAGGGGATTCAACTAAGATTCCTTTAACAATAACAGAGCAGCCAGTTGTCAATTTTAAGATCTCTTCGGTGTAATTGGCCAATTTGTCTTCAGCCAGTACCTGCATATTTTTTATGGTAGAGCCATCATTTATCTCAAGAAAAGAGAATCCTCCTTTTGAGTCCCTCTTAGTCCTTACCCATCCCATCATAGTCACATCTGATCCAAAATCACTTGACTCTATTAGCTCTGCTATTTTTTTTCTTCTTATCATCTTCTTAGATATATTTTTTATTACTATTTAGCCACCAAGACACGAAGTCACCAAGATTAGACAATTAACAATTTAAAATTAGAAATTTAAAATTGATAATTGATAATTTTTCATTGATCATTTAATACACTTTGTGTCTTGGTGACTTAGTGGCTGAATCATTATAATTTTTCTTCAAATTCTCTCATAAATTTAACCAGACTTTTTACACTCTCCATTGTAACAGCATTGTATAGAGAGGCCCGGCAGCCACCTACAGAGCGGTGCCCTTTAAGGCCAATGAGTCCATTTTCAACAGCCTCAACAAGAAACCTTCCCTCTAATTCTTCATCCCCCACACGGAATGTAAGATTCATCATGGACCTACTTTTGACCTCTGTTGTACCCTGATATATTTCACTATTGTCTATCACTTCATAGATCAAGGAGGCCTTTTCTTTATTTATCCGCTCCATTTCTTTCAATCCCCCTGTTGTTTCCTCCAGCCACTTAAGCACCAGATCTATAACATAAATGGCGAATGTAGGAGGTGTATTAACGAGAGATTTGTTATCAATAAAGGTTGTGTACTTGAGCATGGTTGGCAGGTTATCTGGGGTCCTTTTTAGCATATCATCCCTTATTATTACCATGGCTATCCCTGATGGGCCGATATTTTTCTGGGCACCTGCGTAAATCAGTCCAAATGGTTTTACATCAAAGGGGCGGCTCATGAAATCAGAAGACATATCTGATATTAGTGGAACACCCTGCCCATCAGGAAATTGGTGCCACTGGGTACCCTTTATGGTGTTGTTAGAGGTAAAATGGAGATAAGATGCCTGGTTGTCCACTTTGTAATCATAGGGGATATAGGAAAAATTTTTATCTTCTGACGTTGCAATAACCTTAACATCTTTTCCCTGAATCTGGGCCTCTTTGATAGCCTTTGTAGACCAGGTGCCAGTATTTATGTAATTCACAGGGCTGCCAGGTAGGGCAAGGTTCATGGGAATCATACAGAATTGCAGGCTTGCACTTCCTTGAATAAAGACTACATGGTAATTATCATCCAGGCCCAGCAATCGCCTTGTTCTATCAACAGCATCATTTATAACCTCCTCGAATAAAGTTGATCGGTGGCTGATCTCCACAATTGACATGCCAGAGCCACGGAAGTTAAGAAAATTCTCCTTTATTTCTTTTAGAACCGGCAAGGGTAGAGTTGCCGGGCCAGGATTAAAATTGTGAACCCTTTTTTCCATTATAAAATCCTTCCCTACTCCTGCTATCTCTCATACCAAGTTGCTTTCAAACGGCTACTATTTATAGACGTCATTGCGAATCCGCCAAAGTTCTTTGGCGGATGAAGCAATCTCAACAGGATAGATTGCCACGTCGCTTCGCTCCTCGCAATGACAGGATTGCAACTTGGTATCAAACGTAGATAAAAAAGAGGAATTCTTTTTATATCTACCATAAAAAAATGATGCTTTCCCCTAATCTTAATCATTCATCGATGGCAATCTTTATAATAACAGGATTTTAAATTATCAAGAAAGATATAATAATTTGAAATAATATACCAAGTAAAAAATTTATAGTGACTCCATCGAATAGTATAGATCATGAATCATCAATCTTAATCAAATCTTAATTCATTGGTAATCAAACAGTAATAAGGGTTTGTTATCAGAGCAGATGTTAAATTGGTGAAAATTATAAAAAGGAGGATTAGTAAGTCATGAAAATATCATATTGTAAAGGATGCCGATTTTTTTCTCATAAAAATCTCAAGTGAAACCATAAAGAATGAACCCCCTTCCTGCCAAGAGGATTCTTTCTCCCTATCTAAAGGAAAAAGGCATTAAGATGATTATAGATCTGAAGGAATTATTCATACGGTGTGAAGCGCAGCAAAACACCGGTCAGGTGGACTGAAAGGTTCTCCGGCAGATAACTATACTGCTACGGGTGTAAGGGCAAAGACACGGGCGAGCTGCGCCGCACTCCTGACATCTCCACGGCGCAAGGCATCCCGCACATCGTCCAGTTTGTATGCATCCTCAAGGGACAAGTAAGGTGACCACCCATCACCCGTGTCAACCAGTTCCACATCGACTTCGGCAACATATTGGCCCTCGTGCACGAGCTTTGTCTGATGTCTTTTCCTCATGTTCTTCTCCTCATAAAATCCTTAGACCACTGATCAGGATCAGGCCTGTAGGAGGTGACCAGGACAGCAGGTGAGGAAGCGTCCTTTGGAATTCCCCAGACTGCATGGATCGGTTTGCCCTGGAGGTCCTTTTGCAAAACAAGAACACATGGTCCCTTGGGGTATTCAGGATAGTCTTCCATAAACACGCCCTCGGAAACACCGGCCATGACATCCCTGACCAGAATGTTATCTTCAGCCATTTCATCGTAACCATGCTCGGATATTTTCACGTCATGATGTTTGATAAGCTCCAGAATCCGTTCAAAGGTACTGCTCATAATAAAATACTAACGTATGTGCCACTGTATGGCAATGAAAATCACATATTCTGGGGCATAAAGGCTTCAATGCCGGGGTTCGTGGCCATCAGCGGCGCGAAGTTCTATGTCCTTATGAATGCGGTTGTTGTACATCTGGTTGATTCATTTACAATGTTTTCAATAATATTTTACCTATAATACTTTACCTTGACTCTGATTCAATGTGTATATATGATAATTATCATACACATTGAATTTTGGAGGATTTATGCGAACAAATATTATCATTGATGACGATCTTATGAATGAAGCAATGGCACTTAGTAAAATAAAAACCAAAAAGAGCGTTGTTGAAACCGGTTTAAAATTATTAGTCCAAATCAAAAAGCAGGAACAATTAAAAAACCTTCGTGGTAAACTGAAATGGGATGGCGACCTTGAGGCAATGAGGTTAGATTGATGGTTTTGGTCGACTCATCCGTATGGATCGATTTTTTTAACGGCAATCCCACATGGCAGACAGATTTACTGGACAATTATCTATCCAATGTTCCAATTATCATAGGGGATTTAATCCTCACAGAGGTCCTTCAAGGTTTTAAGTCTGATAAGGATTTCGAAATAGCTAAATCTTTTCTAAGTGCTCTCCCTTTTCGTCAAATGGGTGGATACCATGTCGCCATTCAAAGCACTGAGAATTACAGGAAACTTCGAAAAGCCGGGATTACAGTGCGAAAAACGATTGATGTGATCATTGCAACATTCTGCATTATTGAAGGCCTGGCTTTACTCCATGATGATCGTGATTTTGATCCGATTACCTCTCATTTCCCTTTGACAGTATCCACTCCACTGTAGAGCCACTATTCAAATTTCTTTGTTATTTTGATGTACAACGCCGCACTAACCAGCCGAATGATAATGAGGTCAGGTTGACCCCATTGTGTACGCCCGGCATGTCGCAGATCCCGAGCTTATCGGGGGTGGTGTGGGGAGGGGGAGGAAAACCCCTGGCTACCCGATTATGAAGTCCTTCGCTACACAAGCGGTATCATATCCTCGTAAAGCTTGAATGCCTTATTGTCTGGGTAATCGATTCTGAATTCGCGACGAACTCCAATAGCAAAGATACAGAAGTATTCTGGCTTATGCTGCACGATATATTTAGCCTTACGGAGGGGATCTTTGCCACGATCTTTTTCCAACAAATCAACATGCTCTTCATAACGCTTAATCCCCTGCAGCAGGCCAGGAACTTGAGAAGCTTTCTCCTTAGCTTCAAGAAAGACCAATAGCCTATCTTTCTTATAGATTCCGATGTCCATGAGGTTATCCTCGAAAGTGAGGGTGTAGCCCTTCCCATGCAAGGCTTGACTGAGCCGCACAAATTCGGCGACTTGGATATGATACTCCCAGTTAGGGCTGGGCGTTTGAGCAGCTGTGTAACGGCTGAACCAATCGCGGCGCTGACCCGCGAGCACGACGGATGGGAGCAGGCTTGCCTGCGGACATTCGGCGAGCGCAGTCGGGTCAAGTGCCTTGTTCTGCCGCGCTTGCGCTGCGGGGCAGGGCACTTGACGAAATCAGCGCCGCGATTCACGCCGACGCGCAAGCGTTGGCGTGAACGCAAAAATCAGCCGCAAGTGAAACGAGTCGGCTGGATTGTCTGGTTGGGTCAGCCTCTATTCTTCATAAGGTCCGAGAAAACGTTCACCGTTAAAGTGGATCAGATGTGTTGGAGACTCGGCAATCCAGACTTCCGTCTCCCAGGAAATGTCATTCAAGTATTTGAGCATAGCCCTTCGATCAAGAAATGTAGTCACAAAAACCAGACCAGCGGTCGATCCGGAAAACAATTCCTTCAATTCCTGCCTGCGTTTTGGGTTTACAGGCCCGTGGCTGGTCACAGCCTCAATTAGAACCAGCCAATTCTTTTCTACGTGATGAACCACAACATCGGGCATCTTCCCATGCTCTTGAATCTCAACACCAAGTACCACCAGGGCCTCTGAATCGAAATATGCCCACTTTGCCTGAGTATCTCCAACATAAACCACGTAGCCCCCCGGTGTGAATAAGGGGCAGAAATCATCTATGATCTTCTTAACCAAGACATTTTGGCCGCCAGGCGAAAGCCTGATTTCCTGACCGTTCGCGAGTCTGACGGGCAGTCGTTTCATGTCTCTCTCACGCGCATATAGCTTCTTTAGCGTATTCACTGTCCGAAGATATTTATGCAAACACCCCTCCCATCCAGGCTTCCTGAAACCCCTAAGCAATTTCAGCGCGGATGGTTCGATCTGATAGACTGCTTTTGGGCTATTGGTCGGTCTTGAGGGCTTATCCGGGTTAGCGACGATCAACGCTGCTTGCACAAACTGGTGAACTGTCTGGCGACGTACCGTTTCGCGGGTGTTAGGTGCGTACTTCTTTCCGTAGTGTTCCTGAAAAAAATCCATCATAGGAGTAATACCTATTAGTGGATCGGCTGCATCTTCCCACGTGTCGGCGGGCTTGAGACCCAGCAGTGATAAAAGGGTCAGGGCAGATCGCTCGTTCTGTTGCTGCCTTGGAAAACCCAAATCGTTTAGGATTTTGAGAGCCTCTTTGATTTTTTCTTTTGCTTTCCGCCGGTTTGTTTTATTGGTCACAGTTCAAGCACTCCTTTTCTATGATGGCGTCAATGGTTTCCTGATTGGGCATTGTCCCTTCGACATAGGCACCGAGGTGCAAAAGCTGCTCGTGGGTAGGATACGGCATCTTCCGGAGATCGGTGGCATTAACTTGGGTGTGCCCGCTAAATAGGCGGAAATACTGGTCAGCAACTGTGGAATTGAGATATAGAGCAAGCCCTTTCGCTAAGTCTGCTGGTATCCCCTTGCCCTGTTTATGGAAGTAGTTGAGGTGGTTTTCAAATCCTACAAGGCGTGCATTGATCCTTGCAGGGTCATATATTGCTGCCATGACTCGTCTCTGTTGTTCCTTGGATGAGAACCTTTTTGTGAGAACATAGAATCGCGCTTCGACAAGAAGATCGGACGTATCAGCGGATAACACGATGGCATTGGGTTTCTTTCCTGATTCAACAGGCCAGTTGATGAAGCCATTCGCGAAATGGCACGGATAGATCAGCGGGACTGTATCTTGTTGGGGGGACTGTTTTAGGTGTTCCCGTGCTCTGAAATCGACGACACGTCCAGTAGAAACACTTAAGCCCAGCTTGTTGAGAGATGAGCTAAAACATTTCATCCGCTCTGCTAGGTTATCATCAGTGTTATCAATGCACAGATGAATAAACATATCCCGATCATTGGGGTGAACAACCCGACCATATGAAACGGATATGGTGTGTGCTTTGTCGAAGTCAAGACCATCGGATCTGGAGATTGTGATGGACTTTGCTTTTTGAAGCCCACGGACAGCGTGATAGATGATATTCTCTTGCAGCACGTTGTCGTCCCCGAACGCCTTCTTGCGCGATTCGAATATGTGAATCTGTTTCAGGCTCATCATGCGCAAGAACGCAGCACGGAATTTTCTGAAATAAGGGCCGTTGCAAAAACTCCTGGGTGTTATCGCCACCATTTGCCCGCATGGTTCCAACAGGAGCATCGAAAGCCAAACAAACGCCGCATAGAGATTTGCCACCTTTATGTCAGAGGAATAGAGCATTTTGCTCATGGCAGTCTGGCTATTGATCTTCTTGTAGGGTGGGTTAAGAATGACATGGGTAAATCGCATGCCAGGAGCATCAAAAAGAGTCTCTCTTGTTTCTGTAATAGCAGCGGAGACAAAATCCTCATGCTTTATGACTCCGTGAAACTCAATGCCGTTTGATATAGCAAGGGATTGGCACCTCTTCAAGGTGCCTTCCAGATACGGCAGAATCGCGCTATCTGTTTCGTAGGCAACAATGTTTATAGAAAGAGGGCGATTCTTTTGCGAAATCAGGGTTTCCACGCACGCCGCAAAAAGCGCACCCGCTCCAGCACCAGGGTCTAAAATCCTCACCTCTTGGGGTCCACCTTCAAACATAGAAGACATAAACTGGGCTATTGCGACGGGTGTCAGGAACTGACCAATCTCAGAACGATCAGCTCTGCTTGTCGCACCGTTAAATGATTTGCGAAGGTGGTCAAGTGTATGCATGGATTCTATTATTATATCATTTTCTGCGGTAAAGGCATAATCGGCAAAACATGCTGCTCTTTATTTCCGTGACCCAACGGGCGGCTTGAAGGGTGCAAATAGAGCGACAGCGTAATGCGCGTCCTCTTCCAAGCCGTGGTTATGCCATGCCATTTAATACCATAGGTTAAGGGTCTGCTTCTGACGATTCAATCTCTCCCATTCGGCCCAAAAATTCAAATAGCCGGACAGGGTTTTCAAAATCGAATGGTCTAATATCTGTTACACTGTTCCATAAAATAGGTTTCAGAGGAGTACAAAAATAATTTGTAATTGCCACGAATTTGGAACTATTAGGAGAAGTAATCATCTCGAGAAGAAATTTTGGATTATATCCAGCTAAATCAACCCACTTAAAGCGTAAAGAATATTGCAAAATGTCAGAAATCTTTGTCATAAGCTGCTGAAGTCCACAGAGGGCATCTAGTGTATTCAGTAATGTTGCTTCTTTGCTCCATTTAACACGGTCGTGCTTTAGCCGATTATATGCAGTCCACCATTTAAGTGGATTAGGCGTTGAATTTGACCAATTCTGAAAAGGTGTTAGGATGAACGGCGGGGACATAAGAACTAGTGAAGATGTTTTTGAGAGTTGAAGGTCTTTTTCCAGAATTCGAAAATAGTCATATATATTTGCCCCTTTTTTTGTAATTGTTTTGTTATTTGGACGTTCTGCTTTATTTGGAAACAGAGTCCTAAAAATGGAATCAATTATTGACGCGGACTCAACTAAAATAGGAACAAGTCTTGGAGTAACAATCTTCTTTAGCTCTTCGGGTCTCGTGAAAGGAATAATTTCCAAAATCAAACGAATTCTACTTTCAAGATTTGAATACCATTCATATAATTCAGAAGTTTGCTGTTCATTGAAAAGTTGCAAAATAGCCTCCTTCCTGTCCAAATATATTAAAGCATAACGAATAGGATCACTCGTTCTGAAAAGGCCGGGCCTTTTCAGAATCGAGTGAATCCGTTGGTTCGGCCTTTCTTTCTGGCGTAGTTTCAGATTTCTTGGCTCTCCTCTTAAATGGAATCAAGGCAATGAGGCTGATTGCAATACCACAAAGAAAAACAGTATGCCCGCGCTTGAATATTGTGTCTTTGTAATACCGTGCCTTAATTTGTTGTCTCATATCTTTGAATCCGGAGGCGGACGTTGACCGTCCGTCATGCAAGACGATTTCGATGGTTACTGTCGGGGAGCTTTCCATCCCCTTATCGGTCCGCAGTACGGACCAAGCGAAATCCTTGACCCGGAACTTGGCAATATTTAAGTCGCCCGAGCCTGACAAATTGGGACGGAGTAGGTCCGACAATTCATCAAAACCAACCTGACCTTGTTCTACCCAAGTATGCTCAGCTAAAGTTGTTTCATATGCACGAAGGGCATTCAAGTATTGCGGGGTGAACAGACGCATAGCCAAGTCAAAACGGTCTGCTTTGTCCAAGTAGTAGCCAATAAGGGTGATGGCAATGCCTGCAATCGCAACACATGCTTTCAATATTTTCACTTAACCCCTTCTGGGCCGAACTGATTGGTACGGTGAATTATTTTAAGTCCTCCTTTACATATTCAATAGCAACACAACCACCGACACCAAGTGAATTCTCCCGCAATGCGTTTCCTACAAGCTCTGCGAAAGCAACAATATTGATCCCCATAATGGAAACGGTGCCACGCTCTCTAGTTTGACGCGCAAACGTTGCAAGTTCACCAGCACGCTTAGCAAAAGGATTAAGATTAAAGGTTGCAATTCCGATAACATGGTCTTTTTCTGGTGCATCTCCAATTAAAATGACCGGTCCTCCTGAATTCCCTGCATTCATAGACACATCAAGCCAAGCAACTTTTCTACTATCACCGATGCCAAGGTTGCCAGGAGCTTCCCATTTTGTAGTTAACATTCCCTTGGTGACTATAGGCTGATCAACACCAAAAGGGTACCCAGCAATATAAATGCTTGAACCTGGAAGTGCATTACCAAGCTCACCTAACTGTAATGGCCTTAAATTTACCTCATTGACTTTTAGCAGCACATAATCTTTTCCAATGTATTTCAACAATTGTGAACGCTCCGATCCCCTCAGAGGTATTGCGGATAAAACAGCGCCATCAGACAGTCTCACAGTAACTTTTTGAGCAATTTTTGCAGAGAGGCCACCTTGAGCATTGCTACTGATGTCCTGTACGACATGATAGTTTGTAACTATTAGATCATTAGCGACCACAAAACCTGTCCCTTTAGGTTTGCCTGCTACCTCAATACGCACAGTAGCATTAATAACCCTTTGATGCCTGATGATCATCTGCTCAGGTTCAGCATTGGCCGTAACAGACTGAAAAATCACCAAACAAAGAAGTATTGCAATACATATGATTCTTTTAATGCGCATTGTCATTTTCATCATCAATGTTTTTAGGCCGAACGTCGCTTTTCAGCGGGCGCGGCTTTTTGCGCTCCGCTGCAAAAGCCTTGTTGGGCAGTAGTCTTGTTCGTTCTCCTTGCATGATCTCAAAGCCATTTGTTATGTCTTGATATCTCTAAAGAACATCTGGACCTGTGGGAGAATGTAATCGATATACGCAGGGCCTACTATTAGACGTCCCGAGATCTGTCCTTTTTCTTCTTCTTGGTTTCTGAGTTCAAGCAAGCCTTGCTTGATGTGCTTCTTCAATGTCGCATTTTTAGTGCTGAGCCAGCCTTCTTTGTGGACGATAGTATTCCTAATCGTCCTGAGCGCAACTATCTCAGGCCATTGGGGATTGTTTCCAAGGCCCAGATCAACACCAAGGACTTTTTCCATGTACAGCCTCGCTTGGTCCAGATAACCGCTCCCTCTGAGATCGCTGTACCGTAAACGAATCGTTTCGCCCTTCTCCTTCTGCTTATCTTGACGTAGCGCATCACACAATGTTGCCATTCCGGTCTCCACACGGGAATAGAGCATTACGACAAACGCATCAAGGGCGAGCTTTTCAAAAACTGAGCCTATTTTCTGGTAGTCCTCAGCGAAAAAGTCCCAGTATTGGTCCAGTTCATCTCCTTCCAACCCACTCGCTCCCTCCTTAAGACGCTTAGAGGTTAAGTCCTGCTCTCTCTTGATGGCCGACTTCATGAAGTCGTTGAAGTCATCTATTTCGTCGAATCCGCCCATGACAAACCTATGCGCCATATGGACTACACGGATCCCTTTTCTTAGCTTTTCTCGCCTAGCCTTCTTTTCTTCTTCGTCCATAGGTTCTCTTTTGCCCAACGTATAGTATTAAGCAGAAAAAAATCTGTATATTAACGCTATATATTTTCTTTATAATATGGTATTGTAGCCTCTAATACAGCTTTGAAAGGAATATATTGTGGCATATAAGAGAGAACATGTAAAGGAAAGATTTCGT
>JAUWZV010000048.1 GCA_030615105.1 Desulfobacteraceae bacterium
CTAACCAGAATAGGATACCTGTTCCAGTTAGGGTTAGAATCTTTAACCTACTATTACTCTGGGATTTTTTGAGACTATTTTTAAAACCAATAAACCTGGGGGAAATGAGAAGTTTAAATATCCTCACTTGGTTGCCACCCCCTGTAATTGATCAAAATCTTGTAGATTTTGATCAATTAAATGAAAAATGCAGAATGTAAATTGCCCGCCCTGGCGCGACTTGCTCGGATTAAGCTTATATCGCAGTAATATTTTAAAAACGACGTGCAATTGACTGCGCCCATGTAAGCCAGGTCTGGGCCAGGGAAAAATGCAAAATGAGTGGAGAAGGGCAATTTTAACTTTAAACCTTTTATAATCACTAGTTATCAAATTTTGACTTTTGGACTTTGCACTTTTCATTTTTCAATGCTTGTTCAAAATTCCACAGGATTTTTAACAGATACCCCTCCGGTTATTTTAAGAAATATCTTCTCTAAATCTCCTTCTACCCCCGACTGTTTCTTTAGATCTTCGGATGTGCCTGATGCCACAATACGGCCATTATCTACAATAGCTATTTGATGACATACCTCCTGAGCCAAAGCCAGTGTGTGGGTAGACATAAACACTGTAGCCCCTTTACTGGCCCATTCTTTAAATATTTCCTTGACCAGTTTGGCTCCTCTTGGATCGAGGCCAACCATCGGTTCATCAACAATAATAACCCTGGGTTCATGAATCATAGCCGAAGCAATTATGAGCCTCTGTTTCATACCATGGGAATAAGATTCAATAAGCTCATCAGCCCAGTCACTTAACTCGAATAGGTTTAGCAAATATAAAATCTTTTCCCTTAAACTGTCCCCTGTTACTCCATATATACCTGCCTTAAACCTAAGGAACTCTATACCGCTGAGCTTTTCATAAAGAAAGGGCCTATCAGGGATAAAGCCAATAATCTTTTTTACCTTAGACGGTTCCTTTGCGATATCCAATCCATTTATATATATACGGCCCTTGGTAGGCCGCAACACGCCTGCCATCATTTTGATAGTAGTTGTCTTTCCAGCTCCGTTTGGTCCTATAAAACCAAAGATAGTTCCTTGCCCGATATGAAGATTCAGGTTATCAACAGCCTTAATGCCGCTATAAATCTTGGTTAGGTTCTCAAATGTAATCATCTTTAAATAGTGTCTAAAAAGTAAAGTGCCCGCTCGCCTCGCAAGCGAGAGCGTTGCGGGCAGGCCTAAAGTTGATAATCTCGTAAAAAGTCAAAAAGCATGTCATTGCGAGCGAAGCGAAGCAATCTCCTATATCATATGTTATTGTATTTATTAGATTGCTTCGGGCTAAAGCCCTCGCAATGACCCCGGTTCATGCCTCTTACGAATGCGTCAAAGTTGATGAATTAGGAAATCTTTAAGCGGTTTTCGACTTTCAACTTTTGACGGCTTCGTAAAAAGTCGTTTTCAGTGAATGTGTGATTTCGACCGTAGGGAGAAATCTTATATTTTCAGCATGTTAGACCGAAAAGATTTCTCGCTTCGCTCGAAATGACAAGGTATATGGACTTTTTACGAGTTTATCAGCTTTTAACTTTAACTCACTTTCATCGGTAATCTAAAATATTAATCTTAAGGTTACCTATCATTCCAACAATCTGGATCTGTTTTTCAATCCCGCCATTGATAAGCTTAATATGTGTGGCATCAACAGGCATCTGTTTTAGGATTGCATCCATTGAAATCCATTTGTCTATATAGGCCTCGTTCCAGGCATGGTAATAAAATTTTCCATCTTTGTAAACCAGACCAACAACAATCCTTGCTGGAATCCCAACTGCCCTCAATAAGGCAGTCATGATAGTGGCATGTTCGTTACAGTCTCCTTTTCTATTTTTAAGAATCTCCTTTGCATCTGGAATGGATACTACCGGCAGCTTTTCTAAATTTTCAAAAACCCAGCCCAGGACCATCTTAGCTGCCATGAAAGGATCTTTTATCTCGTTGATTATCTTTTTGGCTACCCTTATTATCTCTTTATCTTCAGATTGAATTAACATCTCTGGCTTTAGATGATTTAATAATTTATTATCGTTACCACTATAAGGGATGCTATAAAAGGCCTTAAAAGGAGGCCTTTCTTTTTGTATACAAAGGATCCCGCCACTTATGGTTTGTCTCGGGCCATCAATAGGCAGGAAGGATGGAACCTGATTCAATCGAACCTTTAGATATGTTATTTCTCGAGGGTTTCTTATTTTTTTTGCTACTTTTACGGCTGATAATTCATAAAAATCGATCCCTTTTGGCCTATCTAAACCTAATCGGGCCTTAGCAGGGGTTGATCTAACAAGAGTAAATCCCATAAAGCCCTTCTCCTTTAGAGATACCCCCTTTTCATCAATCCAGAACACAAGCGGCCTTCCCAAAAAGTTCATCTCCAATCTGAAGGCCTTATAGGTTTTACCATTAATCTTAATGTTCTCTTTAGCTACCACCTTAATAATAGCAGGATTGGTTGTCATGCTAATTGGATCAAAGACAGGGAAGGTAAAAGATTCCCCTGTTTTTAATTTGCTTGACTTAAAAAATTGTGTCATGGCTGCACCAATCATAGGCTTTGATGGCAACTTGATTAATCGGGTTTCTTCTTTCCCCTCCTCACCCATTAAGAGGTAAAGATCATTTTCCTTTATCTTACCGGATATCTTGAAGTCAATAAGGCCAGAGGAAAGGGAAAAGTCAAAACTGTTCAAAAGGAATCTTTCGTCTACCTGCGCCGTTGTATAACTGAGAATCTCCCTTGCTGAACCCATTAAATTAACAGTAAGAAATATCTCCTCCCTTACCTCAAAACCTTCTTCGATCTTTCTAACCCTGGTAACTGTGTATCCAACTTTGCGCCCTTTTACAAAGATCTCCATCCATTCCTCTGAACCTTTTTCCAAGGGCCTTTTCTCATCAATATGGGCTAAATCTACACTCGTTGAGTTAAAATTGGTCCTCTTTACCAGCTCTGCCAGAACAAAGAGCCAGAAAAGCACTATCACAACTCCTGATATCTTATAGATAACGGCTTTTCGCATTCTACTATTTGATGAGTTTGTTGGGTTTATTGTGTTTGTTGGATTTAACAAGCAACAAGTATCCAGCAACCAGCAACAAGACTAACTTACAGGATCTTTTTTATAAGGTCCTGGGAATTGCCAAGCATCTCCTCAAAGGCATTCTCTCCCAGGCCAGTCCCGTAGGCTACCATCTGAGCAAATTGGCGGGTCATGAGGTCATCAGGGGAATGGGCATCTGAGTTTAAAACAAGTCTTGCCCCAAATTCTTTTGCAACCCTGGCAACATATCCATTTGTAAAGCTATGACCATGGCGTGCCGAGATCTCGAGATAAATACCTCTTTCTGCAGCCAGCTTAATGTCTTCAATATCTATAAGGCCCGGATGGGCCAAGATATCAACACCAGAAAGAATGGCCGCCTTATTGGTCCCCTTAGCCACCGGCTCTATAATAGTTTCTCCATGAGCTAAAACTATCTCTGCCCCTAACTCCCTGGCCTTTTTCACCAAGGATTCAATGGACTCTGGGGGGACATGGGTAATCTCAGCCCCAGGGATGAGCTTAACAGATTGTCTTTGATTTAAATCTCTGGCTACCTTAACCATCCTGGGAACCACAAAATCGAGGTTGGACAAGTCAACATGATCAGTTATGGCAACACAGGAATAACCCATGTTCTCGAGCCTCCTTACAAGCTCTGAAGGAAGCAATTCGCCATCACTGAATATGGAATGAGTATGTAGATCTATCATCTATGAAATTTTTAAAGGGATTATCTTGGCTGGCGATGAGATATGACCTTAAGATGCGTGCAGCTATCGGTTATATTGATCTTTACCCTGTTAGAGCATCTTTTGAAAAAGGACAGGATAAAAATCTTACCTGCTTTTTTACCCCGTTAAATTTCCCGGTGGGAACCCTATTTAACGGGGTGAACACCAGGTATAATGCCCCATGTGCTAACAGGGGTTACATTTTGTATTTGCCAAAATCCTCTGGATTTAGTTTTTCAAGTATATCTTGCCACCTTTTTCCTTGCTCACTTTTATCCGCAGGCACACTTTCTTTGGCCGCCTCAATCTGCTTAGATTTATTCAGTACCTCATCTGAAACAAATATAGGTGCCTTAGACCTAAGGGCTAAGGCAATGGCATCACTTGGCCGAGAATCTATTGTTAAGGCTTTACCCCTGTTCATTAGGTGAATAAGGGCATAGTATGTATTATCTCTTAGGTCACAAATCTCTATCTTATCTATCTTGATATCTGTTTTATCCATAATATTTTTCAAAAGGTCATGGGTCATAGGCCTGGAAAACTTTACGTCCTCCATTTCGCTGGCAATTGCCGTTGCCTCGAGCAGACCTATCCAGATAGGTAAAGTTTTTTCCCCTTCAATCTCTTTCAAGATAATTATTGGACTATTCGTAACTGGATCCATATTTACTGAAGATATCATCATCCCTTTGAGCATAAAATTTCCTCCCCTATGGTATTTTAACTTCCAGGCATCTATTGCTTTATTTAATTCAAATAAATATTATTTGTCAATATAACTTTAGCTGATCATACAATAAATATATCGGCAAAAGCTTTGCCAATTATTTTAATACAAAGCCCAAGCTTTAATCAAGTTCCTTTTATAGTGTCCTTCTTAGATTTTTTAAAAGGTATTAACTTTCTTGCATCCTTAGGCGAAACTTTTTCAGTGGCCCTCTTATTTATATCCTCAGAATCTGATTCCACCGGAAGCGGGTTTACAGCCTCAATCCTTACCGGGTTCCCTTCCATTGTAAATGGTACACCATTTATATACTCTTCCCTCAATATCCAGGTTACGGTTCTCAGGGGAATTGTCAAAATCAAAAACTGTACCCTAAACCAACCCTTTTTTATATCAGGCTTAATGGAGTCAATCCTGGCAAAAAAGGCTGATTCCTCCCTATAATAGATCAATACAACATCTCCTATATATGCCATAATCTTCTCTTTATGGGTAATTTTTCTTGTAATTACTCAATATCCTGTGGATAAAACCCTTATGGCCCGCCCTGGTGCGACTTGCCCGGAATACGGCGTTTTCGTTGTAAAATTTCGAAAGTTGAAATCATAGCGCTTGCACACGGGAAAGCAGGCCTGCCCGCCATCTGGCAGGCGGGTCTGGGCCAGGGGGAAACTCCTATTTAGGAATTTAGGCGTAAGCCTTTTATCAATCCACTGAATATTAAGCTGTTACTTTTTCTTTATTATTTATCACAATGGGCAATATGATAATATATTTTTCATAAAGTAACAATTTTATTTAGGATAGATACTCTTTACATTCAAAGCATCTGCATGTATTTAATACGATACCTTTTTACAAAAGGATAGGTGTAATGAAGCCTGAATATGATGTTATTATTATTGGGGCAGGACCGGCTGGAATATTTGTTTCTATAACCCTCACCCAAATGGGTGTTGACAGGGTCCTGCTCATCGAACAGGGAAAGGACATTGACAAGAGAGATAGGCGATCAGGCCGGGATCTCCTTTGTGGATGGGGTGGAGCAGGTGCCTACAGCGATGGAAAATTAAACCTGTCAACAGAAGTTGGTGGATTTCTCAACGAGTTTATATCCACTGAAAAATTAGAGATACTTTTACAAGAAGCAGATAAAATCTATCTAAGCAATGGAGCTCCTGAAAAAATCTTTGGTGCTAACTTGTCTGAAATAGATACCCTTTCTGCTAATGCTCGAAAGGTAGGATTAACCTTTGTGCCTACAATGATAAGGCACATGGGAACAGAAAACTGCTTCCCTGTTCTCAAAAAGATGCACCAAGACCTAACGGATAAAATATCCATTAAAACTGAATGCAGGGTGGAAGAGATATTGACCAAGAAAAACGAGGCAACAGGTGTTAGGCTAACAGATGGTCAGGTAGTAAATAGCCGCTTTGTAGTGGCTGCACCTGGCAGAATAGGAGCAGGGTGGATGAAATCCCAGGCTGATTTATTGAATCTATCCTCTGTCCATAGCCCTGTAGACATCGGGTTACGGGTAGAGGCACCCGCACCTATCATGGAACCACTAACAAAAGAGGCTTATGAAGCCAAGCTGATCTATTATTCCAAGACATTTGATGATAAGGTTAGGACATTTTGTATGAATCCATATGGTGAAGTCGTCCTTGAACAGTCTGATGACATTATCACAGTTAATGGCCACAGTTACGCCCAAAAAAAATCAGACAACACCAACTTTGCCCTTCTTGTAAGTAGCACATTTACAGACCCCTTCCATGATCCAATTAAATACGGCAAGTATATCGCCTCTCTTGCTAATATGCTGGGAAAAGGGGCCATCATCCAGAGGCTTGGTGACCTTCTTGCGGGCCGGAGATCAACAGAAAAGAGGATTTCAAAATGTATTACAAAACCTACCCTTAATCAAGCAACTCCGGGCGATCTTAGCTTTGTTCTTCCTTATCGATATCTAAAAGATATCATCGAGATGCTTGAGAAATTGGATAGTCTGGCACCAGGTATCTTCTCCAGGCATACACTCCTCTATGGTGTTGAAGTGAAATTTTATTCTCATAGGATAAAATTAACGAGTCATCTTGAATCTGAGGTAAGGAATCTCTTTATAGCAGGAGATGGTGCCGGCATTACCAGGGGTCTTATTCAGGCCTCGATCAGTGGAATAGTAGCTGGAAAAGAAATTGCAAGTAGATTAAAAGATTAAAAGAATAGGGAAGATGTGGTAGAATGGGAAGGATTAGAATAGATGTTGAAAGATGCAAAGGCTGTGGGTTATGTGTAACAGCCTGCCAAAAAAAATTGATAAAGATTGGTGATAGCATTAACAGCCTTGGATATCATACTGCTCAGATAAATGATGAAGAAAAGTGTATCGGCTGCGCCAACTGTGCAGAAATGTGTCCTGACGTTGCAATAGAGGTATGGAAGTAAAGTGAGCTAAAGCCCGCCCTCCCCGTCCCGAGACCGGTACGGGATCGGGAGGTGCTATGTGCTCAAATTAGCCTTCTAAGTCTATAAGCCAGCATGTGCTTGAATTAGATTACTAAACCTGTAGACCGGCCTGCCCTGGCGCGACGTGCTTAAATCAAACTGTTAAGTCTATAAGGTAATACGTGCTCGGATCAGCCTATTAAGATTATATGCCAGGTCTGGGCCAGGGGACCGGGCTAGGATTATAAGTGCCCGCCCGCCTCGCAAGCGAGAGCGTTGCGGGCAGGCCTAAAGTGCTTAAAGTTAATCCAACAAACAAAAAAAACACTAATGAGTGATTCAAAAAAGAGATTTATTAAAGGAAATGAGGCAATTGCTGTGGCTACCATTGACGCCGGCTGCAGGTATTATTTTAGCTATCCTATCACTCCGCAAAGCGATATCCCGGAATATCTCTCCTTACACCTTCCTGAGGTTGGTGGAACCTTCCTTCAAGCAGAAAGCGAGATTGCGGCAATAAACATGGTATTAGGGGCATCCGCGGCAGGCGCAAGGGCTATGACATCCTCATCAGGCCCTGGGATTTCCCTAAAACAGGAGGGGATTTCATACATGGCCTCTGACGAGCTCCCGGCATTAATTGTAAACATATCCAGGACAGGACCAGGTTTGGGTGGAATTGCCGCCTCCCAGGGTGATTATTTCCAGGCCACAAAGGGAGGAGGTCATGGTGACTACAGGACTATTGTCCTGGCCCCCTATTCGGTTCAGGAGATGTATGATCTAACCATAAAGGGCTTTGATCTTGCTGATAAATACAGAATGCCTGTTATGATCTTAGCTGATTCAGTTTTGGGGCAGATGAAGGAACCTGTAGCTATGGGAGGTAGAAAAAAGTCAACTGCAATAAGGAAAGATTGGGCCATTACTGGGTGTGAAGGAAGAAGGCCACATGTTATCAAATCTCTCTATCTTGAGGGGGATAAATCTATTGAACACAACTGGAAACTTGCCAAAAAATATAAAAAGATACAGAAAAACGAGGTCATGTACGAAATCAAAGGCTGTAAAGACGCCGATCTAATCCTCATTGCCTTCGGGTCTGCTGCAAGAATAGCAAAAACATCTATAGAGATGGCCAGGGAAAAGGGGATTAAGGCAGGGATGTTAAGGCCAATAACCCTTTTTCCATTTCCCAATCAACAGATAAAAGATTTATCCAAAGACATTAGAAATATTCTTGTTGTTGAACAGAATACTGGCCAAATGGTTGAAGATGTCCTTATATCTGTTTCAGAAAATGCCCGGGTTACCTTTTATGGTAAACCAACAGGGAATGTCTTAGAGGCAGAGGAAATTTTAGGGCAGATTGAAAAGCTCAAGAATAAAAAAAGGGTTTAACAGATGAAACAAGTATTTAAAGTGCCTGAGAGCTTAAAAGACGTTTCCTTTCATTTCTGTCCTGGCTGTCATCATGGAATAATCCATAGAATTGTTGCAGAGGTAATAGATAAACTCGAAGTCAGGACCAAGACCATTGGCATATCTTCGGTAGGATGCAGTGTCTTTCTTTATGACTATTTTAATATCGATGTATGTGAGGCCCCTCATGGAAGGGCACCCGCAGTGGCTACAGGCGTTAAAAGGGTCCATAAAGACAGAATTGTCTTTACATTCCAAGGGGATGGTGATTTGGCTGCTATTGGCACCTCAGAGATAATACATACAGCTAACAGGGGAGAAAATATCACAGTCATATTTGTTAATAATACTGTATTTGGCATGACAGGTGGGCAGATGGCACCAACAACCATGTTGGGGCAGGAAACAACTACCACACCATTGGGAAGGAGTTTCATAGGCGATGGCTACCCCTTAAAGATGTCGGAGATGCTGGCTACTCTTGAGGGTTGTTCATTTGTAGCAAGGGTAGCTGTGAACAGCCCTGCCAATGTCAGGAAGGCCAGAAAGGCGATTCTCAAGGCGTTTGAGATGCAGGTAAATAATATGGGTTTTTCCTTTGTTGAGGTCCTTTCTGCCTGCCCAACGAACTGGAAGATGAGCCCTCAAGATGCCTTAAAGAGGATTAAGGATGAATTAATCCCCTATTTCCCTTTGAAGATATTTAAAGAAAAAACTATTCCTGACACCCTGTAGAATAGCCCATATTGAAGTGCCTAAAGTGAACTAAAATGCCTAAAGTTTAAAGTTATCTGTTATCCGTTGGAAACGTTGAACGGCAAACGATTTATTAAAAAAGAGTAACTAATAACTAACGAAGCTCTGCCTTCCCGGCCTGCACCGGCTCGGGACGGGCAAACCGACGACTGGAGAAGAATCTTATTCCATTGCTTGAGGCAAAGCGATGTTGGTTTCGTATGGCGTTTAAAAATTGATATAAATCCGCCTCAGGCGGATAAATGTTAAGATCTTGGGTTATGTAGACACATAATCACGGGTTATATTAACTTTTTTAACTTTAGGCACTTTAGTTCACTTTAGACACTTTAGTTCACTTTAGTTCACTTTAGGCACTTAAAATTTAGGATCTGACATGTACTACGATGTGACCATTGCCGGTTTTGGAGGACAGGGGGTAATGATGATAGGCAATATGCTTGCAGAGGCGGCAATGAATGAAGGTAAAAAGGTTACATACTGGCCTTCTTACAGTGCTGAGATGAGAGGTGGAACGGCAAACTGTACTGTCGTTATCTCCACAAAGGATATTGGCTCCCCTATAGTTGGCTTTCCACAAAGTGCAATTATCATGAATCTACCATCACTTAAAAAATATCAATCAAAGATAAAGAAAGATGGTCTTTTGATTGTAAATACCTCTCTTATTGATCAGAAAGAGATTAAAAGGGATGACATTGATGTTGTTAAGGCGCCACTTATTTCTCTTGCAAGGGAGGCTGGAAACGATAGACTCAGCAACATGGTTGCCCTGGGGATATTTCTGGCAAAGACCCAGATTGTAAGCCTTGAATCCTTATTTGAAACATTCACGGAGGTATTAGATGAACGCTATCATCATCTGATTCCCATTAACAAAAAGGTTATCCAAATGGGAATAGACTTTGTTAAAGAGTAAGGAGAGAATTATGTCTCAAGATGAAGAATTTTTAAAAGGTTTAGAAAAGGTAGAGAAGATACAAAGGGCTAAAGGTAGTCTAAGTGTAGGGGAAAAGATTAAAAGATTGAGAGAAAAAAAGGGGATATCTTTGCAGGATTTTGCTGAGAGAACTGGTTTTTCTTCAGCAATCCTCTCTGAGATAGAGAATAGGTTTGATTCCCCATCCCTTGGGGCATTGATCGAGATATCAAAGTCCCTTGACGTTGAGGTTGGGTATTTTTTCAAGAAAAATCCAAGCAAGCGTTTCTCTATAGTGCGCAAGGATAAAAGAATGCCTACATCAAGATTTGCCCTAAAATCAGGGGTAAAATATGGCTATTCATACGAATCACTTGGGCAAGACAAAAAGAATAGACATATGGAACCCTTTCTGGTTACCCTTGAACCTTCTACCCTAAAAAACGAGAAACCCTCAAAACATGCAGGTGAGGAATTCATATTTGTCCTGGAAGGAGAAATGGAGGTAATTCTTGAGGACCACAGAGACATCCTTTATCCAGGAGACTGTATCTACTATGACTCTCAAATAGAACATCTGGTAAGATGTCATAAAGAAAAAACTACTAAGATCTTAGCAGTTATTTTTACTGGTTCCAAAAAAGCTACCTGAGTTCTTTTTCTCCTAAACTTTCCCCCTATCTTAACCATCCTGAAGATGAGTCCCGAAGCTGAAGAGGCCAACAGAGGCGGCCAGGGCCTGGGAAGAAAAAAGAAGTCATCACTAATCTTTTTTCCTTAATTGTCCCCCTTCTTAGCTAAGCATCCATTTCCAGGCAGGTATGGCTTTGACCGAAACCCCTTGTTCATGAAAATCCATTTCCTGGTTGTATGTCACTATAAAATTATCTTTAATGCCAAAATATCTGGCTGTCGCGATGATCGATTCCAGTTCACGCTCCAAGGTATACTCCTGGCTCATCTCCATACATACCTGAACTGCCATAGAAGGATAACCATTCTTGTCAATTGCGATAAAGTCAACCTCCTGTCGTTTTTTCCCGGTCAAATAATAATGAACCCTGTGCCACCTTCTATAAAGGTGAACAAAGACAAGGTTTTCAAGTGCCCTCGAATAGGAACCGTCCCAGACAAGGCTGTTCTTGTTGGCCAAAGCCCAGTCGATAGAGTAAATCTTCTTGTAGTTTCTCTCCTGTTCTTTAAGGGAATTGGAATAGATTGGCACCATGAATAAGAGCCACGAATCTTCCGCCCAATGAATATATTCTCTCACAGTATCCCTGCTTGTGCTGAACCCGCTATGTTTTAGATATCGAAAAGCGCTCTGGAGGGTATGGTCTTTACTGATATTGGAAAGCAAGTAATTATACAGGTGTGTGCACTGTTGAGGTTTGCTAACATTATACCTCTGTATTATATCCTTTAGAATCATAGTATCGAAATACTCTCTTAGCAATGCCTCTTTTGTGTATTCTTCGACCCTAACTATGGCAGGATAGGCACCCCATTTCAAGTATTCATCAAACAGCCTTCTTAATTCGGCCTGCCCTTTTGTAGAACTGGGCTTATGTTTGAAATCCTTGAATTTCAAAAATTCATTAAAACTCAGCGGATATATTGTGGATGAAATAGATTTACCCCGAAGTTCGGTCGCAATATCACCCTTTAACAACTTGGATGATGAACCTGTAACAATCACTTTCCATTTGGGGTTTCTGGACAGATCAATGACATATTCTTCCCATCCGGGGATCTTGTGTATCTCATCTAAGATAAAAATCAGAGAGGTATTCAGTTCAAATTCGGGATTGAGCTTCAGAAAGGTATCCTGAATCAGTTTCAGGTCCCGGGCCTTCATGTTGGACAGAACAGGGTTGTCAAAATCCATCAGGCATACTTGATGAATCGACTTTATAACATTCTGATCAATGAGTTCATCTGCAACCTGTAGCGCCCTGAAACTTTTACCCGCCCTGCGGGCGCCAATAATTGTCGATACTATGTTATCAGCCATTGGAACCAGGCCCTCTCTCTTGATATACTCCGGTATGCCAAGCTCCCTGAAGTCTTCAATCTTCCTTTCTATCTCTTGTTCAATCATTATAGTATCTCCGAATAAGGAAATAAATTAGGACGCAGATTTTCGCCGATATCCGCAGACCCGCCTGCCAGATGGCGGGCAGGTAATTATTCTATTAGCTCTTTATATTTATGCGCCTTAGGCGCATTAAAAATCTTTACAATCTGCGTTCATCTGCGTCCAAAAAGGAAATTCCTGCACAATCGAGTTAAGACTAATAATTAGTCTGTATATTACAATTAATGACTAATTATTAGTCGCAAAAATCTATTTTGTCAAGCCAAAAATGCACTACCATCTCTTAAGCATCGAATATTCCATCATATGCGGTTCCGCCATAACAGTGAATTTTCAAAATATGTACCACTCCACATTCCACTCATGTGCCATTTAGCCGGAAGCTCACTCAAATGCCATGCGCCTAAGACCGCTTGTAACGCTTCCTGAAGAGCTTGAAGATCTTCCTCACCGAGTCGCCCAAACTTCTGGCTGGTCACGGCCATAAAGATAAGGTCATGGCGTTTAAGGTTATAATAAACTGAATGGAGTACGATTGTCACAATTAGGTACAAAAATAAAAAAAACTTGACACAAAAATAAGAACAATCAGTTAAATTAATGAAAAATTCGTATCATTTGACAAAAGAGATTTATTTCAATATTATTAGGCTGCTGTTGGCTCAATGTTTTAACCCTCAACAGGGGGAGGCATGAAGTTTATACTCAGACCCCATTTCTCATTTAGAGAGGTGGGATTTGTGGTTTTAGGTGAGCCGGATTTTTACAGCAAAGTTTGGAGTTTTGGGGAGGGTTAGCTATGCCAAGTGCAAACACTTGTATGGGAATATTTCGCTTTAAGGAAGACGAGAAGCGCATTTTCAATTCAATCATCAAGCCGCTGGTCGAGTCACACACAGGTCTGAAATACGAAGATGCGTCCTATTACTACGAGCCCTCCGCCATAAAGATGGATATGATAGCAAAGATGATTGAAGAAGCCCGACTTGTAATAGCTGATTTATCGGAGGAAAATGCCAATGTTTTTCTTGAGCTCGGCATGGCTTACAGCTTAGGCAAACCAATGGTTCTATTGTGTTCCGAAACAAGTTGGGAAAAAACCTGGAGCAAAAAACTGCCCTTCGATATACAAGGCCGTGAACTCTTAAAATTCAAAGACGATAATGATCTAAAGGTACAACTTGGCCGGTTTATTTCCGACAGTTTATACACCACCAGAGAAATAACAGTCTCGTGGGTCTCACAGAACGAAAAAAACCACATCAAGAGTCCGTCTGAATTAGAGGTTTTTAACAAAGGGGAAATATGGAGTAATACGGGTGTAAATTCAAACTTCATTATTAGCTATCAAATCACGATACATGAAGTCATAAGCACGGACAAAAATCCTGACATCAGACTTTTCTTTGCACGGGAGCCATATGGACATCCCCGTATCGTCAATATATTCCCATGGGCGGAATCTGAAATGGATCCAGAAAAATATGAGTGTCACATTGACTATTTTTATACAGGCCAACAACATGAAAGATTACAACAGAGATCGGTAGGAAAACGGGACCTAGAGACGATAAAACAATTTAGGGTGTTTGTCTCATTTTGTTGGCCCAATTTGGTTTTTGAGTCATCATTTTTTGAAGAGAAGGTAAATCGCTTAATAGTTCCCATAAGTTATTTTCGTGAACGAGGGTTTTCCACTCATTTTTCACAGTATATCGGCTTCGAAGCAAACCGTTGCCGTGTTACGATTGATGACATCAGAATTAAAGAAGTTTTCCTTTGAATTCCCCTCACTTGTCAACCTCCAGTTACACTCTCTACCTGCCTCGACATATCACCTTGGTTACATATTCCTTGACCCCAATGTCTTCCTAACTTATAGTCATACCTTGTAGAAACACATTAGGGTTTGTAGAAAAATAGAAGAAATTTAAACTCTGAAGTTCAAAATGTCACCACCAAATGATTTTGAAATCGGCGATAGGATCAGAATTGGAGAGAAAATAGGCGAAATTATAAAAATTGATCCTCGTGCAAATGCTACTATTATCAAAGTTGCCTTCGAGGAAGGACCAGTAAGGGATTTTGTTTCACCACCTTCTAGAATTGAGAAAATCCTCTCACCCCTTGAGCAACTGCAAGAAGGCATTTTTGATTCGCCCATCCATTTTGACTTGCACTTTGAGGCAATGCGTCTTTCCTTGGCCTATGCCTATGATCACCTTCTCTCTCTTGCTTGTACGCGTACTAATCTTGAACCCTATCAGGTTGAAGCTGTCTATAAAATCCTCAATACCTATAAACATAGAATCCTTCTTGCTGACGACGTAGGTCTCGGAAAGACCATTGAAACAGGGATGGTCCTCAAAGAGCTCTCTCTAAGAGGATTTGCAAAGAGGATACTTATCATTGTTCCCGCTCCTCTCTGTTTTCAATGGCAAAGGGAGCTAAGGGAAAGGTTTGATGAAAACTTCATCATCTACGGCTCTTCCTATGTAGACACTATGAGAGATTCTCTTCCCAAAGATGCAAATGTCTGGGAAGCAAATCATAGGGTTATTACATCGCTTGATTACGTTAAGCGAGGGGAGGCCTTAAACGAACTGGAGAGAACTAATTGGGATGTTATCATTTTCGATGAATCCCACAAACTTTCGGCCACCAGATACGGGAACAAGATCGAACGTTCTCTTAGATTTAGGCTCGCCCAAGCCCTCCATGACAAGACAGAATCTCTTATCCTTCTAACAGCTACCCCTCACAAAGGAGATCCATTTGCCTTCTACAGCCTTCTTACTCTTGTTGACCCTTATATCTTTGAGAATGAAAGAAAAATTCTATCAGCTAAACTTAATGACATTATGATCCGCAGGGGAAAGGATGGCATTATAGACGCTGAAGGAAAGCCTGTATTCCGTGCCAGGGAGGTTGTTACCGTTCCCATTTCTTACAATGATAAAGAAAAGGCACTATATGATGCTGTAACTGGCTACGTACAGGAATTTTACAATCTTGCAAAGGCGCAGAATAACAGAGCTGTTGGTTTTGCTATGGTGCTTTTACAAAAAAGGATGGTATCTTCTATCGTAGCCATACGGTCTTCTCTCAAGAATAGGCTAACCAACTTGGTTAAAGGTGTCATTCCGCTTGCTAAGGAAGAGGAAGTAAGGCTGCGGGATTACTTTGAAGATCCGGATTCTTTGGATGACTGGGAAAAGGACAAATTTGAGAGTCGTCTTGAGGTCCTAAGCCTTTCTACTACGCCAGAGGGATTGAAAAAGGAAATTTCAGTACTGAAGGCCCTCATTAAGTTTTCAGAAGAAATTAGCATAGATTCTAAGGGAGAGGCTCTTGCAGAATTTATTCATGGTGTACTTGAGAAAGACCCAAAGGAAAAAATCCTTATTTTTACCGAATATAGAGATACCTTGAATTATATTATTGGAATCCTTAAAGAGCGCGGTTTTAACCCTTTGGTGATTCATGGTGAAATGGAAATGGGTGCGAGGAGAGAGGCAGAGAGACATTTTCAGTCGCCAGCCTTTAACCTCATGGTAGCAACTGATGCTGCCGGTGAAGGAATTAACTTACAGTTCTGTCATATTATGGTTAACTATGATCTTCCGTGGAACCCCAACCGCATTGACCAGAGAATTGGAAGACTTCACCGTTACGGTCAAAAAAGAGATGTCAAGGTTCACAACCTATTCGTAACTAATACCAGGGAAGGTCAGATTCTTGCAAGACTGATGCAGAAAGTCGCCATTATAGAAAAAGATCTAGGTGGGAAAATATCAGAGATTGTAGGGTTTATCCTGGAAGGAGTCAATCTACAGGACCTTATCATGAGGGCCATAGCAGAAAATAGACCTGTTGAAGTGACGGCCCAGAACATCGAGAGGGCCATTGAAGAAAGGAAGACAGCTTACGAAACCATAGAGAAGAGCTTCCTTATGGATCTCAAGAAATTCGACCTGGAAGAGACACTCAGAGTGATCGAAAGGAGTAAAGAAAGGAGTGCCAAGGAAATAGAGATCGAGAGATTTACTCGCTCGTTTTTCGACCTTTTTGGCGGCAAGATTGAACCCACAAGAAAGAAACTTGTCTATAGGCTTATCCCTCCTAAAGAAATCCTGCAAGAAGGCTTAAAAGATAGATATGATGCTATAACCTTTTCCAGAGAAGTTGCCAAAAATCTGGGAGAAGATGTTGAATTTATGGCCTTTGGGCATCCGTTATTAGATGCAATTATTGATTACTGCCGGGATAAAAACTACCGGTTTGGTGGTAGGGCAGCAACTAAATATACCGATAGGTTTAAAAAGACCGGAATACTTTTTAACTTTCTCCTTTGTTTTGATGATGCTACTGGAAAGACCATAAATGAGGATATTTTGCCAGTATTTGTAGATATCGATGAAGAGGTAGAACTTCTATCCCCAAGAGATATTGCAGATTTTGACAAAGCGTCTTCCGATGCACATTTCCATGAAATAGAAGAAATTCAGCCCAATATTTCTGTTATATACGAAAAGGCTTATGAAACTGCTCTTCATAAGGCCAAGGAATCATGTTCCTACGTCCAAAAAAGAAAAGATAGAGAAATCAGGATCAAAAGGGAGGATACTCAGAGGTTTTTCAACACCAAAATCAGAGAGGAGGATGAAAGGCTCCAAGATTATAAAAAGCGATTATCTCTTGGAGAAGATATGGCCATTGCCATTAGAGGATCTGAAAAACGATTAGAAGATTTAAAAACAGGGCTCACAAAGGCTCTTGATCGGCTTGAGGAAGAGGATTTAGTGGTTGAAAGGAACCCTGAACTTATATCATCCGCTATATGTGTGCCGAGGAGTAAGGTATGAAACCCCATCTTAATAAAGGCCTTTTCTCCAATTATTACCTTGAGGAACTCCTGCCCAGGGAGGAGGTATTCAAGATCCCATTATCAGAGTTAGGGAGGAGTTTAGAAGAAATTAAAAGGCTACTGGACAAGAAATATCTTTCATCCCTTAATGAACCTCAACTCAGAAAACATTTCCTGGATAAAGTATTTGAAATCTTAGGTTGGACAATCGATGTAGAGCCTCCCACTCCCTCTGGTGAATGGTCCAGACACCCTGATTATGTCTTGTTTCACAATTCAGAAGACTTAAAGCTTTCCCAGGGAGCAACGAAGGAAGAGTATTTCAAAAAGACTCTTTGTTTAGGCGAAGCAAAGCACTGGGGAAGAGCACTCGATAAGAAAGTAAAAGTTGACACTGAAGATCCACAAAATCCCTCCCTCCAAATAAGTAGATACTTGTGGCTCACCGAG
>JAUWZV010000042.1 GCA_030615105.1 Desulfobacteraceae bacterium
CCAGATTCTTCTTGGATAAACAGAGGGTCATTGCCGCTGTTAATGTCGTCTTACCATGATCTATATGACCGATGGTGCCGACATTTATATGTGGCTTTGTCCTCTTAAACTTTTCTTTGGCCATTGTATATACCTCCTTAATTACCTGTTCACAATATTTTTAAAGCCAAAAATTTAACCTGACAAGAAGGACATTTTAATCTGGAGCCCACGACCGGGATTGAACCGGTGAACCTCATCCTTACCAAGGATGTGCTCTACCAACTGAGCTACGTGGGCAGTTGCCCAATTAAATTCAAATAATTAGAGCGGGAAACGGGGTTCGAACCCGCGACCCTCAGCTTGGAAGGCTGACGCTCTAGCCAACTGAGCTATTCCCGCTTTTATATTGATAAATATCTTTCCCTGGATGGTGGAGAGGGGAGGATTCGAACCTCCGAAGGCTGAGCCGGCAGATTTACAGTCTGCTCCCTTTGGCCACTCGGGAACCTCTCCAAAAATAACCATCTTGAAGCCAGCGAAGGGAATCGAACCCCCGACCCACTGATTACAAATCAGTTGCTCTGCCTTCTGAGCTACGCTGGCAAAATAAAAAAGTTTAATTTATAAATATAAATAAAAAAAATAACAATAGCAATAAAAATTTATAACAAAAGTAAAAATTATTTTTAAGCTCAATAAAATTAATACTTTTGAAATTAATCTCATCTTTGAAAATATTCAATTATATTCATCCTTGATCTTTCTTGTTAAATAATTTATAAAAAACATGTGGGCGATTAGCTCAGGTGGATAGAGCGTTGGTCTCCGGAACCAGAGGTCGCGAGTTCGAGTCCCGCATCGCCCACCATATACTTTAGCCTATTAAGGATATAGCTATGGCAATGCCTTTAAAGAAAAAATTTGCTCTTATAATTATTGCAGGAGCAATACTTTACTTCCTCCTGAGCTACCATGTTATCCTAATTGGAGGAGGTGTAAGGTTACTTAAAAAATCAACTTTTACCTTAGAATACACTATATTTAACGCAAAGGGTAAAAGCAATAAAACCATATTGGCCATAGACACTTTAAGAGAAGATGGCATTGGAGATCTACTCATAGAAGAGGAGTTAAGAAGATGAAGAAATTCAAATCCTTGAAATCCTCGATGTAGAAGGATATAAGCCTGATCAGCCCTTTTAGCCTATAAGCCAAGTATTAGGAAATATATTAACTATAAATCAAGCAAGGTCAAAATCAACTAATATCTTAAAAGTCCTCACCGCTGGTAAATTAAGGATCTCCTTTACTCCAGTATACTCAATTATTTCCTCAATATATCTATCTATCACTTTCATATTAGGGGCCACAAAGGTAAACCATATATTATATTGATGATCCCTAAGATAATTGTGAGTTACCTCTGGATACCTGTTAACCACTTCCATAAATCTGTCGATCTTATCATCTGGTACATTTGCCGCACATAGAGTAGTGGCAAAACCGAGCCTTTGAGAGTCAAAGTTTCCACCTATCCGCCGGATGATGCCTTCCTTTTTTAATCTTCCTATTCGCTCAAAAATTCCGTCTTCAGAGCAATCTAACCGAGCTCCCAGATCTTTATAGGGTCTTTTGGTAATGGGAAAATCGGATTGGATCACGTTTAAAAGTTTTCTATCAATATCATCCATAACGAACCTTCTGTAATGTCAGTTGATCGTTGTCCATAGTCCGTTGTTGAATAACTGAGTTATTGAGTAGTGAACAACTTAACGAATTACATCCAATACAAAGTGCTTACTGCTTACTGCTTATTGGATTATAGGCACATAATGGCTCCTCAGATAGGTAATCCCCAGTAGCTGCATAGGCCCTCGCCCTGCAACCACCACAAACATTAATATATTCACATCTCCCACATTTTCCCTTATATTTGGAAAAGTTCCTGAGGTCAGCAAAGATAGAAGATTTCCTCCATATATCGGAAAATGTAGACTCCCTTAAATCTCCAGAATTCAACTCCAGGTAGCCGCAGGGCTGCACAATACCCTCATTAGATATAAAACAGTAGGAAATTCCAGCAAGGCAACCCCTTGTTACTGCATCAAGGCTATGGGTTTTGCTATTCACCTTCTGCCCTTTAGAATGCGCCTCTTGTCTTATAATTCTATAGTATTGAGGTGCACAAGTGGCCTTAAGCTGCAGGGGGACATTATCCTGCTGTTGACAAAACCAGTGCAAAGAATCTTCATATTCCCGGGCATTTAACTGCTGGTTTACCATCTCTTTGGCTCTTCCAGTAGGAACAAGCAAAAATATATGATGTGCAGTTGCCTCAAGATGTGCTGCAAGGTTGAAAACACCTTCCAACTCGGATAAATTGTATCTGGTTATAGTGGTATTGATCTGAAATTCAATTCCCTGTTCTTTAAGATAAGATATCCCCTTCATAGCTCTATCAAAGGCCCCATTAACCTGTCTAAATGCATCGTGGCTTTCCCTTGTAGCGCCATCAAGAGATATACTTACCCTCTTAATCCCGGACTCCCTTATCCTTTTCGTAATATCAGGTGTGATCAAGGTCCCATTAGTGGCCAGGACCATTCTCAGGCCCTTTTTTGTCCCATAGTCTGCCAGTTCAAATATATCCTTCCTTAGAAGAGGTTCGCCACCTGTAAGGATTATAATAGGTTTGCCAACCTCCCTTATTTGGTCTAATATATCCATTGCCTGGAGGGTATCCAACTCTTGAGGATTGGGACCAAAATTTGATGATGCCCGGCAATGAACACAATTTAGATTACATGACCTGGTAAGCTCCCAGGCTACTATTCGTATTTGATAGTTTCTGTGAAAGGCTACATCATTTTTCAGTATATATTTTTTCATGCTCACGCAACAGGCTCGCTACCTCTTTAGCAAAATAAGTCAGGATAAGATCGGCCCCGGCCCTCTTGATAGAAAGAAGCACCTCCATCATTACCTTTTCCCCCTCAATCCAACCCTTTTGATCAGCCGCCTTAACCATGGCATATTCTCCACTCACATTAAAAGCTGCTACAGGAAGATCGATTTGAGTGCGAACCTGGTGGATAATATCCAGATATGGCAATGCCGGTTTAACCATAATAATATCTGCTCCCTCTTCAACATCTATAAATGCCTCCTTAAGGGCCTCTCTCGCATTAGCCGGATCCATCTGGTAGCTTGCTCTGTCGCCAAACTTCGGTGCGCAATCAGCCGCCTCGCGAAATGGCCCATAAAATGAAGAGGCATATTTCACAGCATATGCCAGAATACCTGTATCCTTATATCCATCTCTTTCCAGGGCATCTCTAATTGCCCTAACTCTCCCATCCATCATATCTGAAGGGGCAACAAAATCAGCCCCTGCCCCTGCATGTGAAAGGGCTATACGAGAAAGTATTTCAAGGGTAGTGTCGTTATCTACTCGACCATCTTTGATAATCCCACAATGCCCATGATCTGTATACTCACAGAGACAGACATCAGTTAACACAATCAGTTCCGGCACCCGCTCCTTAATAGCAGCCACAGCCTGCTGAACAATTCCATCCTGGGCATATGCCTCGCTACCCAACTTATCCTTCTTTTTTGGCAAACCAAAAAGAATCACACCTGGTATTCCCAGAGACCACACCTCTTCTGCCTCTTTGGCCAGTTCATCAACTGATAACCTATAATGACCCAACATTGACGTAATAGGCTCTCTTTCTGCTTTACCATGTTTAACAAACATGGGATAAATGAGATCATCCACCCTTATAAATGTCTCCCTCACCATTCGCCTAATAGTGGACGTTCGCCTAAGACGTCGGGGTCTAATCATCATCTTTATCCTCCTTCATTTTCTTGCCATTCCTCATCGATAGGGCATTGGGCCGGCTCACAAACTCCACACAGCTTTTGGCCTCATATTTAGGTCATAATTTCAGGTTTTTTATAGTAGAAGATTCAAATATCTAAAGGTGTAAATTCTCCGACTGTGAATAAAGGTGGAGGGAATAATAGGTTTAGGATATCGCCGGATCTTGGCTATAATACTTTTTAATCAGACTATCTATATATTTGTCCGGATCTAAAACTGCCTCGGCGGTAATGGTGAAAGCATCGCTGCCAATCCTATCTCTAACTAATTTGAGCCCGTACTCCAATTCGTTCACTAAACTAAGACATATCTCGTTGATATCCCGATCCTGATCAATGGCAATTCTTATTATCTCGTCAATGGCACTATCTGCTAAACTGACGTTAATTCCCAGATGGGAAAACAATCCTTCATTCTGGTTCTTTACCTGATTATACATCCCCTTAAAATCAATAAAAGCAGAATCAATATCGGATATAGATTTAAGTGCCTGGTCAGCAATCAAATCTATCCTGTCTTCATATAATTTTAAACCTGATTGGGCCTCAAATTCCTGTGCTCTCTTTGCTATAATATTCTTCACTCTTTTCTTTTCATTTGCAGCTGCTCTCTCGAATCGTTCTTCCATCGTGGGGTCATTCTTATCCTCATCAGAGTCAATCCGCTTAAGCTCTTGCTCTGGATTTTCAACAAGCTCTGGAGTAACCAACAGCTTTTCTATATTAGTCGATGGTAGATGCTTTTCAAAAGGCATAAGGGTTCTCTCAACTGCACTGACTAAACCTCTCGCACCTGTCTTCTCCTGAGCGGCCATCTCCGATAATTTTTCAAGTGCATTATCTTCAAACTGAATATTGATATCATATGCCATAAAATCCCTTTTCTTACTGAGGATAATAGGATTATTTGGGTTTTTCAGAATTTCAACAAGGTTATCTTTTGTTAGCTCATCAAGCACAACAATTACTGGAAGGCGGCCAATAAATTCTGACTCAAATCCAAACTCAATAAGATCCTGTGCCCTTACCTCTTTGAGAAGATTCATATCCTCCTCAGAAGAATGAATATCTGCCTCAAATCCTAAACCCTGACGTTTGAGCCGTTTTTTAATGATATCTGGCAATCCTTCAAAGGCCCCACACATAATAAAAAGTATATTCTTTGTATTTACTACCTGCTTTTCCCTTTTCCCAGTTCTTCGGTAATGTTCAATAGCCTGGATCTGTGAGATTGGGTCATGGGGAACCTTCAGATCAACATCAGTCTCTTCCATTGGTTTTAGAAGGGCTCTCTGCACTCCTGTCCTTGAAACATCATGTCCGATAATATTTTGGCTGGAGGCAATCTTGTCAATCTCATCTATATAAATTATACCATTCTCAGCTAACTTAATATCATCATTAGATTCATATACCAGATCCCTTACTAAATCCTCAACATCGCCACCCACATAACCTGTTTCACTGAATTTCGTAGCATCACCCTTAACAAACGGAACGCCTATCTTTTGGGCAATTAATCTTACCAAATATGTTTTGCCAACACCTGTAGGGCCTATCATAAGAATATTGTTTTTAATCATCCCCACAGAAAATTGGTTTTCTTTCTTATATCGTCTATCCAAGGATTCTATCCGGTTGAAATGGGTACAGATTTTTGTGGCCAGCACACCTTTGGCTCGTTCTTGCTTAACTACATATCCATCTAAATAGGAATCTAATTCCTCTGGCTTCATATCAAAGGCAGGAACACCACTCTTCCTGACCCCAGTTTTTCCCTCTTCACCCTTCTTCTTGGGATCGCTCTGAGGAAAGAGGAGCGGGGATATTATCTTTATCCTATCACCGTATTTTTTGGAAAGATAATCACTGAGCTCCTTTTCCAGTTCTTTCTGGTTGGGAATCCTCTGGTCTTGCTCTTTTTCTTTCTCTAAACTATCTTTAAACTTCATCAACTTACCTCATATCAATATCTTTAAGGATTATTAAAAATTTTAATGAATCTAATATAGTCATTATACTTATATTTTGCAACCCTTTTTCAGAAATAACCTCCTGACTCTTCATTCAATCCTTCCTCCGCTAATCAATCCCGAGGCATGGTGGAGGCTGGGGGAGAAGAGTTAACCTTCTTCCTGTCTTAATAAACGATCTATCCTTCCCTTAAAATGAATTGATAACAAAAAATAAATCAGGAAAAATAATGGAAAAACAAAAGGCCCATGAGTTGATTGGATTAACTCAGAGACTGGGTAGACTTGAAGTATCTAATATATACCAAGTCGAGACACTTCTTGCACTTTAGGGAGAATTGCCCAGTTCCTCAACAAATCCATGGCATAGACCATCGAGATAATAATAGAAGAGTACGCAAAACTATAGTTCCAAGACAGCTCTATATATTGTATAGACAAAACAAAATATCTTTCAGGAAAAATTTAGGATTGCTTAAAAAGATGGTGGGACATTCCTTACCGTGGTGGAGGCGGGGGGAGTCGAACCCCCGTCCGGAAATAGTCCGCTTAAGCCTCTACACACATAGCCCGAACTTTAATGTTCGCCCTTAATACCCCTCTCGGGCAAGGTGAATGAAGGGCTAACCTGAAAAAATTTTCGCCTCCCTGAGATCCAGGTCTCTCAGGTTAGCTATCCTGCTAATCGGCGCCCAAATCCGTCCTCGCAGGAAAGAACAGAAGGACGTTTAGCCTTTAAGCGGCTAAAGCATACGCATAATCGTCTGCGTTTATTTTTTTTCTGCCTGTTTAACGAGCAAACAGAACCTCGGTATGCAACTTAAGCTTCTTTATCCCCGTCGAAGCCGTTTCGCCCCCAATTTTCAATGAACGTAATTTATTAAAGCATAAATCTATATTAAAAGCAATACCCTATTTAATAGCGATCTTTCTTTTTCAGTTGGTCTAACTCCCTTTTCATTTCCTTTTCTTTTAAGGCATATCTCTTATCATATTTTCTCTTGCCCTTGGCCAGAGCGAACTCGACCTTGATTATTCCCCTCAAAAGATATACCGATAAAGGGATTAGAGAATATCCCTTTTCCTCTGTCTTTCCAATCAATTTTTTAATCTCTCTCTTTTGCATGAGGAGCTTCCTTGTCCTTGTGGGATCAAGATTTAAATGGCGTGCAAAAGGATAAGGTGTAATGTGCATATTGTGCAAAAATAGCTCCCCGTTTTTAACCCGTGCATATGTATCTTTTAGACTGGCACGTCCCTCCCTCAAAGATTTAACCTCTGGCCCAACAAGAACAATTCCTGCCTCATAGATCTCATCAATAAAATAATCGTGTCTGGCCTTTCTGTTCTGACAAACAATCTTTTTCTCCATCTACCACCTGCTCAGGAAGTACCAGGGGCCCTATACCTAAAAACATCTTCCTCAAAGATATCGGGCAGGAGAGACTTTGCCTTTTTTAAAACAAAACATTCAATCTTCTTACTGGTGGATAAATGTGATATTCCCTCAAAAGCTTCCCCCACTTCCCTCAATGGTAGCATTCTGATCATCTTCTTAATCAAAGGGATAGAGCCGATATTCATGCTGAATTCCTCCAATCCCAAAGAAAGAAGTAGCAAAATAGAAAGAGGATCACCGGCTATTTCACCACACAGGGATACATCAATTCCTTGCTTTTTACCTGCCTTGACCACTTGGTGTATCATCTTCAAAACAGCCGGATGAAAAGGTTCATAGAGATTGGCAACATGTTCATTGTCTCTGTCTATAGCTAATGCATATTGAATCAGGTCATTAGTTCCTATGGAAAAAAAATCAGCGTGCTTTGCAAGAATATCTGCAATTAATACTGCAGAGGGAATCTCGATCAATATTCCGACAGGTATCTCTCTATTATATTCAATTCCATCTCTATCCAGCGAGCGCATAACACTCTTTAAAATCTTCTTTGCCTCCAGTAATTCTTCCAAACCTGAAATCATCGGGAACATCAACCTGAAATTACCAAATATGCTGGCCCTTAAAATGGCCCTTAACTGGGTTTTGAATACCTTTCGCTCCTTCAGGCAAAATCGAATAGACCTGAGACCTAAAGCAGGATTATCCTCCCTGATCGCCTCCATATCTGAAGCCATCCTATCACTTGCAACATCCAGTGTCCTTATGGTAACTGGATTAGGGGCTACCATTCTGGCAATCTGGCTATAGTCATCAAAAAGGGTTTGTTCATCTGGAAAATCTTTCCTGATGAGGTATAGATATTCTGTCCTATAAAGCCCTATACCCTCTGCACCACTCTCAATTGCTGCCTTAGCCTCAGATAAAAACTCAATATTGGCCTTGATATTTATCTTATATCCGTCCAAGGTCTCTGCCGGCAGATGTCTGACCTTATCTATGGCAAATTTATAGTTACTATAACGCTTTATCTCGTCTTCATAAGAAAGAATAGTCTCAGGCTCAGGATTAACAATAACATTACCTGTATTTCCATCCACGATTAAAATATCGCCATCCAAAATCATATCTGTAGCCCTTTCCAGTCCAACGATTACCGGTATCTCCAGGGCTTCAGACATAATGGCCATATGTGATGTTCGACCTCCGACATCGGTCAAGATGCCCATTATCTGCTCTACATTGATCTCAACAATGTCACATGGCGAAAGATTATGAGCTACAATGATAACCTCTTCTTTAATCCCTGCTAAGCTATCTATCTGAACTCCCGCTAAATTTCTTACTACCCTTTCAGTTACAGCATCCACATCGTCCATTCTGCGACCAATGTATTCATCATCCACATTTTTAAAAAGCTGGTGGATATTTCTTACTGATTTTTCTAAGGCCCATTCGGCATTAACCTTTTCCTTTCGGATCCTTTTTATGGTTGAATCAAATAGCAGGCTATCATCCAGGATCATTGGTTGAGTATCCAGGACAAAGGCATATCCCTTTACCTGTTCTGGCATATTGGATTTAAACTTCTGGATCTGTTCCTTTGCCATTTCCACAGCCTTCCTAAAACGATCAACCTCTCTGTCTACCTCTATTCTATTAATTAATTTCCAGTGAAAAATCTGAGTCTTGGATCTATTTAAATGATGTGCCTTCCCAATAATAATACCAGGAGAAACAGGAAACCCTTTGATTATCTTTTTTTTCGGGCGATATTGCCTTCTTCCGGTTTCTCCAAATTCACTTTTGAAAAGTCCTTCCAATTTATCCATAAATTCTTTGGCATCTTCTCCAATTATTCTGGCCTCAATCTCACTGCCTTCTGGGCAGGCAAGTGAAAGAATCGACAAAATGCTTGAACCATCCACCTCTCGGGTATCCCTTTTTAAAAACAAGTTTGCATTATATTTGGCTGCCAACTCTACTATCTGACCGGCTGCCCGTGCATGCATTCCAAGTTCATTGATTACTTTCAGTGATCTTATCTCTTCCATGATTCCCTAAATTTAATCAAACAATCATCAATTGTCAATAAAAGAGAGATTTCTCTCCCTTTCCTTCAGGCCTTCTACAATAACAGTATATTCACCCCTAATCTTCTCATCCTTGAGTAAAGATAATAACTTTTTAACTGATTCCCTTTTTACATCCTCAAAAACTTTTGTCATCTCTTTGGCAAGGACAATATCCCTATCGCCTAAAATCTCATATATATCTGTAAGCATCTTAACCAATCGATGGGGGGATTCAAAAAAAATCATGGTCCTCCATTCACCTTTTAGGCCTTCCAGTTCCTTTCTGCGTCTTCCTTTCTTGTTTGAGAGAAAACCAACAAAGATGAATCTATCTGTATGCAATCCGGAAACTGAAAGTGCTGTCAAATAAGCTGATACACCTGGAACCGGCACCAACCTTACATTAGCATCTATAGCCTCCCTGATTAATCTGGAGCCAGGATCAGATAAACCAGGTGTTCCCGCATCACTCACAAGGGCAATGTCAAGCCCTGACTTTACCTTTTCAAGAAGTACACGTCCCTTATAGTGCTGGTTATGGCTATTATAGCTGGTTATGGGTGTCCTTATATTATAATGCCCGCATAGCTTCCTGGTATGATCTCTGCTTTCAGCCGCAATCAAACCTACTTCTTTTAAGACCCTCAGGGCCCTTAAAGTAATATCCTCCAGGTTGCCTATTGGTGTAGAAACAACATAGATTTTGCCTTGATTTAACCCATTTTTACCTTTATTAGGAACCATTGATTAAACGTAATTTCTACAACTTCACAGTAATTTTAGTGGCAACCGATTTATGCCATCCACATGCAATGATAGATTTAGGAATTGTGAATTTGGGAATTCAAGAATTGAAGATCAATCAATTCCTTAATCCTTCAATCCCTAAATTCTCAGATCCCATCATTCCATTACTTCCTGGCCCAGACCTGACTTGTAATGAGCTAATTCCATAGACTCAACTCATGAGATATTACAGCGATAATATCGTATTCCATGCAAATCGCGCCAGGGCGGACCAATACTCCAACTGGGGCGAAGCCCTTAAGTTCTCAGAAAGCCAACTCAAATGCATCTTTTATAATCTCAATTTCCTTTTCTCCATCAATTAATCTTATAGCAACAACATCAAATCTTGCCTTGCACCCCCAAAAATTGTTTGATTTCATATAAGCTAAGGCCACCTTTGAGAGTTGGGTCTGTTTTTTCCTGTTAACCGCCTCTTTAACCTGACCCAAGGATTGATTTTTACGTGTCTTTATCTCCACAAAAACCAGAACATCGCCATCTCTTGCAACTAAATCGATTTCACCTAAAGAGCACCTATAATTTTCTTTTAGAATCCTGTAACCAAGATCCTTTAATCTTTCTCTTGCCAGGTCCTCACCAAATTTTCCAAGGGTAATCCTTTCTTTTGTCATTTAAGAACGCCTCTAAAGGTTAACCTATGAATAAAGCAGGGACCATATTGCGTTATAGCCTCTGTGTGCTTAGGTGTTCCATAACCTTTGTTTGAAGAAAAGCCATACCTCGGATATAACTCATGAAAGCTATACATAATTCTATCCCGGTAGACCTTTGCCATAACAGAGGCTGCTGATATAGTTAAAGAGAGCTCATCCCCTTTTATGATACACCTTTGGTGAATGAGAAGATCAATAGGGTATATGCCATCGATCAATAGATAATCAGGCTGGGGATCGAGTGCTAAGACCGCTTGTTTCATAGCCTTTCGGGTTGCCTGAAGAATATTAATCCGATCAATCTCTTTTGGGCTCACCACAGCTAAGGAAATATCTATTGCCCCTCTTTCGATTAGGGGAAAGGCCCCCTCGCGAGCCCTCTCAGACATTTTTTTTGAATCCCTAACCCCATCCAGTGCAATATCTTTGGGTAGGATCACAGCGGCTGCAACTACCGGACCAGCAAGCGGGCCCCGTCCTGCTTCATCAACACCAGCCACCAAAGAGTAACCTGCAAGCCTGGCCTGGAATTCGTAGAAATAATTATCCATACATGAAGGGCATCAGGTTCTTCTTTCCTTAAGCCTGGCTGCCTTACCCCTCAATTTGCGTAGATAGTAAAGCCTCGCTCTTCTTACCTTGCCCTTAGAAATTACCTCTATCTTATTTATTGTTGGTGAGTGAAAAGGAAAGATCTTCTCCACCCCAACACCATATGAAACCTTCCGCACAGTGAAGGTGGCTCCTGTATTACCCTTTCTTTTCCTAATAACTACCCCTTCAAAGACCTGGATCCTCTCTTTGTCACCCTCTTTGATTCGACTAAATACCTTGACTGTATCACCTGCCCTAAATGGAGGGAGATCTACCCTCATCTGTTCTTTTTCCAACATTTCTATTGGGTTCATCGTAATATTCTCCTCTAATTCAAATTAGCTGTCTCTTTAAAGCGTTGCAAACTGGGAAAACAAACGATCCAAGGTTATCGCAGCCGCTGTCCTAACTGAAAGGTGATTGTAGTTAGATACACCAAAAATAGGCTCTAAAAGATAGTCTGCCTTTCTAATGAGCCCTTCAGCTATCCCCCAGGCTGTACCAAATAAAATCATTACCACCTTATTGGAGGCAACTATCTCCTTTGCCAATTCATAATCAACTCTTTGTCCTTTGTCTTTCCCTGCATCAGTAGCCATTAAAATTGGTATTTCACTTTCCATATCTTTAATCTCTGCCATAGATGCCTCAAGAGTCGGAACAACTGAAATTAAAGACATTGCCTCTTTCCTGTCTTTATTATATTGGGCCCCATAACCGCTTACCCAATGCCGACAAATACTTTTAGCCAGAGCTTGCTGGTCTGCAAGGGGATTGATAATATAGAATCTCCTGGCTCCATAAGTCTTTGCCAATCTTGCCAAATCATGGAGATCTAAGTTTGTTATTGCCGAAACAATGATCTCTCCCCTCCTGTTATAGACGGGATAATGTAATAGCCCAAGATAAAATGACATGAATTATCCCCTTATACTAGCGAAACCCCGTCTTCCCGGCCCGGGACAGGCAAATCGACGAGCCACGAAGCCCATGAGAAAATACGAAATTCGAATATCGAAACCCTAAACAAATTCTAATAACCAAAATCCAAATGCTCTAAACCAAAACGCCCTTACTCTGAGATAGTCGGCTTTGGGCTATCAAAAATTTGCAGAGGACCCCGGGCGTGAGCCCGGGGGTGAATGCCTTAAATTAAATTAATGCCTTTGGAGTGCCACGGGCGTAAGCCCGTGGGTATCTACTTCGAATTTTGAACACCTGCCCGCCATCGCTCTCGCTCAGGCGAGGCGGGCGGGTTTGAATTTCGATATTGTTTCGAATTTAGGCTTTCGGCCCGCCCTGGCGCGACGTGACTGAAATAGGCTATTCCGTCTGCATATCAGGTCTGGGCCAGGGATTTCGAATTTCAATTTCAAAGCAGCAGGGTTTAATTTCACCACAAAACTTGACATAAATTTTAAGATCTTAGCTTATGAAGACGTCTAGATTATATGGCCAATATTTGAGGTCTTAAAATAGTGTCAGGGTTTTCCAAGATAATCGTAGGGTAACCCTCAATGATTTGATCCCAATATATTGGCACCAGCAATATTGGGCAACTTTTTTAACCAGGACCTAATTCCTGATTACTGAGTGCTGAAAGCTTAACTTGTTCTTGTTTTAACTCTTTGAGTATAGATTTATCCATCTTGCTGAGATGGGCCTTCTCCAATAAATCTGGCCTTCTCTCTAACGTCCTTTTAATAGATTGAGTTCTTCTCCAAAGCCTGATCTTCCCATGATCACCCGATAATAAAACAGGTGGTACCACCTCCCCTTGAAAAACCCTTGGCCTAGTATATTGTGGATATTCTAAGAGGTAATCCTCAAAGGATTCCTCAAGATTAGATCTTGCTCCACCCAATACACCCGGGATCAATCGGCTAACAGCTTCCACGATAATCATTGCTGGCAATTCACCTCCAGTCAAGATGTAATCACCAATAGATATTTCTACATCTACATATCTGGATCTTACCCTTTCATCCACACCCTCATATCGTCCACATACTAAAATAATCTGCTCAAACTTGCTTAATCTCCGGGCTATTGATTGATTAAAAAGTTGGCCTTGGGGTGTTAGCAGGATGACTTTTGTGTCCCCCTTTACTCTGGGAATTGATTCCAAGGCCCGGAAAATCGGCTCTGGTTTCATAACCATACCATGCCCACCCCCAAAGGGCCTATCATCAGTCATTAAATGCGGTCCCTCACTAAAATCTCTTATATTCACTAAATTTATCTCTATCTGCCCCCTTTCTATTGCTCGCCCAATGATTCCATAATTAATAAGGGGGTTTAACATTTCCGGAAATATTGAAAGAATATCAAATCTCATTAGAGATCCAACAAACCCTTTATAGGTGAAATAACCATTCTTTTTTGAGGTATGTTTATTTCCTTAACAACCTGGTGAACTGCGGGGATCAAAAACTCCTTCCCTTGATTTCTGACCACATAAACGTCATTACCCCCTGTAGGAAAAATTTCCTTTAGAACACCAAGGTATTGGCCTGTTATCAGATATACATCCAATCCTAAAAGTTCGTAGTAAAAAAATTCATCCTCATCTTTTTTTATCAAAGAATCTTTTCTTATTAAGATCTCTGCACCCCTAAAAATCTCTGCCTGATCAACTGAGTTCAGAGCAGACAATCTCAAAAGATATACTGATCCGTGGGGTCTTATGGAAACGACCTTGCTTTCTTCGAACTCGTTTTGGCCTTTGTTCAGAAATACAGAACCGGCCTCGAGGAATGTTTCTGATGATTGAGCATAAGAAACTATCCTTAGTAGACCGGTTAAACCCTGGGGGCGAATAACATGCCCTATCAGGATTAGATCTTTAACACCTATTTTGCTCAACTACTCTAAAATTTCCAGGACAGATCTCTTTTTCAACTTGGTCGAGGCTGCACCAAGTATAGTTCTCATCGCCCTGGCAGTTCTCCCTTGTTTGCCAATCACTTTACCCAAATCCTCTTTGGCTACCCTAAGTTCGATCACAGAAGTCTGTCTTCCCTCGAGTTCAGTTACACTTACCTCATCTGGATTATCAACAAGAGCCTTTGCAATATATTCAATCAACTCTTTCATTTCCATCATTCTCCTTCACCTCAAATTTTCATTAAACACGATTTAGCCTGTTTGGGAAGAAACCTTGGATACTTCCTTCTTCCGCAAAAGAGACCCAACAGTTTCCGAAAGCTTAGCACCCCTCTGTATCCACTCTTTAACCCTATCCACATCAATATGTATCTGGGCTGGATCTTCCAGTGGATCGTAGTATCCTAATACCTCGAGAAACCTACCATCCCTTGGCGCCTTTGAATCGGCTGCCACAATACGGTAAAAAGGTCTCTTTTTAGCCCCTTTCCTGGTTAATCTTATTCTTACCGACATATCTAATGCTCTCACCCCCTTTATATTGAATTATACGTCAAGGTTGTCAATCCTGCAAAAAAACTCTTTCCCAAGATTTAACTTATTTGTCAAGTTCTTATAATGCACTATATCCTTAAGCCTAACCAAAGCCGGCCAATGAAGATAGATCTCTTAAAGTTCCTCGTCCAAGTTTCTTGAGCATGTTTTTTGTCTGACCAAAATTTTTCAGAAGCCGATTAACATCTTCTACCCTCGTTCCGCTTCCCATGGCAATCCTTTTTCGTCTACTGCCACTTATTATTTTATAATCTCTTCTCTCTTCAGGTGTCATAGAGTTAATTATGGCCTCAAACCTAACAAGCTCCCTTTCATCGGTCTTTAACCTTCCTAACTTCAACATCTGTCCAAGACCTGGTATCATCCCAAGAATTTGTTCCAATGATCCCATCTTCTGAATATATGAAAGTTGCTTCTTAAAATCCTCCAGATCAAATTCTTCCCTTTTGATCTTGCTTGCAAGTTTAACGGCCTCCTTTTGATCAAATTCAGCCTGAGCCTTGTCAATCAAGGATAGGACATCTCCCATTCCCAGGATCCTCGAAGACATCCTGTCTGGATAAAAAGGTTCCAATGCATCCAGCTTTTCCCCTACACCCACAAATTTGATCGGTTTATTTGTTACCGCCATTATGGAAATGGCTGCTCCTCCCCTTGCGTCCCCTTCCATCTTTGTTAAAATGACCCCTGTGATATCAAGAACCTGATTAAATTTTACAGCCAAATTCACTGCATCTTGCCCTGTCATAGCATCAGCTACAAGAAGAATCTCTGCGGGACGAATAATGCCCTTAATTCTCAAAAGTTCTTCCATTAGATTTTCATCAATATGGAGCCTACCGGCTGTATCTATAACCAAAATATCTGATCCAATCCTCGATGCTGCCTCCTTGGCCTTAAGACAAATATCTTCAGCCCTTTCTGTGCTATTTGAAGGATGAACCGGGATATTGATCTCCTCTCCTATTTTAAAAAGTTGCTCGATAGCAGCCGGTCTTTGGGTATCCACCGGCACTAAGTAGGGATGGTACCCATTCTTCCTCATGTAATGGGCCAGCTTCCCTGCTGTTGTTGTTTTCCCGGAACCTTGGAGGCCAACAAGCAATAAAGAAAGGGGTTTTTTATCACTAAGATCCAGATCTCTCCTTCCTTCACCCATCAGCTTTGTAAGCTCTTCACGCACTATCTTAACTACCTGTTGCCCTGGGGTAAGGCTTTCCAATACCTCCTGCCCAAGGGCCCTCTGCCTTATTTCTTCAAGGAGGTTCTTGACAACCTTATAATTTACATCCGCTTCAAGAAGAGCAAGCCGGATCTGTTTTAAGGCCTCCTGTATATTCTTTTCGCTTAATCTTCCTCGGCCCTTCAATTCCTTGAAGATCCTGCCAAGCTTTTCAGTTAATAATTCAAACATATTTGAAAGTCCTAAAAAATTATTAGCTATTATGCTATTGCTTTTTCTTTTCTATGTCAACAAAATCCTTTTCGCCACCCCCGTCTCGACCCGGAACGGGGCGGGGCAAGACACAAACAATTGAAAATTGACAATTGACAATTTTAAATTTTCACAGGTTGTCTGTTTACAAGTTTTGAGATTGCTATCCACCTTAGCGGCCGCGAACATAGTGTGACAGCGACGCTAAAGCCTGTTGAAGGAAAACGGTAAAATGCGTTTGACAAATTTCCGGGTGTTAGGTTTATGTCGCCCGATGCGCCACCGTATTATCAGAATATCGACGAAGAGAATGAGGTCAAGACCGACTGAACCGTTGAACCCGGAACCCTGCCTGCCGGCAGGCAGGCATTGAACCTGTGAACTGGTACGAAATATCCTATTTCCTGTTGCATTTTGACTACGATTGGTTTTAAAATTAATGAGTCATCGCGGATTATTGGAAATTTTCTTGTTCCCATGTAGGGTGGTATTTTACATGCCACCGCAATCCCAGTCGGGTATAAAACCTGACCCTACAACGGATTTGTGTGGCATATGCAACGTTTTTCCCCACTAATCCTCGTTGAGCCAAATTAATTTAATTTGCTTATGGAGAAAATAAATCCTTTCAGCGATAATAATGTATTAATTAAACCTTCAAGGGAAAAAGGGGAACCTCTTGTTGGTCCGGATGCTATTATGGTCGCCATTCCATCAGAGCTTAAGATTATGGTTAATCTTAGCCATGCCGAGAGGGCAGTCCTTAGAAAGTCCAATCCGTTTAATCTTTTTATTGTCAAAAGGGATAAAGACCTCCCTCTTGCATTGGCAGGACCTCTCCTGGGTGCACCCCAGGGGGTGATTGTCATGGAAAAATTAATAGCATTGGGTGCAAAAAGGATTTGGGTATTAGGTTGGTGTGGTTCACTGCAGCCAAATATTGCCATAGGTGACCTGATAATTCCTACTACCGCACTATCTGAAGAAGGTACTTCTACTCATTATCCTGTGAGGAAAAAAAGAATTCAGACAAGTTCTTTTCTAAACAAGATCTTAGAAGATGCATTGTTAAAGACCAATCATCCCTTTAAAAAAGGCCCAGTTTGGACAACAGATGCCATTTACCGCGAAACTTCAGAAAAGGTTGTAGCTTATGGGAAAAGAGGGTACTTGGCCGTTGAAATGGAAATGTCTGCCCTAATTAGGTTGGCTGCCTATCGTTCCGTAGAATTGGCAGGATTGTTAATTGTATCTGATGAACTCTTTTCTCTTGAATGGCATGCCGGATTTGGAGTCGACAAGTTAAAAAAGGCAAGCAGAGAGTCTTGCCGCTTGCTTTTTAATCTATGCATGGATGGGAGTTCAGGATATCTAACTGATCATGATGGAATCGGGTAATGAGACTCTACGTTCCAAGGCTCTCCCTTAGGCGGGGCTCCGCATTTCCCGCCCAATAGGCGGGACTGCGGTTTCCCCCACTAATAAGTCGTGAAAAGGACGGCGGCCTCCCACCAGTCACTCCAGAAAAGGTCTCATTACCTGTGAGGGAGCTATAATTAATATACTAACCCCTGACCGCTTACTAGGGAATATTTATGGACGAGATAGAAAAGGCAAAAATTGAATTAGTAACACTTAGGGAAAAGATAAATTATCACAACTATCGCTACTACATCCTAGATGACCCTGAAATCTCAGACGCCGAATATGATCGTCTTTTCCAAAATCTTCTTCAGATAGAAAATAGATACCCAAAACTGGTCATTCCAGAATCTCCCAGTCAACGGGTAGGAGCACCTGTTGAGGGTGGTTTTAAGACTGTCAAACACAGTATTCCTATGCTGAGCCTGGAAAATGGTTTTTCTGATAAGGAGGTTAAAGAATTTGAGGAGAGGATTAAACGGCTCTTAATCCGCCGCATGCGGACTAACCATATTAGCTACGCTGTTGAACCAAAGATGGACGGTCTTGCCATTGAACTTATTTATGACAATAGCATTCTTAGAACCGCATCAACAAGGGGGGATGGCTATACTGGAGAAGATATAACCTCTAACATCAAAACTATTAAATCCATTCCATTAAGGCTCCTTTCCCCCGGATATGATCAAGACCTTCCTGAACATTTAGAGGTCAGGGGTGAGGTCTATATGGAACAAAAGGCCTTTCATCAATTAAACAAAGAAAGGGAAAAACAGGGTGAACCACCTTTTGCCAACCCCAGAAATGCTGCTGCCGGTTCTGTGAGACAACTTGACCCAAGGATAACAGCCAGACGACCCTTACTATTCTTCTCTTATGGAATAGGAGAGATATCAGGATGGACCTTTACCTCCCATATTGAATTGTTAACTACCCTCAATAAATGGGGATTGAGGGTAAATACACACTACATCAAGGAATGCAAAAGCATTGATGAAGCAATTGCCCACTGTCGATATTTAGAAAGTATAAAACATGATCTCCCGTACG
>JAUWZV010000062.1 GCA_030615105.1 Desulfobacteraceae bacterium
GCCGATCCGAGCTAAGCCCAGGAGAAAACCCAAGGCACGGGCAACTTCTGAAGAGCAATGGATTTATATAGCATCAGCAGTTGAGAGGGGACATTTTTACTAAGCAGTTAAGGGGACATATTGACTAAGCTTAAACAGTAATTTAATTATAATCAAATATATCTTAAATTTCCACCCAACTATTCAGCCTCTCATATTTTCCCTGATTGCCTGCTTGGCCAGTTTATCACATCGCTCATTTTCAGGATGCCCTTCATGACCCTTTATCCACTGCCACTCTATCTGATGCGGTTTGCTTAAGATAAATAATCTCTCCCAAAGATCCCTATTTAAGACAGGCCTTTTCCGTGAATTCAACCAATTTCTTTTTATCCATGTGTTGATCCAGGTTGTGATCCCCTTGAAAACATAATTGGAATCTGTAACTATCCTAACCTGTGACGGCCTCTTAAGTGTCTCTAAACCCCCTATCACAGCCATAAGTTCCATCCGGTTGTTGGTAGTATTTGGGAAATATTCTGATATCTCTTTCTCCTTCTTGTCATATCTCAGGATGGTGCCATAGCCCCCTGGTCCGGGATTTCCAGAGCAGGCACCATCTACAAATATCTCCACTATTTTACTGTCATCTCTCTTCATTTAAACCTCTCCCTCTATCATTTCCACTTTCTTTATCCCCAACATTAAGAAACAAAATACCAAATATTATTTTTATATCATAAATTTCAGAAACTTTTGAATTTTATTTTAAATTGGCTAATCTTCCATCAATATAACCCATTCCTACTTTAAACTTTTTTTCTCCCTCTATATATTATATGTATATCATTAAAGGGATTATTTCTATGCTGAATGCAATGCTAAGGTATAATCTGGACACCAGAAAATGTCGGTGGCTATGCAGGGGTCAGCATTTCCCGAGCAGGAAATACCCCTTAAGGAGAACTCTATGAACTGGTTATCCCCTCTTATAGGGCTGGCAATAGGTTTTGCCCTTGGTCTATTGGCTGCACTTTTATTGAGATTAATACACGGAAAAACAGCCAAAGAGCTCGCCCAAGAATTATTCCACGAGAGTGAGGCTCAAAAGAAGGCAAACATTGATTCAATAATTGAAAATATAAAGGCAAGCTTTGGAAGCCTCTCCCTTGATGCATTATCAAAATCAACTGAGGAATTCCTAAAGTTAGCCAAAGAACGTCTGGAATCAGAAAGAGAAATCAGTGTTAAAGAACTGGAGGCAAAAAAAGGCTTGATTGACCAGCAATTGCAGCAAATGACATCCAAACTCGAAGATGCTTCCAGACTGATGAAAGAGCTTGAAAAGGATAGATTAAAAAAATTTGAACAGCTTGCAAATCAGCTTAATACAGCTACTCAGCAAACCTCTGCCCTGATGCAAACCACCAATCTACTACGGGAGGCACTGGCAAGCACAAAGGCAAGAGGTCAGTGGGGGGAAAGGATGGCGGAAGATGTCCTGCGTGTGGCAGGTTTGATTGAAAATGTGAACTATTTTAAGCAAAAAGCTATTGATGGGGCTGGCTTACGACCGGACTTCACTTTCCTCCTTCCTGAGAATCTAAAACTGAACATGTCAAGTTCCCCTTGGATAACTATATCAAGTTTCCCGAAACTGACTTGGAATCAGAAAAGGTAAAATTTCGAAATAGTTTTATGAGGGACGTCAAGGCCAGGATCAAGGAGGTTACCACCAGGGAATACATTAATCCTGAGCAGAATACTGTTGACTATGTGCTTCTGTTTATCCCCAATGAACAGATCTATTCCTTTATTCATGAACAGGATAGTTCCATCCTTGATGAGGGATTAAAAAATAGGGTGATTTTTTGCTCACCTATAACCCTTTTTGCTGTCCTGGCCGTCATCAGACAGTCTGTAGAAAACTTTGCCCTGGAGAAGACATCCAATGAGATACTATCATTGTTCGGTATATTCAAAAAGCAGTGGGGTGAATTCTTAAAAAAGTTAGAATTGTTGGGTAGGAGGATTGAAGATACACAAAGAGAGTATGAATTACTTACAACGACCAGGCGGCGGCAACTCGAAAGGCCTCTAAATAAGATTGATGATCTAAGGAAACAAAAGGGATTACCAATTAACACCAATGAAGATGAATAGGGGGAGCCTAAATATTTTCCATAGCACCGTAGGCACCCCGAATTCTGTTTCTAAGTATAAAGCAGAGGCCTTCCAGAACCTTAAATCCGAGTTGAAAATTATCAAGCATCAGTTCTCTTAAGGCTGGCCCCTTAATAACCACCACCTTTGTAGGTTTTCTGCATATTGCAGAGGAGCCTAAAGTATGAGTTTCTCCAAGCAGGGTTGACCAGCTGCCCAGGGCCTTGCCTTTACCCAAAATAGTAATAATCGCACTTCCCTTACGTGTACCCAAGTCAATAGCTCTTTCCAGGAATACATGCCCCTCAGCAATTATATATAGTTTCTCTCCGAAATCTCCCTGGTTAATTATGTTTTCTCCGGCCTCATACGTCTCGATATGACCAAGGCCGGCTATCTTTTCAATCTCATCCTTGTTAAGCCCCCTAAAGAGCTCACAATTGTCTAAAACATCCATAATCTCTGACGGGCCCATAATGCTACCTCTTTATTTTACAAAATTATCTGTTTTTTATTTATAATTTATGGGGATTATATAAATATGTCAATTTAAAATAAAATAGTTTTGTTAGTGGTTTGTTGACCGTTGTTCAAAATCATCTCTAACCACTTTCGCCCCAAAATCATAGGCCTTCAGCAGGGCTTCCGGATGTTCTTTTATAGCCTCCTTGGAGTCTATTCCCCTAAAAAAAAGACCCCCCTTATATCTCATATCTAATGCATCGAAAAAATACCTGGCTGTCAACTGGGCACCTTCAAAGAGATTTTCGCCTCTGGTTGCGCCTATTGCAATTAGATACCCCCTGCCCTGATAATTATTTTTCTTATCTTTATTGCCTTTGCTCAACCTTTTTTTCCACCACATAGCCTGGCCCCTGTCAATCAAGGCCTTTATCTGGGAGGTCATACCATAGAAAAATATAGGAGAGGATAAGATAATAACACCTGCATCATCCAGTAGATGATAAATATCCTGCATATCATCCTCAACTACACAATTGCCTGTTTCCTTGCATCCATCACACCCCCTGCAACCTGAAATCCTTAAATCTCGCACATGTAATCTCTTGACATCTGCACCCTGGTCTTTAGCTCCCCTAAGGACACTATCTAAAAGTAAATCACTATTACCCCCCTTCCTGGGGCTTCCATATATACCAATCACCTTCAACTTCATTCGCCCTCTAAAAATTATTCTGCCTTAGAATATTTAATAATATAGGCTTTTAGTTTACTTGATATTTAACTCTATTTAAATTAATTTATAATAACTTATTAGAAAAAACTAAACTAAAAACTTTAACAGGTTATGCCTTGAAAATAATTGCCTTTATACCTGCAAGGTATCACTCAAAACGTTTTAAGGGAAAGCCCCTGGCCCTGATTGCAGGACAACCCATGATTCAACATGTCTTTCAGGCCTCCAAAGAGTGCCCGGACCTGGATGAGATATATGTGGTGACCGATGACCGTAGGATTTGTCAATGCGTTAACGGGTTCGGTGGTCAGGCCATTATGACAGATGAAGGTCACATGTCAGGAACAGACCGTATTGCTGAGGCGGCGGAGAAGATTAATCTTGCGGACAGAGACATAGTGGTAAATATACAGGGTGATCAACCAATTTTTCAGCCATCAATAATATCTGACCTTATAAGGCCCCTTATTGAAGACCCAAAAATCCCTATGTCTACCCTGATGAATAAAATCAGGGAGGATCGAGAGCTAAATGATACAAATAATGTAAAGGTAGCTGTTGATAAAAATGGGTATGCACTGTATTTTTCCCGTTTACCTATACCTTTTTGTCGGGATCAAGAATCAAAGACCACTCACTATAAACATTTAGGATTTTATGCTTATCGGAAAGAATTCTTATTACTATTCACTAACCTTTCCTATGGCCTGTTAGAGGGAGCTGAGAAACTTGAGCAGTTACGCGCATTGGAGCATGGTTTTAGAATAAAGGTAGTGGAAACCTTATTCGATTCAGTTGAGGTAGACACACCAGAGAATATTAAGATAGTAGAGAAAAAACTCTCCCAAATAAATAGCCCCGGACCATAAAATCCGGGGCTATTTATATTGTCCGGAGATGCCGATACTTAAAATATTTTCCTCTTTTCTCCTAACTTTTCTATATAGGAAAAAATCCCCTAATTAGTACGAACAACCCAGACATTTCTTATTAAGCAACTATTATGCCAACTATTATTGAATATATTTATTACGAAATTACAATAGGTTATAAAAATCTTTATACATTTTAAGTTAATTTGTGTTAATTTTAACACAGACATAAGTGAAAGTAAAACACAGTTCTTGCCTGGCCAAGTTTGGGCAGGGCTTAAGGAATAACTATCAAGTTGACTCACTGATAATGAAATGTTAAAGGTTAATCAAAGAAAATAATATCCGGATATTGATCTGATAAGTAGCTAAAAAATTTCACTATTTTTGGTCAGAAGCGAAAATAATAACAAGAAACAAGATAGATTTTGGACCTTTACTATTTTATGCAAGAGGCCCTGAAAGAGGCAAAAAAGGGATGGCATGATGGGGAGATTCCAGTGGGTGCTCTTTCAATAGGTCAATCCAATGAGATCTTATCCAGAGACCATAATAGATGCATTTCACTTAATGATCCTACTGCCCATGCGGAAATACTGGTTATCAGGCAAGCTGCAAAGTTGCTTGAAAATTACCGATTGAATGGGCTGAGCATAGTTGTAACTATTGAGCCTTGTCCGATGTGTATGGGAGCCATTATTAATGCCCGGTTGGACATGCTCGTTTTTGGCGCATTTGATCCAAAGAGCGGAGCTTCAGGCTCAATCTGCAATCTATCTGATGATGTAAGGCTAAATCACAGACTAAAAGTAATTCATGGCATAATGGAAAAAGAATGCAGAGAACTTATGCAGGAGTTTTTTCGAGAAAGAAGGTAGGGCTCGGAGAGGTACCGAAGTGGTCGTAACGGGGTCGACTCGAAATCGATTTGTCTCGTTAATAGCGGGGCACGTGGGTTCGAATCCCACCCTCTCCGCCAAGAAATCTAATAGCACAAGTAGCTTATAGCTAAAGGCTTTTGATACTTTTAGATAATTTAACAGACTATTTTTATTTTGCTCCAAGCTGAAAAAATAAAGCTATACGCCAAATGCTAAAGGCCAAAAGTATTTCGCCTTAGCGAAATTATGGAGAGATGTCCGAGTTGGCTTAAGGAGCGCGACTGGAAATCGCGTGTACTACCAAAAGTGGTACCGGGGGTTCGAATCCCCCTCTCTCCGCCACCCATTCCCGCAAAGAAAGGAATGGGGAAATGGAGTGGTGGATAAATGGTACATATAAAGCAAGAGCAATACTCCAGCACTCGAATACTCCAATAATAATTCATCATGACTTACGAAGTTTTGGCCAGAAAATGGAGACCTCAGTTGTTTGAAGAGGTTATAGGTCAGGATCACATAACACAGACACTTAAGAATGCCTTGATGTCTGATCGATTAGCCCATGCCTATCTGTTCAGCGGCGCAAGGGGTGTAGGGAAGACATCGGTTGCTCGAATCCTTGCCAAGGCCCTCAATTGTCTAAAAGACCAAGAGGGAAATCCTTGCAACAAATGCACTTCATGTATTGAGATAACTAACGGCTCATCCGTTGATGTCCAGGAGATTGATGGTGCATCAAACAGGGGAATTGATGAGATAAGGAATCTTCGAGAAAATATCAGATACCTTCCCTCTCATGGCAAGCATAGAATATATATTATAGATGAAGTTCATATGCTAACACTGCCTGCATTTAATGCATTGCTAAAAACCCTGGAAGAACCGCCAGGGCATGTTAAATTTATCTTTGCTACAACAGAACCCCATAAGGTACCTGTAACCATACTATCCAGATGCCAAAGATTCGATTTCAAAAGGATACCCTTATTAAAAATAGAAGAACAGATTAAAAGAATAACAAAAGAAGAAGGGATAAAGATAAGCGATTCCGGTAGTTCCATCATTGCAAGGGAGGCCGGAGGAAGTTTGCGGGATGCAGAAAGTATTCTTGATCAGGTTGTCTCCTTTACTGGTCTCAATGTTGAAGATAAGCAGATAACCGAGGTTCTGGGAATAATAGACAGGGATCTCATCTATAAGATATCGGAGGCTATAATTGATGGTAACAGCAAATTATGCTTAGAGATAATCGATGAAATATATAATTATGGTTATGAGATTAAAGAATTTTACCGGGAAATAATGAATCACTTTCGAAACTTAATTGTTTCTCTGATCTCCCAAGACTCTTCTCAGATTATGGATTTACCTGATAATGAGCTGAGAGAGGCAAAAAAACAGGCCCAACAGGCAGGAATGGAAAGGCTCCTTCAATCACTTAACTTCCTTATCAATAGGGAAGCAGATCTTCGCTATACAAACAACCCCAGGATTGCTCTGGAAGCGATTTTACTTAAGCTTTCAGGGCTAAGAGAATATCTTTCATTTGATAAGTTAATTGAAAAGATTGAAGATATAGAAAAAAGACTCAATAAATCTTTAGTAAAAGAGAATAATAAAAATCTGGAAGCTTCTTTCAGTAACAAAGAATATCAAATTAAAGAAACGCCTCCAGATGATGGTAAGAAATGGGCTGAATTTTTACACTATCTAACTACCAAGAATAGGGCTATGGCCAATATAGTTAAGGAGTGGAAAAATTATAAATTTAGTGGAAACAGACTTGAGTTACCCTATGAGGAAAAACCATTTACAGGAAGCTATTTTAATGATCCTGAGCACTATGAGCAATTAGTTGCTTATAGTCAGGATTTCTTTCAATCAAATCTTAAGATTGTATTTAAAAAGCAAAATGACCCCAAAGATCTAAAAAAAAGCTCAGGTGAAGATAGATTGCCTGAACCGTTAAAGGATATAATAGATATATTTGAGGGTAAGATAGTTAAAGAAAGTTATTAGTTATTAGTTAGCTAAAAAAGTAGGCACTCTAACTTTAAACTTTAGGCACTTGCAACCCTGGCCCAGTCCTGGCATATAGGCTTAATAGACTGATTCGAACACATACTGGCTACTTCATAGGATGATTAGAGCACATCGCGCCAGGGCGGGCTTTAGGCACTTTACATGCATCACTTTGTATATAAAAATGACGATTTATATTGCGAGGATGTATCTGTAGCATATATAGCTGATCAGATTGGAACACCTTTCTATCTTTACTCCCACTCAACAATAAAAAGGCATTTCAAAGTTTTTGATAATTCTTTCAATGAGTTAGACCACCTAACCTGCTTTTCTGTGAAATCCAACTCTAACCTTGCCATCCTGAGACTTTTCGCCCTGGAAGGGGGAGGAGCAGATATAGTTTCAGGCGGGGAGCTCTTCCGGGCTCTAAGGGCAGGGATTCCACATGATAAGATTGTCTTCTCAGGCGTTGGAAAGACAACAAGAGATATGGAAATAGCACTTAGATCAGATATTTTTATGTTCAATGTAGAGTCAGACCAGGAATTACAAATATTAGACAGAATCGCTAAAGATATCTCTCGTAAGGCAATGATAGCCATACGCATAAATCCTGATGTTGAACCTGAAACACATCCATATGTTGTTACCGGGTTGAGTGAAAACAAATTTGGCATACAAATAAAGGATTCCTTAAATACCTATGCATTGGCCAAAGATTTGAAAAATGTCGACGTAAAAGGAATATCCTGCCACATAGGGAGTCAACTCACAGAAATTGATCCCTTTGTAAAGACCTTAATAAAATTAAAAGAACTCTTAAATGAATTAATAAAGATGGGGATTAATATTGAGTTTCTTAATCTTGGAGGCGGTCTCGGGATAACCTATAATGATGAAAAACCACCTCATCCAATCGAGTACGCCAAGGCATTAAAGGAGACAATAGGAGAAAATAAATTTACCCTGATACTTGAACCTGGCAGGGTTATCATTGGTAATGCTGGTATTCTAATCACAAGGGTCCTCTATACCAAATCAACAACACATAAGAGATTTATTATTGTGGATGCAGGGATGAATGATCTAATCAGGCCTACCCTATATAATTCCTTTCACGCTGTGCAGCCAGTAAAAATGACACATTCAGAAATGTTCGAAACTGATTTAGTAGGCCCTATTTGTGAAACTGGAGACTTCCTGGCTAAAGACAGGAAAATGCCACCATTTAAACCAGGGGACCTAATTGCTATAATGAGTGCAGGGGCTTACGGTTTTTCTATGGCCTCAAACTACAATTCCCGTCTCAGACCAGCTGAGGTAATGGTGAAAGGGAAACTCTTTTCTATAATTAGGGCAAGAGAAACAAACGATGATCTTATCAGTGGGGAGGTGATTCCTGAATTTCTTCAGAGATAATAATGACTGAGATCGAATTCTGGAAAATGAGTGGTAGTGGAAATGACTTTATCATTATTGATAATAGAAATGAGTCTTTAGATCCTAATAACATAAAAGGTTTTATCAAAAGGGTATGCGGACGCAGAACCTCTGTTGGGGCCGATGGCCTTATACTTATAATAAAATCAAAAGAATATGATTTTGCCTGGAAATTTTTTAACCCCGATGGCAACGAGGTTGAGATGTGCGGAAATGGGGGTCGATGTATAGCCAGGTTCGCATATTTAAAGGACATTGCCGGACCCGAGATGACCTTTGATACCCTCGCTGGACCAATACATGCCTCAGTAAAGGGGAGAAGGGTTAGGATCTTAATGCCAAAAATCCAGGATTTTAAGAAGGATTTAAGCATAGGAGAGATACCCGATGCTAAAAGCATTGACTTTATCAATACTGGGGTTCCTCATGTTGTAGTTATAGTCGACAATATCAAAAATTATCCTGTCTTTGATCAGGGGCGAAAGATTAGATACCATGAATCTTTCCACCCTTTAGGGACCAATGCGAACTTTGCAACTATTAACGGTATGAACAGGCTTAATATAAGGACATATGAACGGGGTGTTGAAGATGAAACATTTTGCTGTGGCACAGGCGCAGTAGCTGCTGCCCTGACAGCATCGGCAAGGGATCTCGTCAGCCCCCCTGTTGAAGTGAAAACAAAAGGTGGAGAAATATTAAGGATAGATTTCAGGAAAGAGGGGCCATCTTTCAAAGAGGTATACATGGAAGGCGATACATCCATTATTTACCGTGCCCAGATGAATCCAGAGGCCTATTGTTAAACAAGACAAAAAGGTGTTTTTAATAGTTTTAATTTAATCCAGTAGGAGAAAAAATGATAAATGCTGTTGTTGCCGGGGCAGCCGGCAGGATGGGTGGAAGAATCATCCAGATGATTCAAAAAAGCGCGGAGATTAAATTATCAGGTGCATTTGAAAAACCAGGGCATCCTACAATTGGCAAGGATGTTGGAGAGATTGTTGGCCTTGGTAAGATAGGTATTGACCTTAAAGGTGATATCAGCAAGGTGATGAAAGATGCGGATGTGTTGATTGATTTTACTACACCAGAAAGCACCTTAAATAATATCAGATTCATTGCCAATACCAGTCAGGCAATGGTAATTGGGACAACGGGTATTACAGGGGAGGAAGAAAAAGAGTTAAACCTGCTTGCTCAAAGAATCAGATGTGTTATGTCTCCAAATATGAGTGTGGGGGTAAACGTGTTGTTTAAGGTAGTTGGAGATTTATCCGGGATTCTCGGTAAAGACTATGATATGGAGATAGTGGAAGCCCACCATAGGCTCAAAAAAGATGCCCCAAGCGGTACAGCAATGCGTCTTGCTAAGATTCTGGCTGATTCAACCGGAAGGAACCTTGACACAGATGCTGTCTATGAAAGGAAAGGATATATTGGAGTCAGAAGAGATGAAGAGATTGGAATTCAATCTATAAGGGCTGGTGATATAGTAGGGGAGCATACTGTTATTTTTGCTGGGATAGGCGAAAGGATCGAGATTACTCACAGGGCACATAGCAGGGACAACTTTGCAAGGGGTGCACTCTTAGCAGCTTTATGGGTTGTTAAACAACCCAATGGTCTCTATGATATGCAAGATGTATTAGGATTGAAGGAGACAAATAATTTTCGAGCTGGCTGAAAGATTAAAAAACCTACCTCCTTATCTATTCAAGGAAATTGATCAAAAAAAGAAAGAGATAGAGGCTCAGGGGGTAGACATAATAGACCTTGGTGTGGGTGACCCTGATCTCCCTACCCCACCTAAGATTATTGAGGCAATGATAAGGGCCGTGCAAGATCCCTCTAACCATCATTACCCCTCTTATTCAGGAATGGATGATTTCAAGGCCGCTATAGCCGAATGGTACAAAGAGAGATTCTCAATCAGCCTTGATCCAGAAAGCGAAACAATAGCCTTGATAGGTGCAAAGGAGGGAATAGCCCATATTCCCTTAGCATTTATAAACCCGGGTGACCTCGCCCTTATCCCCACCCCCGCCTACCCAGTGTATAATATTGGCACCCTCTTTGCGGGTGGAAGGCCCTATTTTGTACCCCTGGTCAAAGAGAATGATTTTTTGCCAGATCTTGCTTCTATATCAGATGAGGTTGCCAGAAAGGCCAAAATAATATGGCTAAATTACCCTAACAATCCTACAACAGCCGTAGCTGATAAGGGTTTTTTTGAATCCGTGGTCGAGTTTGCACATACCTATAAAATAATGGTATGCCACGATCTTACCTATAGCGAAATCACCTTTGATGAATACAAGCCTATGAGCCTTCTTGAAATCCAAGGGGCCAGAGATATATGTATAGAATTTCATTCCCTATCAAAGTCCTTTAACATGACTGGATGGCGAATCGGCTTTGCCGTGGGAAACAAAGAGGCCATAATGGGATTAGGCTCAATCAAGAGTAATGTTGACTCAGGTCTTTTCCAGGCTATTCAATTAGCTGGTATTGAGGCCCTCGGGGCAAATAGTGAGAGCATCTTGGAGATAAAAAAAATCTATGCCAGTAGGAGAGATATTATGGTCAAGGGACTGAGGGAGTCCGGTTTCAAGGTAAATCCACCAAAGGCCACATTCTATCTTTGGGTCCCTGTCCCCCATCCATACACATCAGTGGATCTGGCAACAAGGCTTTTAGAAGAGGCAGGTGTGGTAGTAACGCCAGGCAATGGATTTGGTTATCCTGGTGAAGGTTATATAAGGCTGGCATTGACCCAGAATGAGAGCCGCCTGTTAGAGGCCACAGAGAGGATAAAAAGTATAGGGCTATAGCCTTGGACAGCACCATAGCATATATCGGTATAGGATCAAACCTGGGGGATAAGCTTTTTAACTGTAAGTATTCTATAGATAAAATAAACCAATTACCAGGATGTAATGTGAGTGCAGTTTCAGCAATATTCAAAACAGAGCCAGTGGGTGTTACTGGACAGCCCTGGTATGCAAACTGTGTTGTTGAGCTTTCAACTACTCAAGGCCCATCTCAATTATTAAATGGGCTTTTATTAGTAGAATCTGATATGGGCAGAATAAGGAAGAAACGCTGGGAGGCCAGAATAGTTGACCTGGACATACTTCTGTTTGGTCAAGAGATAATAGAATCTGATAATCTAATAATCCCCCATCCATTGCTGCACAAAAGGCAGTTTGTGTTAGAGCCTCTGTATCAATTAGCACCTGATCTCGTGCATCCCGTTCTTAAATCAACCATTAGTCAACTCTTGAATAAATTGCCAATTCGTCATAGACAGACTATTGTGGCATTAAAGGAGGAAAGATGAAATTTTTTATTGACACGGCAAACCTTGAAGAGATTAAAAAGGCCAATGAATTGGGTGTATTAGATGGTGTAACAACTAACCCGACACTTGTGGCAAAAGAGGGAAGAGGTTTTGAAGAGTTAATTAAAGAAATATGTAAAATAGTTAATGGCCCAGTCAGTGCTGAGGTGATAAGTGTTGAAGCGGAGGGTATGGTCAAGGAGGCAAGGCAACTGGCAAAATTTGCCGACAACATTGTGGTGAAAATCCCCATGATTACTGAAGGGATTAAGGCCACCAAGATACTTTCAATGGAAAATATCAATATCAATGTAACACTGGTATTTTCACCCTTACAGGCGCTGATAGCAGCTAAAGCAGGTGCTACCTTTGTCAGTCCCTTTATCGGCAGACTCGATGATATAAGTAGCGTTGGCATGGGAATAGTGGAAGATATAGTAACCATATATGAAAATTATGGATTTGAAACAGAGGTTATTGTGGCAAGCATCCGCAACCCTGTCCATGTTTTGGATGCAGCCTTAATTGGCGCCCATATTGCCACAATTCCCTTTAAGGTACTTATCCAGTTAACCGAACATCCTCTCACAAAGATTGGATTAGATAGATTTTTGGCGGATTGGAAGAAGATGGGGTAAAAATGTCTCTGCCTAAATGGATCTTATTAGCTGTCATTATTGTAGTATCTTTTTTCCCTTTTTCTTTCAGATATGCACAGGCCGATATATCGATTCAGAGATGAAAATGGGGTTTGGCATTTCACAAACATTCGATCAGATATGAGGTATCGTCTTTATATAAAGACAGATAGAGTAAAGGGGAAACAATATATTAAAAATTATGATACAATAATCCATAAGGCGGCAAAACAATTCAGTGTAGAAACTAACCTAATAAAGGCCGTTATAATGGCAGAATCCTCATTCGATCCCAATGCTGTCTCTGAAAGTGGAGCTCAGGGTTTGATGCAGCTGATGCCAACCACTGCAGCCGATATGAGTGTAGATAATCCCTTTAACCCGGAAGAAAATATCTTTGGCGGAACAAGATACCTTGGCTTACTCCTTAAAAAATTTAAACAGGATAAAAGATTAGCTATAGCTGCCTATAATGTTGGCCCTAAAGTAGTAGCTAACCACAATTCTGTCCCCCCCATACCTAAGACCAGACGCTTCGTGGAAAAGGTTATGAAATACTATATGGAATTCAGAGAAAAAGGGAATTAAGGGCTCTAATGATAAATAAAAATCAAGGCCAAATAAATAACCTGCCAAATACCCTGAGCACCATTAGGCTGGCCCTGATTCCAGTAGTGGTTATCTGCCTGTATTTCCCTGGAAGATTAGGGAGTTTCTTAGCTGCTCTATTTTTTGGACTGGCTGCTACAACAGATCTTCTTGATGGGTTCTATGCACGGAGATACAAAATTGTTACCCCACTGGGTAAGTTCCTTGATCCCTTAGCTGACAAACTACTGGTCTCGGTAACTATGATCATGCTCATCACCCTGAACAGGATCCCTGCCTGGATTGTTATTTTGATTATTGCAAGGGAAATGGCAGTAACAGGCCTGAGAGGCATTGCTGTGGTTGAGGGTAAGATTATTGAGGCAAGTTCCCTTGCAAAATACAAAACAATATTTCAATTGGTGTCCCTAATATGCCTCTCTCTGCACTACCAGTATTTACAGGTTGATTTCCATGTCGTTGGAATGACCTTTCTTTTCGCAGCCTTAATATTAACCATATGGTCTGGATGGTCATATTTCCGAATGGTCAAAAGGGCGCTCTTTTAAAAAAATATTGAGATTTTTTTATTGACAAAGGAGAAGTAATAGATAAAATCCAAAAAAGGCGGGAATAGCTCAGTTGGTAGAGCATCACGTTGCCAACGTGACGGTCGCCGGTTCAAGCCCGGTTTCCCGCTCCATTAAAAGGCGGCATAGCCAAGTGGCTAAGGCAGCGGTCTGCAAAACCGTTTGACACCGGTTCGAATCCGGTTGCCGCCTCCAATAAATTAGCAGTAACTTTTACGAAGAATAACCAGAATGCCCCGACTTTTAGTCGGGGATGAATGGTCAAAATAAGCAAGCAATGTCGAAGGCATTGCTAAGCAAGTTCGAGCGGCATACTGCGAGAACTTGCGCC
>JAUWZV010000079.1 GCA_030615105.1 Desulfobacteraceae bacterium
CACAGAGATGATGAACATCTTCCTTGATGAATTCTTAAAACAATATTCAGACAAAGATATCCTTTTTGTTTTGGATCAAGCGGGATGGCATAAAGCAAAGGATTTAAAAGTGCCTCCCAATACAACCTTAATGTTTCTACCGCCCTATTCACCAGAATTAAATCCGGTTGAGAAGCTTTGGCAGTGGTTACGAAAAGAAGCTACCCATAACAACTTGTTCAAAACCTTAGAGGAAATGATGGATGCTTTGGAAAATGAATTCCGTAAATTGACACCAGAAAGATTTGTCCAGCTATGCCATTGCTCTTATTTATGACATGTCAATGAGAAAGTGATATTAGACGTATATAGAGAGAAGCAGCCAGAAGATAGCTATCATCAAGGCAAACAGCTTGCCTGTAAGGCCCTCCAAACCCGCCTGCCTTGCCTGAGCCCGTCTACTGCTTTTAGAATTCCCATGTATTGAAAAGCTTCATACCCAGGTATAAAGAAATAAGCAGGCAAATGACCTTTCCTTTCATACTTTTGATTGAACTTCATGGCATACCTTGAGAATAGGTCTCGCATGGCATCGTACAGATTCTTTTCAATTGGGCTAAACATTAAATGAACGTGGTTCGGCATGAAACAAAAGGCATACATCATGAGTGAGAAACTCTGGGAAATTTCACTTAGGTGCGCCAACATGAAAAGATAGTCGTTATCTTCCAAAAACAACGGCTCTTTGCCTGCTGCCCTTTGTGTGACCTGCCCGCTATGCCTGTATCTCATACCAAGAAATACTCAACTGTGTTTTTAAGAAAATTTGATTCCTGTTGGCTGATGTGATCTGCAATAAGCTATGGCAGGCGGGTATGGTACACTAAATTAGGGGTGCTTAGCTTCTGAGTCGCCCCGCCCGCCTCGCCTGAGCGGCTCGCGATGGCGGGCAGGCCGAAAATATCGCTTGATTTTGCGTTGCCTGATTAGATCAAGTGGATCCATGTCTGCAACTAAAAATGATTAACTGTAGACAGCTAACATAGGCCATACCCGAGGGCCTTAATAAGACAATTATAACTAAGTGTTTTTTTATGTTAGGCAGGATTTACTGGATTCATTGGATTAGTTGTTTTTTCCTTTCCTAATGAAACTGAAAAAAGGCAATCTGCCTGCAACGGAGGGTACATGGCGAATTCGCATTTTGGACTTTGGATTGTGCCCCAGTTAAATCGGCTGCGCCGTTTCACATCCGTGAAAATTTAACGGGCACAGGGAGGGCGCATGGAGCAAAGCGCGGATAGCATAGCGAAAAGGACAAAGCAGGTAGATTATACAACACTTCTGAAATATTCAATGGTCCTTTTTAGACCTTCTTTTAGGTTTAGCTTTGGCTCCCAATCGAGCCGCTCTCTGGCCAAAGTGATGTCTGGCTGACGCTGCAAAGGATCATCCTTGGGAAGGGGTTTAAAGATAATCTTAGATCGACTGCCTATTAAACTGACAATCATTTCTGCAAGTTCCAAGATGCTGAACTCATCGGGATTTCCTAAGTTTACAGGGCCAATGAAGTCATCCGGTCCATTCATCATACGGATCAGACCCTTTATCAAATCATCAACATAGCAAAAGGAACGGGTTTGTGTTCCTTGGCCATATACGGTTATGTCCTGATTTGTCAAGGCCTGGACAATAAAGTTGCTGATAACCCGGCCATCATTCGGGTGCATCTTGGGTCCATAGGTATTAAAAATACGGACCACCCTGATATTGACATTGTTTTGACGATAATAATCAAAAAAGAGGGTTTCAGCACATCGCTTCCCCTCATCATAGCAAGACCTAAGTCCTATGGTATTGACATTACCCCAGTAATCTTCCTTTTGTGGATGCACCGTGGGATTACCATAAATCTCACTGGTTGAGGCCTGAAGAATTTTGGCCTTTACTCTTTTTGCGAGGCCGAGCATGTTGATGGCCCCCATGACGCTGGTCTTGGCGGTCTTCACAGGGTTATACTGATAATGGATAGGTGAGGCTGGGCAGGCCAGATTGTATATCTCATCTGCTTCAAGGAAGATGGGTTGTACTAAGTCATGGCGTATCAGTTCAAAATTAGGTTTCTCAAGCAGATGGCTAATATTTCTCTTGGTTCCTGTGAAAAAATTGTCCATGCACAAAACGTCATGGCCTTCTGCGATTAAACGATCGCAGAGGTGCGAGCCAAGGAAACCTGCACCGCCGGTGATTAGTATGCGTTTTTGATCATGAAGCATTGCAATCACAAAAACACGAAAGTACGAAAGACGAAATTAGTTAACAACTCTTTTTACCTCTAAAGTGGGTTTCGAAAAATTTAATAATAAACCTACCTTCAAGCCAGTAGCTTTTAAATATGAGCGAAGCTGAACAAAATGAATATCGCCCAATTCTTTTACTGCCTTCAATTCTACAATAATTTCATTCTCAACGATTAGGTCGAGTCTGTGTGTCCCAACTTCTATCCCAAGATACTCTATTTTATCTCTTTTTGAGAATCGAAATGAAGTCCCTGCTCAGAGAATTCAACTTTTAATGCCTCTTCATAGATGCTTTCCAAAAACCCGGGAACAAGTTCCCTGTGACTCTAATAGCTGCCCCAATTATCTTCTTGCTCAAATCTTCAAAATGATGCTTTTGCTTATATATCTCTGTGTTTTCTTTCGTGATTTCGTCCATTCGGGTTTTCGTGATCAAAAGTGTGTCAATGCAGGTTTTCCGATGGGAAAAACATTGAATCCGATTTCATACAGTCTCTTATGGTCTAAGATATTCCTGCCATCAAAGATAAAGGCCGGCTTTGCCATTGACTTGTATATCTTTTCAAAATCGAGATTTGCATATATTTCCCATTCAGTCATAACAGCAATGGCATCACAGTTAGCCGAAGCCTTATAAGGGTCTTCAACATAGCTTATCTTTCCATCAACACCATTCAGGTCTATCATTGCATTATTTAAGGCCTTTGGATCAGTAATTACTAATTCGGCCTTTTCCTCTATTAATCTCCTGGCAATGAATATAGCAGGGCTCTCTCTCGTGTCGCCTGTATTGGCTTTATAGGAAAAACCAAAAAGGCAAATCTTTTTGCCTGCTAATGTATTGAACATGGCGCTCAGCATGTTTAGTATAAAGCGCTCTTTCTGGTAATCGTTGATTCTGACTACACCCTCCCAGTAATCTGCTACCTCGTCAAGACCATAGTGCCGGCAAAGATAGACCAGATTCAGAATATCCTTCTTAAAGCATGATCCACCGAAGCCAACGCTGGCATTTAAGAATTTACTGCCCACACGACTATCCATACCCACTGCCCTGGCAACCTCCATGATGTTGGCATCGGTTTTCTCACAAAGGGCCGTGATTGAATTTATTGATGAGATTCTTTGTGCCAGGAATGCGTTGGCCACAAGCTTGGAGAGCTCGCTGCTCCAGACGTTAGAGGTTATGATGCGTTCCCTGGGTACCCAATTGGCGTAAATCTCAACCAACTCATCCCGGGCCTTTAAACCACTTGGTGTTTCCCTTGAGCCAATAAGGACTCGATCGGGATCCTCCAGATCTTTGATGGCTGTGCCTTCTGCCAAGAACTCCGGGTTGGAAAGCACCTCAAAATGGATATCATTTTCAGCTGAGGAGAGGATTCTTTCCATTGCCAAAGCGGTTTTGACAGGAAGGGTGCTCTTTTCCACGATTATTTTGTGTGATTCAGCATATTTTCGTATTTGCCTGGCTGTTTTTTCCCAATATTGCAAATCTGCAGCCATGCCAGAGCCTGCGCCGAACATCTTGGTTGGGGTATTCACGCTGACAAAGATAATGTCGGACTCCTTTATTTCCCTTTCAATCTCTGTGCTGAAAAAGAGGTTTCTGTCCCTTGTGGCTTTCACGATTTCATCAAGACCGGGCTCATAAATGGGAAGGTTATCAGAGTTCCATTTGGCAATACGCTTGGGATCAATATCCACAACTGTAACTTTATATTGCGGGCATTTATAGGCTATTAAGGCCATTGTAGGGCCTCCTACATAACCTGCTCCGATGCAGAGGATGGTTTTTTTGAATGTCATCCTTGTCTCCTAATTAAGCGCAGAGCGCAAAGGTCCAAAAGCTTGTGGCATGGAGCAAGGAGCAGGGGGCAAAGAGCAAAGGCCTATTTGTTTCTTATAAGCTTCGTATAAAGGCAGTGATCATTTTGCATTCTTGCTCCAAATCAGCTAACAAATCATCTCTGCTTTCGGTGTTGATCAGGCCTCGCCTCTCGAAAACGATTGCCATATTAGCATTTTCAAATGCAGAGCGTTTAGCCATATTAAGAAAATTAGCGAATTCACGCACTGAATTACTACCCGAACCTTCAGCAATGTTATTCGAAATGCTTAGACTCGCACCTCTTGTCTGTTCTGCAAACCGGTACAGCTTTCGCTGTTCAAGATCATCAGCAATATCGAAAAGTTTGTCAGCAATCTCAATTGCCATCTGCCAACCCCAGTTAAATAGGGAACCAATTCATGAGCATCACTACAATCAACCACACCCAGTGGAATCATTATTGCCTCAGCGAGGTAAACCTTTAACGGGGCAGGCTCAAGATCCTGAAATCTAAATTTTGCCATTTTTTCTCTTCTTTAGCCCTATGCGCTATGCGCTATGCGATCTTCTAAGTAACTATTTGTTTTTATTATGAAATATGAATAATAAATAGTTAATGCAAAGCCTGTCAAGCGAATATAAAATAATACAATGTTTTACTTCTGGCAAGGATTATGTTGCATGAACTTATTTTGCAGGCATTGGTTCAGGGATTTCAAGCATATCCCCTGAAAGGATTGTAGCGGGCACGTCTGTGACCATTCTCTCGGCATCCTCATGGCTTCCGAGAATTTCTGTTGCGGCCTCAACTGCCTGGGATAAGACAGGTGGCCGTCTATTAGAAGAATGGGCATCGCTGGCAATTATGTGAATTATTCGGTGTTTTAACAGCCTCTCAGCGCGCTGCATGACCATCCCTCCAAAATCGCCAGTAATGCTCATTGCCGTCACCTGGCCCAGTGCTCCCATGCTAACAAGTTCATACATTATGTCTGTATTGTGCTGTATTACCGGATTTCTTTCTGGATGGCTGATAATAGGCGTAATGCCATTGAGTTTCAAGGAAAATATTTCATCCTTTACTCTGGGCGGGACAATCTGGGAGGGAAACTCCAGGATTATATATTTTTTGGCATTATTGATGGTGCCAGCATCCCCGCTTTCAATCTGCTCCAGCATATGGTGGCAGAGATGTACATCAGCACCTGTATATAGCTGCAATTTAATATGGTTTTTTGATAGGGTCTCCTGAAGGGCGGCTACATTTGAAGTGACTTTTTTGACAGGGTTTATGTATATGCCATTCAGTGTATGGGGCGTGGCTACTATGGTATGGATGCCGTCTTCCACAGCACGCCTTGCCATAGAAAGGCTCTCCTTTAAAGACTGGGGCCCGTCATCCACACGTGGGAGAATATGGCAATGAAGGTCGATCAACCTATAAGTTCCAGGATTCAGGATGCAAGATGCAAGATAAAGGATTCAGGATGCAGGATTCAGGTTTTATGTATTGTGTATCATGCATCGTGTATCCTGATACCGACTTTTTGATTTTTTCTTCCTGCGGGACCTTTTTTTCTTTTCACCGTCCTCACTGTAATAGTAATAATAATACTGATAATAATAGTAGCTGTCCCTGCTTATATCTACTCCATTCAAGACTGCGCCGAGAATATGGGCCCCAACGGACTCAAGCTGTGCTATACCATTTTTTATAATCTCTCTTGCCATATCACCTGCTCGAATAACCAGGATTACACCATCTACAGATTTTGATAGAACTACTGCATCGGTTACTGCGGTAGATGGGGGAGAATCGATGAGAATATGGGCATAGTGTTTCCGGAGGTCATTTAACAGAGTGGCCATGCGAGCCGATCCCAGTATCTCTGAAGGGTTTGGTGGAATGGGGCCACAGGGGATAATATCCAGGTTGGGTAAGCGAGTGTGAAAAATGACTCCATCCACATCGCTGCTCCCCACCAAGAGGTTCGAGACCCCTTGATTCCTTGCCATGCCAAATAGCTTATGCATCTTGGGCCTGCGCATGTCGCAGTCGAGGATAATGACCTTGCTATCTGCCTGTGCAATAAAATAGAGTGTGAAGACAGCTCTTAACAAATCCGTTATTCATTAAGTGACAAGTGTCACAACATTGGTTACCAAAAGCTATTTTTTATGACAATATTTTAAGCAGGAAGACGGTATTCAAAGGTCCCAACAAGTTCATCGCCAAGATATACTTGCAACTGATGAATATCCATCACAATTTATACTTTAACATATGAATAAACAAGCTTTTTGGATACCTTAAACTTTTCACCAAAGATATCAAGTTTCCGGTCACTACGTATGAATCGAATAAAATGAATATTGCCACCCAGGATATAGTCGATGTTCGGCAACTTAGTATTCGTTCCCAATTTTATCAGTTTATGTTGTGTCTGTGCTATAATCTCTATAGGTGTTTTGCCCTTGAGGCAACTGTAACGATGATATTTATTGTGAAAACGCTGAAAATGCTTGCTTTGCCTCTTTAAGGCTGCATAGCTTGGAAACCATTGCCTGTGAAACAACTTCTTGTCATAAGTATCGTTAAAACGTTCAATAAACCCATTACGCCATGGCTCTCCTCTCGGTATAAACACCGGCCGGATGCCATAAAAAAGACATAAGCGTAACACAATCCCCAGTGATCTGGGATAGCGGTTGTTGCCGCGAAAACTAATAAAGAACTCAGCTCTGAAGGGCGGAGCATTTAATCATTTTCAAACAAATTAAGTTGCTTCATTTCATGCTTGTGGTACTGGATATATCTTCTTATTACCTCGGTGGTTACTTTGTTGCCTACTGTTCGAACAAAATACCCATCGCTCCAAAGTTCACCACCCCAGAGGTGTCTTCTCAGTTCTGGAAACTCATTAAACATTGTTCTGGAGCTTACTGCTTTGATGATATTTACAATCTTTGCTGGGGAGTACTTTGGGGGCGCAGAGAGAAAGATATGGACATGATCAGAGACAACTTCCATAGTATCTATCTCAAATTCATAGTGCTCCGATATCTCAAGAAAAATCTCTTTGAGCCCATTGGCATAGGCTTCAGAGAATACCTTTTTCCGATACTTTGGTATCCATACCAGATGGTACTTGGTATCATATACCTCATGAGGGGTTCGCTTGACTGGGGTCATGCTTTACATTATTTCTCTGCATGGCATTTGGTCAAGCCTTAATAAGGTTTCTCCCTGCTGGATGTTTCATCCAACAGTGACAAACGTCGTTTTCATCTCCTCCGTAATCGGAGGAGTATTCAACGACAGGTTTTTATAAAGTACGGATACTAAACACCTTTGGGAATATAAGCAGTTTTTTTAACGAGGCCTTCTTGTTTTATAAAACCGCTGATCGCTCTATCTGAAGAAAAATTCATTCCCAGTTTATGAAGTTCCCACTTAATGGCAGATACCCCGATCTGCGCAAAATGTTCTGATTCTAATCGCTTCCTAATAGAAATAACAAGCTCCTTTTCTTTCTTGCTAGTCTCATTCGGTCTCGTCAAAGGTGCTCTGGATCTCTCTTTGTACCAGTCTTCATCCCCTGTTTTGTATCGCTTCAGCCATTTGAAAAACCATTTCTTTGAGCGGTTGATTTCTGTGTATATTGCTTTCGGTTTTTCTCCTCCTACGATATGTCTTAAAATGGCTTCTTTCTTGAGCTTTTCTTCCATTGATAATCTCCTTTCTTCCTTCCTTGAAGGGACATTATCATACAGAAAATCATCACTTAGGGTAACCTATGTTGTGGCACTAAAATTGGCCTTAAAAGTAACCGATGTCATGGCATTTGACAGTTAATAGTTATTGATTATTTGTTTTGAGGATATTTTATATTATTTGGATAATGACTATCTTATAGATGATACAGAACATCCAGATCAAAAGAAATATCCAGGCCAAAGAATAATGGTTATTAATAAGGTTACGCATGTTTAGTACCTTATATTGAGACTGAAGACGAGATATTCCTGAAAACTATAATACAAAGCCGTAAAGCTACAAAAAAGTATTTAGGAGGTTTAAAATGATAGACAAACTTGATAAAGAAGAGCGTGATATTTTAGAATCGTTTGAGAGGGGAGAATGGAAGTCAGTACCTAATTTAGAAGAACGAAAAGCTGATCTGAAGAATTATGCTCGTGCTACAATACGAAAAGATAAAAGAATAAACATTCGAATTTCCGAACGAGATCTCAGAGAATTGCAACGCCAAGCTGTTCATGAGGTATTACCATATCAAACATTTATTTCCAGTATCCTTCATAAATTTGTTAATGGTAATCTTAGTTGAACGTTCACCTGGTTAATTTCAAGTTTTAAATATAATATTGCCTATACTGTGATAATTGGAGGAATCCGTTATGGCAAGAATCACTGTAGAAATTGAAGACTCAAAAGCCACACTTCTTAAGGAAAAAGAAGAAAAGTTTGGCCTATTGCCCGATCAATTTGTTATAGCTTCAATTGAGGATCTCATTGCCCAACCGGAACAGGACTTTGAAGCTGCAATGCATCGAGTATTGTCTAAGAATAAAGAACTTTATGATCGTCTTGCGTAATGCGCTATCTTTCTCTCCTGGAAGTTCTTGATCTCCAATGTTCAGCGATAAATTCAAATATTATCCCTGCTATTCCGATTTTTTCATTCCCCAGACTTTTTTATTTATTGACAGATCAACACAAACATATTAGACTGGTCTGAATCTAGTCTGAGAGGTGATATTATGGAAACAATAGGTGCATATGAAGCCAAAACACATCTTCCAAAACTACTTGAGCGTGTAATCAAAGGAGAACGAATAACCATTACAAAACATGGGGTGCCAGTAGCTGTATTGCAACCTCCGGAATCTTTACGAAAAGCAGAACCTAAACAGATCATTGCTGAACTGCGCAATTTCCGTGCTAAACATTGTCTTAATGGGCTTTCTATCCGTGAAATGATTGAAGAAGGAAGGCCTTAGATGAGTGAAAATTTTGTCATTGATAATTCTGTGGTTATGGCGTGGTGTTTTGAGGATGAAATAAGCCAATACGCTGATGCCATTTTGGATAGCCTGGAGGTGTCCACAGCGGTCGTACCCTCAATTTGGCCGTTAGAAATTGGAAATGTATTATTGGTTGCTGAACGTGAGAAACGCCTCAGCGAGGCTGACAGTGCACGATTTATTGCCTTGCTAACCGAACTGCCGATAACGATTGAACAGGAACCGCCAGAAAGGATGGTGAAGGAAATTTTGGCCTTGGCACGGGAGCACCAACTTTCAAGTTACGATGCCTCATATTTAGATCTCGCAATGAGGAAAGGGCTACCTATTGCTACTTTGGATAATACCTTGATAGAAGCAGCTAAGAGGATCCAAGTTCCAATTGTAGAGCATAGCTCTTAACACTGACCTATCATTGCCTGTGGAAAGAGCCGCTGAACAACAGCATGAAGGCTGACGGGGCTAAGTCGCGCGCCTTTCGGAACGCTAATCTCCTTAATGAGTATTATAAGATTGGATGACTAATAGCCTTCATTCCGCCCGGCAGCTTATCCGGCCCGTTAGCCAATAAGATAATGTTACCAAGGAGGTATTTTATCACAATGGATAAAGAGGACCTCAAGAAGCTTGCTGATGACCCAAATCACATTCCTGGCATCTATAATTACTGTGATAGATGGTGTGAACGCTGTTCATTCACCTCACGCTGCATGAATTTCGCGATTGCCGATGAACAATTTGCTGATCAGGAAGCTCGTGACGTAACCAACAAATTATTTTGGGAAAAATTAGCTGAAACGTTCCAAATGACGCTTGATCTGTTGAAAGAAGCAGCAGAGGAAAAAGGAATCGATCTCGATTCTATTGAAATTGAAGGAGATGAACAATCAGAAATAAATGATGATGAGAAAGGCGTGGCACACCTTATATCCCATATGTCAAATGCCTATGCAAATATTGTTGATGATTGGTTCAATTCCAATCAACATCATTTAGAAAATAAAGAACACGAACAGAATATTAACTCGACCCTTAAGTTAATACAGTCACGGCCTACTGAAGAATCTGTTCCCTTAGAGAACACATTAGAGGTTATTAGATGGTATCAGTACCAAATTCATGTCAAGCTTTTAAGAGCAATAAAAGGCAAAAAAAGGGAAGACTCCATGCCATTTAATGATTTCCCAAGAGACTCAGACGGATCAGCCAAAGTTGCATTAATTGGAATAGATCGTTCAATCAGTGCATGGGGCGAAATGATAAAATATTTCCAAGATCAAGAAGATAAGATTATGGATATTATTGCTCATCTTAATGGTCTTAGGGAGAGAACAGAAATTGAATTTCCGAAGGCTAGAGCTTTTGTCAGACCTGGCTTTGATGAAATCAACTCCAATGGCTAAGCAGGTGCTGCAGCGGATGTGCTGGGGCGGTGCCGTTTCCACGGGATTAGTTCTAACCATATTCGGAAAAAAGAACATGCTCAATAAAGAGTGGAAAATGTAGGGTCGGGTTTTATACCCGACCTTAAACAGGTGGCATATTAATAAGCCTAAGGCCTATAAAATGCCACTCTACATTTGTATGTTTTTTCAGGCTTTATAACATACAATAAGTCCACAGGATATTGAGCAATTACGGAAAGAATTCGATGGCCGGGAGCCCAACATGCAGGCCGCTTAGCTTTGCCATTGGGTTTCATTGATATAATACAATAACTTAAAGGGCAGAAAATTATGGAAATGGAAACTTTTCAGGGGATGAAAGCACCAGAGCTAAAAAAATATATCGAATTCCTGCTCTGGCACTACAAAGTAGTTGATGCTTTTTGGTTTATATATGTTGATGAGCGCTTTGACCAGCCAACCGCTGAGCGAATCAATGAAAAGGTGTGGGGGCGTGTTGCCGGTATGGCAGCAAAAGACCTGATCTCACGGTTTAATATACGAGAAAGGGGGCTGAAAGGTTTTGTGAAGGTCCTCAGATTTTTCCCCTGGTACATCCTTGTCGGATATCAGGTTCAAGAATTCGAACACGAAGTGATCATCTCTGTGCCATCCTGCCCTACACAAGAGGCCAGGCTCAAGCGAGGTCTTGGCGAGTTTGTATGCAAGGAGATGCACCGCAATGAATTTAAAAGCCTTACCCATGCAATAGATGATCGCATCCGAGTTGAATGTCTTTTCGCCCCTCCTGACCCTCATCCCAAAGATTTATTTTGTAAGTGGCGTTTC
>JAUWZV010000068.1 GCA_030615105.1 Desulfobacteraceae bacterium
TTTGGTGCTGAAATGTTAGGTATGTTTGCAACTGAGGAGCAGAAAAAGAAATACCTATCTCCCATACCTAAAGGAGAGGCCATTATGGGCACAGCCATCACAGAGCCTGATGCAGGCTCTGATGTAACAGCTGCAACTACCTCTGCTGTCAGGGATGGTGATGAATATATAATAAACGGCACCAAGATGTTTACCACAAATGGAAGTATTGCAAACTATCTATTGGTCTTCTGTCAGACAGATCCTGATAACCCTGACAGGCACCAAAGGCACTCATTTTTTATTGTTGAGACAGACAGGGCAGGATATGAGGCTAACAAGATACATGGAAAACTCGGCATTAGAGCAAATGATACAGCTGAGGTATCCCTCGTAAATGTCAGGGTCCCGGCATCCAATTTGGTTGGGCAAGAGGGAAAAGGCTTTAAGAACCTGATGGACTTCTTTAATGTGACCAGGCTACATATATGTGCTATGGCTGTAGGTATTGCAAGGGCAGCATTAGAGGAGAGCGTTGCCCATATCAAAAAAAGGCATCAGTTTGGTGCACCCCTGGCATCCTTTCAGATAAACCAGTTCAAGATAGCTGAAATGGCCACCAAAATCAGGGCTGCCAGGAACCTTTACTATGAGGCTGCATGGCTGGCTGACAAAGGCAAGATTGATCATGGACTTGTTGCAATGGCAAAGTGGTTCTCAGGGGAGATGGCAGTGAGATGCGCAGATGAGGCGCTTCAGATGCACGGTGGCTATGGCTATATTGATGAATACAAGGTTCAAAGGATCTATAGGGATGCAAAGATTGTAGAGATATATGAAGGCACCAAGGAGATAGAAAAGATTATAGTGGCCAATTCTATTTTGGGATGAATAGTCTGTATCATATTCCAATGATAACTTAAATAATCAAAATCTTATCTATTTTCTCAAACCTAAAGGAAAAAAGTTAAAAACCTGGCAATTTCCAATTTCGAAGAAGTTAAAAATGCCTATTGACGAAAGGTTAAATACAGAAAATATAACACCCGAATTGATAGACTATATAGTTGGAAAGATTGTTCGGGAAATTAACCCAGAAAAAATCATCCTTTTTGGCTCATATGCCAGAGGTGACTTTAGCCAAGATAGTGACCTAGATCTGTTTATAATCAAAGAGGGAAAAGAATCAAGCCGCATAATGAGGCGGAAAGTAGAGGCTATACTCTGGGGACGACGATTTCCTATGGATTTACTTGTGCGGAAACCAGATGAAGTGGAATGGAATTTCAGGGCCAAAAATCCTTTTTATCTATATCACATCTTTAAGGATGGGAAAGTACTCTATGAGAAAGAATGAAGAGGAAATCAAATTGGTCAAAGATTGGTTGAGATTTGCCCGGGAAAACTTGTTATTTGCTCGATCGGGAATGAAAGAGGATTATGCACCATATCATACGATATGTTTTCTGTGCCAGGGGAGTGCGGAGAAGTACTTGAAAGCATTTTTGATATGGAACGGATGGGAACTTAAGAAAACTCACGACCTGGAAGACTTATTAGCGTTTTGTATAGACTTTGGACTGGAGTTTGAAAACTTAAAAGAAGAATGTGGTCTACTAAATGAATATATCACTGAAGCTCGCTATCCGGGCGATATGCCCTTTGAAAGTATCGCCAAAGACGATGCCAGAGAAGCAATTGAAGCCGCATATAAAATTGAACAATTTGTGTTGAGAAAAATAGATCTTCCATTTGAGAATAAAGAAAACAATTTAGAGGGTAAGGAACGGAAATAAAAATAATAAGGACGGACAAATAAAGGAGACTGTGCTAAAGAAGAGGCTGTTTATAATAAGGAGATTATATGGAAATCATAGATAAGGCCCTTAAAGAAGGAAGGGAGACTCTTTCAGAGTATGAATCCAAGATTATTCTGGCCTCCTACCAGATCCCTATCACACGGGAAATAATGGTTGAAACCAGAAACGATGTTATCCCTGCAGCCAATGAAATTGGTTATCCTGTGGTGATGAAAGGATGTTCGCCAGAGATAACCCACAAGACAGAAAAAGGGCTCATCCAGACGGATATCAGAAATGATAGTGAGGCATTGGATGCCTTCAATGATATCATTGCCAGTATGAATGGTATTAAAGGCACCATACTTGTCCAGGAGATGATTAAGGGAAAAAGGGAATTGGTTATAGGGTTGATCAGAGACCCCCAGTTTGGACCATGCGTTATGTTTGGTCTCGGGGGCATATTTACCGAGATCTTAAAGGATGTATCTTTCCGCCTTGCACCCCTGGAGAAGAGGGATACCCTTGAGATGATGGATGAGATCAAGGCCCACAAGATACTTGACTCCATCAGGGGAATGGAGCCTGTTGACAGGGAAATATTGTCAGAGATGTTGATCAATGTTGGAAGAATCGGTATAGAAAATGATAATATAAAGGAGATAGACATCAACCCTGTTATCATATCTGGCAGCCGCCCGATAGCTGTAGATGCCCTAATTGCACTACAATCCAAACCATCAACCGAAACAGAACGGGTGTAAGTTAAGCTTGACACACAAGCTTATATCTCCTTATACTACCCCACCAAAAGGGACTTCTTATTTATCAGTAGATACCCACGGGCTCACGCCCATGGCACTCAAAAGGCACTAACTTAATTTAAGGCATTCACCCCCGGGCTCACGCCCGGGGTCCTCTGCAAATTTTGATAGAAACCAAGATGCCAGGTTTCTTCGGATACATGCCTTGGTCGATTGGAAATCTCATTTCGATTCATATTATTGTAACGCTTGTATTTTTCATCTAAGATTATAATCATAAACAGGATAGCAGGAAGGAGGGAAATCTATGCCATTCAAATCTATTTTATGCCCGACGGACTTGAGTTCGATGTCGATAAAGGCATCGCAAAAAGCTGTTGAACTTGCTCGCATCTTCGATGCTAAGTTGACACTGCTTCACATACATGAGTATCTCATGGATGAGAAAGAGATGATAATGCTGCGAGTCAGTGTCAAGGATTATAAAGAGATGCAAAATAAACGTTTAGCAGATGTGGAGGAGGAAATGGCTGATGAAGTAGCAAAAGCAGGCGGAGGCGGTTTAAATGTTGATTATCTGCAGCGAGAAAGTAACCGTCCACATAAAGAGATATTGAAAGTCGCCGAGGAAATCGACGCTGGTTTGATAGTAATGGCAACAAACGGACGCTCTGGCTTCGTTGAGAATGTCTTAGGAAGCAATGCTGAAAATGTAGTCCACCGCGCCAAATGTCCGGTTTTAACAATTCGTGTGCTGGAGTAAAAACTTCCCCTTATCCTCCGTGAGAGAAATGAAGAATTTCTTCTTCACATTCTTTGAGTAATTCCCTGGTGTCACAGATAAAGATCCATAGGGCATTCTTTTCAACTTCTCCCAGTCTCTTTAATGTATCCCACAAAGCTCGGGATAATCCTATCATGGCCATCTATCTATTTACCTCCAGAGTCTTGATTAATTGGCATAATTATGTGAAAAATGAAAAAATATGAAAAAAAATTGACAAAAAACTTTTATTTATTTATATAGATAACCAATAAGTTTATCAAATATTTATCAAAAATGAATTTAGCAATTCAAAACATTATAGGCATTATTAGGGCAACAGGGATAATTATAATTTCCCTGTTGCTCATCCTTTTACTCGGTAACTTAAAAATACCGGGCCTGATGATGGCATAATGTTTGATGTGACTTACGAAACCCGTTATCAGGCCCGCCTGATAACGGGTTTTTAGTTTTAAACCCAAAATTTGCGTTTGAAAATGAATAATTTTTTAACCTATATAAAATATTAGGTAATTTATACGATAACCAATTGAATCAAAAAAGTGCAAAGCAAATTTTGCCAAAGGCCGCCCCTTCCAGAGGAAGAGGCGGGATTAACCCCGCCCCATTACTTGGTTTTTATATGAAAAATAAAGGGGTTTTTAACTTTCTTTTTTATTTATCAATTTATCATAGCCGCAATTAATGCGCCTAAGGCGCATAAAGATGGGGCGGCCCTATGGGCAGATTTTGCTATTGCAAAATCTGGGTTAAAAAAGGAGCAGGATTATGGAAGAGCAGGTCTTAATCTATGATACCACATTAAGAGATGGCACCCAGGGAGAACAAATCAATTTCTCTTCTGAGGAAAAGCTGCGCATTGCCCAAAAACTGGATGAACTTGGTGTTCAGTATATAGAAGGTGGCTGGCCTGGTTCAAATCCAAAAGATATGCGCTTTTTTCAGATGGCAAAGGAGATAAGACTAAAAAAAACTCGCTTGACTGCCTTTGGCAGCACCAGAAGGGCAAACATACTGCCAGAAAAGGACCCTAATTTGAAAGCGTTATTACAGGCTGAAACCCTGACGATTACAATATTTGGGAAGAGCTGGGATCTTCATGTAACAGAGATATTGGGCGTTCCGTTGGAGGAAAACTTAGAGATGATCTTTGATTCAGTCAAGTATCTTAAATCAAAAGGCAAAGAGGTCATCTTTGATGCCGAGCATTTCTTCGACGGCTACAAAGCTAACCCCCGGTATGCCTTGAGAACTATTCAGACGGCAATCTCTGGTGAGGCGGATGTCATTGTGCTCTGCGATACCAATGGGGGCACTATGGTAGGTGATTTAAAAGAGATAGTGAAAGATGTTAGGAAATCCTTTCCAGGCATCCCTCTCGGCATCCATGCACATAATGATTGTGGATTGGGTGTAGCCAACTCCTTAGCTGCTGTTGAAGTAGGCGCCAAGATGGTTCAGGGAACAATAAACGGATACGGGGAGCGCTGTGGAAATGCTGATCTAATTTCGGTAATAGCTAATCTACAATTAAAAGTAGGCAGAAAATGTATCGATGATTCCAAAATAAAATACCTGACCGAGGTTTCCAGATATGTCAGTGATATAGCAAACATACCACCATTGAATGAAAGCCCCTTTGTTGGGCGAAGTGCCTTTGCACACAAAGGCGGGATACATGTAAGTGCAATTTTGAAAAAACCCCTCGCCTATGAGCATATCGAACCTGGGAATGTTGGAAATAAGCGCCGGGTGCTTGTTTCAGATCTCTCAGGTAAAAGTAACATAGAATATAAGGCCAATGAGATGGACCTTACTTTAGGAGGGAATGGTTACGATAGCCAAAAGATTGTCAAAGAGATTAAGCAAATGGAAGATCAGGGATATCAATTCGATGCTGCTGAAGGTTCCCTCGAGCTCTTGATGAAGAAAACCACGGGTCAATTTAGAGAACCCTTTTCATTACTGTCTTTGAGGGTGATTAATGAGAAAAACAAGGATGCTCAGGCAATATCTCAGGCAACCATTAAGATATCCGTAGGGGAAGAGGAGGAGATTACCGCTGCTGAAGGAAACGGTCCTGTGAATGCTATGGATAATGCACTTCGTAAGGCATTGAGTAAATTTTATCCCAGAATAAAAGAGATGAGGTTGGTTGACTTTAAGGTGAGGGTATTGGAAGGGAGTGCAGGAACAGCAGCAAGGGTTCGTGTTTTAATTGAATCAAGGGATGGCAAAGATATATGGAATACCGTAGGCGTTTCAGAGAATATTATCGAGGCCAGTTGGCAGGCCCTGGTGGATAGCATCTATTTCAAGTTAAGTAAAGATTAACGTAACCGTTCATGGGTTCAGGGTTCAGAGGTTGTGGGTTCACCTCAAACCCGCCTGCCATCCGTCGGGCAGGTCTGAACCGTTGATTCGTGAGCTTTGAAGGGAGAAAGGAGAGTTCATCAAGCACTTGCTAGCCTACGAGTAAGGTCAACGAAAGAAAGGTAACCCTGAACCCCGCCTGCCATCCGTCGGGCAGGGGTGAACCCCGCCTGCCATCCGTCGGGCAGGGGTGAACCTGTGAACGCCTACTCCAGATTTTAGCCCTGGCCCAGACCTGGCAAAGCCTGACTCAGCAAAGATAAACCAGGATTGGTGATACAGCAGAAGCAAGCGTATATTCAAATGACGTCGCACCAGGGCGGGCTCACTTTAGGCACTTTTTTAACGAAAGGAGCGTCTCTATGAAAGAGAAAATTATTATATTTGACACTACCTTAAGGGATGGGGAGCAGTCTCCAGGTTACAGCATGAACACTGCAGAGAAGATGCATCTTGCCGCCCAGTTGGAGAAACTGAGGGTAGATATCCTTGAAGCAGGGTTTCCTTCTTCTTCGGAAGGAGATTTTCAAGCGGTTCAGATGATCGCTAAAAAGATCAGGAATATTGAGGTGGCCGCACTTGCACGAACCTCTGAGAAGGATGTTGACGCCGCTTGGGGCTCAATAAAAGAGGCAGCAAATCCCCGTATCCACTTGTTTATTGCTACCTCAGACATCCACCTCAAGCACAAATTAAAAATGGATAGGAATCAGGTCATTAACAAGGCGGTTGAGGCCATCAAATATGCAAAACAATTTACGAACAATATCGAATTTTCAGCAGAAGATGGCTCCAGAACTGACCGCGATTTCTTAAGCAGGATATTTGAGGCGGCTATCTCAGCCGGAGCCACCACAGTCAATCTCCCTGACACAGTAGGTTATGCTATTCCAGATGAGTTTGCAGACCTTATCACCTATGTAAAAAGCCACACACCTAACATTGGCAAGGCAATTTTTAGCGTTCACTGTCATAACGATTTAGGCCTGGCCACAGCCAACACCTTGGCCGGTATTAATGCTGGAGCGCGGCAGGTTGAGGTCACCGTAAACGGCATTGGGGAGCGGGCAGGCAATACATCTCTTGAGGAGGTTGTCATGTCCCTCCATACAAGGAGGAATTACCTTCCATATTTCAGTAATATAAACACAAAAGAGATATATCCCTCAAGCCATTTACTGGCCATGATTACAGGCACCCCGGTCCAGCCCAATAAGGCCATTGTTGGAGCAAATGCATTTGCCCATGAGGCTGGTATTCATCAGGATGGGGTCCTAAAAAATAAGACAACATATGAGATAATGGAACCTGCTACCATCGGTTTGGAGACTAATCGTCTCGTTATGGGAAAACATTCCGGCAGACATGCATTTAGGAATAGTCTAAAAAAGCTTGGTTACGATCTACCTGAGAGTGATATTAACCGTCTCTTTAAGAAATTCAAAGAACTCGCAGATAAAAGGAAGGAAATAGTGGATGAGGATTTAGAGGTTCTTGTTGCCGAAGAGATACTTAAAGTTCCAGATACCTATAGGTTAAAGTATCTTAATGTGATAAGTGGGACAGCAACTGTCCCCACGGCGACTGTACAATTGGAGATCGAAGGGAAGTTAGAACAGAAGGCAGGATTTGGTGTAGGTCCGGTTGATTCTACCTTTAACACTATTGCAAAGATCACTGGAACGGAATCCAAACTACTTCGCTTCACTATTGATTCCCTGACTGGCGGGACAGATGCCCAGGGGGGTGTGACAGTGCGCCTGGAGGAAAAAGGGGTACAGACAATCGGTAAAGGGACCGATCCTGACATAATAGTTGCGAGTGCCAAGGCCTACATTAATGGATTGAATAGATTGGAACATCTAAAACGAAAACCATCGTTACAAAATAACAAGTGAGCTAAAGAAAGGAACTCAGGGACTTCGCTCTGACTGGAGTACCTGCCCGCCATCGCTCTCGCTCAGGCGAGGCGGGCGGGTTGGAGTCCCGTTATAGGCGGGAGATTGATGGATTCAATTGAATGACTATTGAATATTTACTATTGACAATTGTGAATTTCTAATATCAATATTCAATCGACAAATAGCAATTTTCCTGACTTCTCAATATGCAGTGGCAGCATAAAAGGCTTACACCTAAATTCCTAACCCGGAGTTTACCCGTAAGGGTTTTATCCACACGATATTGAGCAAATACCAATATTCGATTATTATTACCCACTACTCCAGTACTTTTACCCCGTTAAATATAAGCTTTAAGACACCCGTGCTTTAAGATAATCTGAGGAGCATAATAATGGCATATTTCAATAAAAGCCTTATTTAACAGGGCAGGCACTCCATCATCCAATGTTATAGGAAACTATGAAAAATGCCCATGACCATAACTGAAAAGATATTGGCACGACATGCTGGTGTCGATCAGGCTTTACCCGGCGATTTAATAAATGTTAATGTAGACATGGCCCTGGCCAATGATATCACTGCCCCTTTAGCTATAAAGGTTTTTAAAGAGATAGGAACTCACTTCGTATTTGACCCTGAAAAAATTGCACTTATTCCTGACCATTTTGTCCCTAACAAGGATATCGAGTCTGCCGAGCAGGCCAAGGTAATGCGAGAATTTGCCATTCAACATCAGATCAAATATTACTATGAAATTGGGCAATCCGGTATTGAACATGTGATATTGCCTGAAAAAGGGTTAGTTATCCCGGGAGATCTGGTTATTGGTGCGGACAGCCATACCTGTACCTACGGCGCACTGGGGGCCTTTTCTACCGGCGTTGGGAGTACTGATCTTGGTGTAATAATGGCTACCGGCAAGACCTGGCTTAAGGTGCCACAAACAATCAAACTCAACTACGAAGGTAATCTACTCCCCTGGGTAGAGGGTAAGGATCTAATACTATATACCCTGCATGAATTGGGGATTAATGGCGCCAACTACCATGCTTTGGAATTTTCGGGAACCGTTATTAAAGGGCTTTCCATGGCTCAAAGGTTTACCATGACCAATATGGCTGTTGAGGCAGGAGCAAAAAACGGCATAATTGAGCCAGACGAGATTACCCTGGCCTATGTAGCTGAAAGATCAAGCAGAAGCCCCTTTGTCTGCACCACTGATCCTGATGCAGACTATGAGAAGGTAATCAATATAGAGGTAGGTAAAATCGAACCTCAGGTAGCCTTTCCCCATTCTCCAGACAATGTCCGGCCTTTATCCCAGGTCGGGAATATAACATTAGACCAGGTCTTTATAGGATCATGTACCAACGGCCGGCTGGAGGACCTGCGAAAAGCAGCCATGATTCTAAATGGTAGGACCGTGGCGAATGGAATTAGGCTTATAGTCATACCTGGTTCCCAGTTAATATATGGAGAGGCCATCAAAGAGGGAATTATCCAGACCTTGATCAATGCTGGTGCGGTTATCGGCCCTCCCTCCTGTGGACCATGCCTGGGTGGTCACCTGGGCGTTTTGGCTGAGTCAGAGAGAGCCCTTTCTACAACCAATAGAAATTTTATAGGACGAATGGGACATCCCAAAAGCGAGGTATATCTGGCAAGTCCAGTTGTGGCTGCTGCCTCGGCAATTTTGGGAAGGATTGGCTCACCAGATGAGATTTAAATAAATGGCATGGCCTTTTATAATCTATAAAGAAAGGATAGTACCAATACAAACGCACCAAAATCTTTTACATCGTCATTGCGAGCCCAGAGGGCGTGGCAATCTCTTTCTTTATGAGATTGCGGAGCCTGTTCCGAGCCCAGCGAGGAATCTGTTTTGGCCTAATGTTTGGTCCCCACCCTCTACGGCTCTCGACGCCAGCTCCGAGTTTGCTTCGGCTCCGCCTCGCAACTTCACTCGCAATGACATTCCAATTAATGCGTTTGTATTAATAAAGAATCAGCAGAATTTTCTGTTTTAGGAGGATTTCCGAAGATATGAAACTTCAGGGAAAAGTGCGGAAATTCGGAGATAATGTGGATACAGATCTCATTATCCCTGCAAAGTTTCTCAATGTATCCGATAAAGATGAGCTTGCTAAAAACTGCTTTGCTTATCTGAAGCCTGATTTTATCAATACTATTAACCATGGCGACATCATTGTAGCAGGGGAAAATTTTGGTTATGGTTCCTCAAGGGAACATGCACCATTAGCTATAAAATCAGCTGGGATTAGTGTTATTGTTGCAGAAAGTTTTGCCAGGATATTTTATAGAAACGCCTTCAATATAGGGCTTCCTATATTGGAATCCAAAGAGGCATATCTCTCTATCAGGGAGGGAGATCAAGTATCGGTTGATCTTTCAACAGGTGAAATAGAAGATAAGGATATTGGTAAAATATTTTTTGCCAGACCTATACCTGATTTTATGAGAGAAATAGTGGATGCAGGTGGGCTGGTGGAATATATCAAGAAAAAGGGGTTGACTGATGATAGATGTGTATAATTTTCACCAAGTTAGATGCTCTTGCAACAATATTGCCTGATGAGATCGCTTCGGCTGTTCCCTCACTTCGTTCGGGACGCCTCGCAATGACAGTAACAATGACACTACGTCATTGCGAGCGGAGCGAAGTAATCTCTTGTATTTTGATCAGATGAAATTACGATACGAGACATTAGGATATGTAACAATCATTGGAGAAATTATCCATGACCAAAGAGTATAACATAGGGGTAATCCCTGGAGATGGAACCGGACCGGAGGTGGTTGCAGAAGCTATAAAGGTCTTGGAGGTGATCTCTCTTAAAGGAGGCCCAAAATTCCGCTTTACCTCCTATGGCCTTGGTGGGGAAAGATACTTGAAAACAGGGGAACTCCTTTCTGATTCAATCTTATCAGAACTGAAGGAGATGGATAGTATCTGCCTCGGTGCCATAGGTCACCCTGACGTGAGGCCTGGCATCCTGGAACGCGAGATCCTGTTAAGGCTTCGCTTCGAACTTGATCTTTACATCAATCTACGACCAGTTGCCCTTTTCCCTGGAGTCTATACTCCCCTTAAAGATAAGGGGCCCGAGGATATTGATTTTGTTGTTGTGCGGGAAAACACTGAAGGACTTTATGCAGGTGGTGGTGGTTTCCTTAAAAGAGGTTCTCCTGACGAGGTGGCCATTCAAGAATCTATTACTACAAGAAAGGGTGTTGAGCGTTGTATCAGATTCGCCTTTGAGTACTGCCTTAATAGAAACAAGGATAAACATCTGACATTGTGTGGTAAAATAAATGTCCTGACCTATGAATTTGATCTCTGGAATAGGGTTTTTCAAGAGGTTCTTGAGGAGTATCCGGATGTTACTACAGATTATCAGCATGTAGATGCCATTTGTATGTGGATGGTTAAGAACCCGGAGATGTTTGATGTTATTGTAACCAACAATATGTTTGGGGATATTATTACCGATCTGGGAGCCATTATCCAGGGAGGTCTTGGTATTGCCGCCGGGGGCAATATCAACCCTCATGGCACAGCCATGTTTGAGCCCATAGGAGGCTCTGCTCCAAAATATGCCGGGTTGAATAAGATCAATCCCATAGCAGCTATATCCGCTGCCCAGATGATGCTGGATTATCTGGGAGAAAAAGAGGCAGCCAGGGTACTGCTTAATGCCATAAAAAAGGTGGTAAAAGATGACCTAAAAAGCCTGGAAGCAGGAAAGATGGGGTATGGCACAAAGGAGGTGGGGGATCTGGTGGTTGGATATTTATGAGTATATTTCATGCAGCTCCATACCCGGACTGAGTAGATGGTTCTAAAAATTGCAATATTTTACTTGACATTCAAGAGAGGATCGAGAAAATTATACTAAGTGAATGGTAACGTCAAAGTAGATTCTAACTTAGTAAAATAGAAGGATTCTCAATACCTTTAAATCCCTGGCCCAGACCGTTTTTCTATAGCCTTTGTTTGACACTGTTTATTTCGACATAGTTAAACGAAACCTGGCTATAATAAACAAGTCGCACCAGGGGGGGCCTAAAAAATTTCAAAATCCTAATACCCGCCTGCCGGATGGCGGGCAGGTCAAATGACCAAAATATTTCTGGCATTGGCGTAATAACCGTGTGAAACTATTGGAAATGTCTTTCGTTTTGAATTTAGGATTTTGAACATTCGAATTTGCTTAGTATTTCGTGCTTAGGATTTCGAATTTACAAAAAATTGATTAAGCAAATAATCTTGGCATTACACAGAGTTACCTATTCAAATGACTTAGCCCTGTACTAAATGAGGTTGGGGGATCGTTTAGGGGTAAGACGGCAGGTTCTGGCCCTGCAAACCAAGGTTCGAATCCTTGTCCCCCAGCCATTGCATAGTAAGCAGTGCACCTGAAAATCTTAGCGGACTTACTGCCTACTGCATACTCCTTACTTTATTTATGGGGTCCCATCGTCTAGCGGCCTAGGACGCCGGCCTCTCACGCCGGTAACACGGGTTCGAGTCCCGTTGGGACTACCAGGCAGAACATGACCCCTTGGTCTTCCTTATTGGAGCCAAGGGGTTTTTTAACCTGGGGACCTTTACCCTATTATCCTTTCTATTTGCGATGCAAATATAGCATAACCGGGATTAAACCTATAACCATTGAATTCATCTTGAAATATGTGGTCGCGATAGTTGAGATTGGATTTATTTTGGCGGATAGGTTTCAGAATAATATTGAAGTTTCCACTACCATATGTATACTGAAAATTATCCAGATTTGAGTATATGGCACGTTAGTGTTGAACTTAAATACTGGATGGACACTTTCATAATTATGCGGTTTTCGGGATAACATTCAGATTGTGTGTGTTATACAGATAGAAAAATCATGAAATAGAGGATTTTCTCGCAATATTTTATTAATTTTTTAAAACTATACAGAAACTATATACTAACTGGTTAGTAACGTTCAAAAGTTGAGGCCTAAAAAGATTTTGCTTAAATCACGATCTCTTTCTATGGTTATAGTTAGCACTAAAAACCAAAAAGAAAGAGACCGTGATGGAACAAGAAATACATATAATATAATTTTTTTATTGACATGTCATAAATAAGAGCAATGGCATAGCTGGACAAATCTTTCTGGTGTCAATTTACGGAATTCATCTTCCAAAGCATCCATCAACTCATCTAAGGTTTTGAACAAGTTGTTATGAGTAGCTTCTTTTCGTAACCACTGCCAAAGCTTCTCAACCGGATTTAATTCTGGTGAATAGGGTGGTAGAAACATTAAGGTTGTATTGGGAGGCACTTTTAAATCCTTTGCTTTATGCCATCCCGCTTGATCCAAAACAAAAAGGATATCTTTGTCTGAATATTGTTTTAAGAATTCATCAAGGAAGATGTTCATCATCTCTGTG